>CALKHM010000094.1 GCA_937988695.1 uncultured Microbacterium sp. | reverse complement strand
CGTCGTCACGGGCGACACCGCTGCGCTCGTCCGTGCCGGCGTCGGCATGGTCGCGCTGTACGTGTTCTACGCGCTGCTGCGGCTGATCCGGCCCGCCGGCATGGGCGGCGGCGACGTCAAGCTCGCCGGCGTCCTGGGCGTCTACCTCGGCTGGCTCGGCTGGACGAGCCTTGTCGTCGGCGCGTTCGCCGCGTTCGTGCTGGGTGGCGTGTTCGGCATCGCCCTGCTGCTGAGCCGGCGCGCCGGTCCCCGAACCGCGATACCGTTCGGGCCGTGGATGCTCGCCGGCGCCTGGCTCGGCATCCTCGCCGGTCCCGCGCTGGGCGCCTGGTACCTGGGGATGCTGCATGGATGACGTGAGGCGCTGCGGCGCCGGAAAGGACGTGTGAGATGGCGAACACCATCGTCGGCGTCGAGATCACCGAAGAGAGCGTGCGGGCGGTCGAGCTGACCCGCGGCAACAATCCGCGCATCGTGGCAGCCGGCGAGATCCCGCTGCCTCCCGACGCGGCGAAGGACTCCGAGGCGCTCGATCAGGATGCCATCGCGCTCGCGTTGCGGCACCTGTGGAGCCGTGCCGGCATCCGCTCCCACAGCGTCACCCTCGGCGTGGGCAGCCGGCGCATCCTCGTGCGGGAGCACTCGACGCAGGCCATGAGCCGCCAGCTGCTCAAGCAGGCGCTGCCGTTCCAGGTGCAGGACCTTCTGCCGGTCCCGGTGAACCAGGCCGTGCTGGACTTCTATCCGATCACGCAGGCCGGCGGCCTGCTGCACGGTCTGCTGGTGGCTGCCGTCTCCGAGACCGTCGAAGACCTCATCGCCACGTTCGCCAAGGCGAAGCTGCACGTAGAGGCCGTCGACTTCGTGCCGTTCGGGCTCGCCCGCGCCGCACGTGTGATCGCCGCCCCTGGCGAGACGATGGCGATCGTGCACATCGGAGACCACACCAGCTACGTCGTGGTGGTCACCGACGGCATCCCGCAGTTCGTGCGGATCATCCCCGCTGAGATCGAGACCGCCGCCGTGCGCGCGCGCGCCCAGGCGGCAGCCGACGCCGACACGGTGCTGGAGACCGTTCCGCCCGAGCCCGTGCCGCTGCACGGACGTGCCGCGCTGCGCGCGGCCTCGGCATCCAGCGTCGCGATCGCCGACCTCGCCGGGCGCATCCGCAACACCCTGGCGTTCCATGCCAGCCGCCCCGGCGGCGAGCAGGTGAGCAGCGTGCGCATCTGCGGCGCCGGCGTCGCCGTGCCCGGGGTCGTCGACGCCTTGGTCTCGGCCATCGACGCGCAGCTGTCCCCGGTCACCGCCGAAGAGGTCGTGCGCTCCCGATCCATCGAGCTGGGCTCCGCCGACCTCGCGCTGAACCTCGTCGGCACCGCCGGCATCGCCCTCGACGGAGGCCGATGATGGTGTTCTCGCGCAGCGCCGGCGTGTCCGGCTTCAGCTCGGTTCCCCGCGTCGACCTGCTTCCACATAGCGAGATCGAGCGCCGCGAGCGCGCGGCGCTCGTGCGTCGCTGGCTCGTGGGCGTGCTGGCTGCCGTGGTGCTCGTGGCGGCGCTTTCCGCGGGCGCGTACGCGTTCAACCTGCTCGCGCATGAGCGGCTGGCCGCGGAGAACGCGCGAACGACCGACCTGCTGGCACGGCTGTCGGGACTCTCCGACGTCAGCAAGACCCGTGCCGTGCAGAGCGACCTCGAGGCGTACCGCGCCCAGGCGATGGGAGCAGATGTCGCATGGACCCCGGTCCTGGCCACGATCGACGGCGTGATCCCGCACCAGGGGACCATCACGGCCTGGGACCTCGTCACCGGCGCGCTGCCCGGTGCCGGCAAGCCCGCCGACGAGGCCGGCGTCACCGGCAGGGTCAGCGTGCAGAGCCCGGTGCCGATGGACCTCGTCACGATGGTGCGTGCACTTCGTGCCGAGCACGGCGTCATCGACGCCGACGCCGCGGATCTCACCGGCACAGTCGCCGCGGGGGCCACCGGTACCACTCCCGGTGCCAAACCGACGTACACGTATCAGTTGACCGTCACTCTCGATCAGACCGTCTACACCGGCCTGTACGCGGCGAAGGAGAAGTGATGTCGCTCCCCAGACAGCTCATCAACCTCCTCGGTCTCGTCGTCGTGCTCGCCGTGGTCGTCGGCGGCGTGGCCGCGGTCGCCCTTCCGCTGTACACCCAGTCCATGAGCACCGACGGCGACACCGCCCGCGTCGCGCAGACCAACAGCCAATACGACATCCAGGTGCAGGCTCTGCAGGCGGCCAAGAAGAACCTCCCGCAGACCCAGCAGGAGGTCGCGCAGCTGCGCACGCAGATCTCCGTGCCCGATCATCTCGACGACGTCTTCGAGATCGCGGTCAAGGCCGCCGCGGCGACGAAGTCGACGGTCACCAAGATCACGACGGTCGATGTCGAGCCGTTCATCGCGCGCACCATCGTCGGCGACGACGGCAAGGCGACGGCGCCCAAGACCGCGCCGGCGGCGGACACGACCACGAACGGCACCGCGACCTCCGGTTCCGCGACGAAGGATGCCGCGGCCACGCCGACGCCGGCGGCCGCTCCCGCCGACAACGGCCGCATCCAGGCACCGTTCACGATCACCGTGGACGTGCCGTCGCCGGCCGCCGCCGCGCGGTTCCTCGACGAGCTGCGCAAGGGCCCCCGGCTCGTCGCCATCATCCACTCCGCGCTGGCCGGCGCCGCGGCGTCCGGGGGCGGGGGAGCATATACGCTCACCGTCGACGCCCTCGCCTTCATCCGCTCCGCCGATTAGGGAATCCCATGTTCGAAACCGCTCACCCCCTGGACCGACTGCTCAAGGCTGCGGCCGATGCGCGAGCCTCCGACGTGCACCTGACCGCCGATCAGCCTGCGCTGATGCGTGTGGACGGCGACCTCGTGCGCATTCCCGAGTTCCCCGACCCGCTCACGATGGACTGGCTCGAACCCGCGCTGTCGCGCATCATGCCCCGCGATCGGTTCACCGAGTTCACGGAGTCCGGCGAGGTCGACCTGTCGTACTCGGTGGCCGATGTCGGCCGGTTCCGCGTGAACGTGTACCGGCAGCTGGGGGCGGTCGCCGTGGCGCTGCGTCTGATCCCGAGCACCGTCTTCTCGCTCGACGCCCTGGGAGCGCCGCCCATCATCCGTGACTTCGCCCTCAAGCCCCGCGGCCTGGTGCTGGTGACCGGACCCACCGGCTCGGGCAAGTCGACCACCCTCACCGCGATGGTCGACATCATCAACTCGTCGCTGCCGGCGCACGTGATCACGGTCGAAGACCCCATCGAGTTCCAGCACACCAGCCGCACCGCGCTCATCCACCAGCGCGAGATCGGTGCCGACACGGCATCCTTCTCCGAGGCCCTGCGCCGGGTGCTGCGTCAGGACCCCGACGTGATCCTGGTCGGCGAGCTGCGTGACCCGGAATCGATCTCCACCGCCCTGTCCGCGGCCGAGACCGGCCACCTCGTGCTGTCCACGCTGCATACCCAGGGCGCGACCAAGAGCATCAACCGCATCGTCGACGCGTTCCCGTCGCACCAGCAGGACCAGGTGCGCTCGCAGCTGGGCGACACGCTGCAGGGCATCATCAGCCAGACGCTGCTGCCTCGCGCGCAGACCACCGGTCGCATCATCGCCACCGAGGTGCTGGTGAACACGCCGGCCGTGGCGAACATGATCCGCGAGGGGCAGGTCGCCCAACTGTACTCCGCCCTGCAGGCGGGGTCGGCGATCGGCATGCACACCCTCGACCAGGACCTCAAGCGCCTCGTCGAGGAGGGCATGATCTCGCAGCAGGTCGCCCGCGCGTACGCCGTCGACCCGACCACGCTCGACGGGGCCCGGATCCGCCCGCGCGACTTCGACGCCGAGGCATGGTCCAGCAACGCCGACAGCTGGCAGCTCACCCGGAAGCAGTGATCATGGCTCTCATCCAGGAGTTCGTGTACCGGGCGGTGGACACCGCCGGCGGCGGCATCGTCAAGGGCACGCTCGAGGCTGCCAGCGAGGCGGCCGTGGTCGGCAAGCTGCGCGCGCAGGGGCTGACGCCCTTGGATGTCACGGCCCTGTCGAAGACCGGCCTGAACCGGGACATCTCGATCCCGGGGTTCCGGCGCAAGGTCAAGGCCGAGACCCTGGCCGTGTTCACGAAGCAGATGGCGGGACTGATCAACGCGGGGCTCCCGCTCATGCGCACCCTCGGCATCCTCGTCGAGCAGGCCGAGGACAAGCGGCTGCAGTCGGCGCTGGTCGCCGTAGAGGCCGACGTCGAATCCGGCGTGTCGTTCTCGGCGGCCCTCGCTCGCCAGTCGGAGGTGTTCCCCCCGCTCATGGTGAGCCTCGTGCGGGTCGGTGAGACCGGCGGATTCCTCGGTGACGCGTTGACCTCGGTCGCCGAGACGTACGCGAAGGAAGCCGACCTGCACAACAAGATCAAGTCGGCCACCACGTACCCGATGGTGGTGCTGATCATCGCGATCCTCGGCGTGGTCGCCATGGTCACGTTCGTCGTCCCGGTGTTTGAGGGCATGTTCGCGGGGATCGGCTCGCAGTTGCCGTTGCCCACGCTGATCATCGTCGCGGTCTCGCACAACATGGTGTGGATCCTGCCGGTGCTGATCGTGCTGGTGATCGGCGGATCACTGTGGTGGAACGCCAAGAAGGACACCGAGGCGGTGCGTCGCCGGGTCGACCCGCTCAAGCTGAGGATGCCGGTCTTCGGCACGCTGGCCACCAAGATCGCGGTCGCACGGTTCTCACGCAGTCTGTCGATGATGCTCAACGCCGGCGTGCCGCTGCTGAATGCGCTCTCGATCGTCGGGCAGGCGTCCAACAACTGGAAGATCGAGCAGGCCGTGGCCGGCATCCAGGACTCGGTGCGCCAGGGCAAGTCGTTCGCCGGCCCGCTGGCCAAGGCCGAGGTGTTCCCCACCATGGTGTCCCAGATGGTGGCCGTCGGGGAGGAGTCCGGCACGCTCGCCGAGATGCTGGCCAGCATCGCGGACTTCTATGAGAACGAGGTGGACACCGCGGCCGCCCAGCTCACCTCGACCATCGAGCCGGTGCTCATCGTCGGCATCGGCGTAATCATCGGCGGCATGGTGATCGCCCTGTACCTGCCGATCTTCACGCTGTACTCCGACCTCAGCCAGTCTGGCTGACGCCGGTCACCGCACACCCGGGCGCGCGGGCAGCTCCACTCGCAGCCGTGCTCCACCCAACGGCGAGTCCTCCAGCGCCACCGTGCCGCCGTGCAGCTCGAGGCGGTCCGCGGTGCGCGCCAGACCGTTCCACCGCGGCGTGGCGGGCAGCCCCGTGCCGTCGTCGTCGACGGTGAGCCGGATGCGCCCGGCTGTGGCCTCGTCGAGCCGGATGAGCACGCGGATCGTGGTGGCCGCGCCGTGCCGGAGCGCGTTGGTGATGGCCTCCTCGACGGCACGGACGAGGGCGATGCGAGCGCTGACGGCCCGCGAGGTGCTCCCGTCGAGGGCGTCGTCGGCGTCGGGGGCGACGTCCGCGGTGATGTCGATGTCGGCGGGCACCCGGCGGGCGAGGGTGCGTACGGCGTGGCCGAGTCCGATGTCGATGCCCACCGGGTAGAGCAGCTGACTGAGCTCGCGGACGTCGTGCTCGCGGACGGTCTCCAGCTCTGTACGCAGCTCTTCGAGCCGACCAACGTCGCTTTTGGCCCACCCGGCCTCCCGCCCACGGCGGGCAAGCGCCGTCAGCGAGCTCTGCGCCATCACCAGGCGTCCCTGCAGCGTGCCGTGCAGCCCCTCGGCGACTTCGCGCCGCACCCGCATCTCCTCGGCGGCCAGCTCCGCCAGGGCGAGCGACGCACGGGTGCGGTGCTCGGCCGCGGCGCGCTCGTGCTGTCGCAGCTGAGCGCGGGTGCGCACCTGCAGGAGCGCAAGCAGCAGCGACACGACCACGACGGCGCACGCCGAGACGACCTCGGTCGTCGTGGTTTCCAGCGAAGGGCGCGGGTAGACGCCGAACAGCAGCTGAAGCAGATGCCGGCCGATGCCGGCGAGCACCGAGATCGCGGCGACCCACGCCAGCATCGGCACGGGCCGGCGCTCGTTGAGCCGCACCAGCACGGCGGCCGCCAGCACGAAGCCGACGGCGGCCACACCCGCGAACAGCCGCGCCGGCAGCAGCGGATCCTGCTCGATCACCTCGCCGATCGTCAGACGGATCGGGCGGAAGACGAAGATCGCCTGCACGGTGGAGCCGATCGCGAAGGTCAGCATCAGGGCGCCCGCCGTCAGCAGCAGCACGCGGAGGTCGTCGTGGCGGTCGCGGTCGGCGACGACGGGGGAGACCGCGGTGTTCATGCGGGACCGTTCGCGCCGTCGCGCACCAGGTGGAGGGCTGCCGCCACCCGGCTGTTGAGGTCGCCGTCGTCGCGCACGCCCAGGGTCGTGTAGACGGCGTTGAGGAGGTTGTCCACCGAGTGCGTCGATATCCCCATCTCGCGCGCGATGGCGGCGTTCGACAGCCCCTCGGCCACCCGCCGCAGGGCGTCCAGCTGGCGCGGGGTGAGGGCGGCCAAGGCGCTGCCGCGCCGCGGGGTGAGACGCGCGATGAGCTCGGGGTCGAGCACGCTCGCGCCGCGCGCGCTCGCCTGCAGGGCACGCAGCAGCATCCGCCGCGATGTGGACGTCGTCTTCGACAGATAGCTCCACCCCGCCCGGTCGGAGGCGGGCAGGGACAGCAGCAGGTCCATGACGTCGTGACCCGACAGCAGCACGATGCCCAGATCGGGCCGTGTCGCGCGCAGTGAGCGACCGAGCGCGAAGCCGTTGCCGTCGGGCAGCTCGATGTCCAGGAGCATGACGTCGACCGGTCGCACGGCGGCCAGTGCGCGTGCCTCGGCGACGCTCGCCGTCGCCGCCACCAGGGCGAACCCGTCCTCATGGCGGATCAGATCGCCGAGCAGCGAACGGAAAAGCGCCTGGTCCTCGACGAGGATCACCCGTATGACGTGCTCGGCTTCCATGCTCAGGCATACTCTATCGGGCCGCCGCGCCCCGGTGGGCCCGGGCCGGCGCGAAGAGAGCTCCCCACACCTCGCGCCAGCCGCTGGGTGGGCGCCGCCCAGCTTAGGGACGCGCCACGAGGCCGTACAGGGAGCAGACTCCTGTGCCGTGCATCACACGCTGACGCGCAGCACCTCTTCAATGGTGGTCAGACCCTGCGTGACCTTGCTCCAGCCGTCGTCGCGCAGCGCCACCATGCCCTGCGCGAGCGCGGTCTGGCGCAGCTGGGTGCCGGTCGCGTGCGTGGTGACCAGCTGCGCCAGCTCGTCGGACATCGTCATCACCTCGTGCAGCGCGATCCGGCCGCGGTACCCGGTGCCCGAGCACGACGGGCAGCCGCCGGTGCGGTACAGCTGCGGGGGGTCGCTGTGCTCGTGCGGGAACTGCAGCTGCCGCAGCGTCTCGGGGTTCTCGGTGTACGCGACCTTGCAGTGCGTGCAGAGCTTGCGTGCCAGCCGTTGTGCGACCACCGCCTGAAGCGCGGTGGCGACCAGGAACGGCTCGCAGCCGATCTCTGTCATGCGCGTGATCGCGCTGGGCGCGTCGTTGGTGTGCAGCGTCGACAGCAGCAGGTGCCCGGTCAGCGCCGCCTCGATCGCGATCGTGGCGGTCTCGTAGTCGCGGATCTCGCCGACCAGCACCACGTCGGGGTCGGCGCGCAGGATCGACCG
>CALKHM010000093.1 GCA_937988695.1 uncultured Microbacterium sp. | reverse complement strand
CGTCGACGGGATCCAGGAGGCGCTGGAATCAGTGCGCGACGGCGGGCTGGCCGGGCTCGCGGCCACGGCGACGGCACTGGCGGCGGGCACCGCGCACGGGGCACGTAGCGCGAACGCTTAGACTCGTCCGCATGACGTCTGCCCCCGCCAGCGCGATCAACGGCGTACTCGCCAGCATCCCGAGCCCCTCCATCAGCTATTTCGACATCGGGCCGCTGCGAATCCACTTCTACGCGCTGTTCATCATCCTAGGCATCATCGTCGCCACCCTGATGGCCAACCACCGGCTCACCAAGCGCGGAGCAGAGCCGTGGGTGGTCATCGACATCGCGCTGATCGCGGTGCCGCTGGCGATCGTCTGCGCACGCATCTACCACGTGCTCACGCACTTCTCGTTCTACTTCGGCCCCGGCCGCAACCCGCTGTCGGCGCTGTACATCTGGGAGGGCGGCATCGCCATCTATGGCGCGCTCATCGGCGGTGCGGTCGGCGCGTGGCTGGGCTGCCGATGGACCGGCATCCGGTTCTGGAGTTTCGCCGACGCCCTCGCGCCCGGCCTGATCATCGCGCAGGCGCTCGGGCGGCTCGGCAACTACTTCAACCATGAGCTGTTCGGTCTGCCCACGGGCCTGCCCTGGGGACTGCAGATCGAGTCGTCCAACCCGGCGTTTCCCGCGGGACTGCCGGCCGGGACGCTCTTCCAGCCCACGTTCCTGTACGAGATGATCTGGAATCTGCTGGGAGCGGCGGTGATCCTGTGGGCGGGTCACCGGTTCCGCATGCAGTGGGGCCGCCTGTTCGGCCTCTACCTGGTCTGGTACAGCGCCGGCCGCATCGTGTGGGAGTCCATCCGCATCGACCCGAGCGACGTCTTCCTCGGCCTGCGCACGAACGTGTGGGCGGCGATCTTCGGTGTGATCCTGGGTCTGGTCATCATGATCGTGCAGAAGCGCCGGCATCCGGGCTACGAGCCCTCGCCGTATCGCCCCGGACGCGAGTGGCACCCTGCGGGGGCTGTACAATCAGGTACCACCCCTGAGTACGTCGACGTCAGCGACCCTGTGGACCACGTCGACTCCGCGGCACCCGTCACGAGCGCCACCGCCGCGGCCGGCACCCCCGCCTGATCGCGCGCGGGGCTCCACTCCGCTTTCCCATCTCCGGGCCGACGTCGTCCCATACCGAGTTCAGTGAGGACGGCAGCGCCATGTCAGCGACCCCTCGTGTGCCTGAGACCTTCGGAGGCCTCCCACCCCGGCAGGGCATGTACAACCCGGCGTTCGAGAAGGACGCCTGCGGCCTGGCCATGGTCGCCACGCTCCGCGGCACGCCCGGCCACGACATCATCGACCTCGCGCTGACGGCCCTGCGCAACCTCGAGCACCGCGGCGCGATCGGCTCGGATGCCGGCACCGGCGACGGTGCGGGCATCCTCACGCAGATGCCCGACGTGTTCCTGCGAGCGGTCACCGACTTCGAGTTGCCGCCGGTCGGCGAGTATGCCGCGGGCATGGTCTTCCTGCCGCTGGATGCCACCGCGCGCGCCGCGCAGAAGTCCGGGATCGAAAGGCTCGCCGCGAGTGAGAACCTCGTCGTGGTCGGCTGGCGCGAGGTGCCCACCGACGACGCGCACCTCGGCAAGCTCGCGTACGAGGCGCGGCCCGCGTTCGAGCAGCTGTTCCTGTCCCGCCCGGCGATCGGCGGGGCGCCGGCGATGTCCGGGCTCGAGCTCGACCGTCGGGTCTACCGTCTGCGCAAGCGCGCCCAGCACGAGCTGGGCGCGTATTTCGTCTCCCTGTCTTCCCGCACGCTCGGGTACAAGGGCATGGTCACCACCCTCCAGCTCGAGCCGTTCTACCCCGACCTGCGGGACGAGCGGTTCGCCTCCGAGCTGGCCGTGGTGCACTCGCGGTACTCGACGAACACGTTCCCGTCATGGCCGCTGGCCCAGCCGCTGCGCATGCTCGCCCACAACGGCGAGATCAACACGGTGGGCGGCAACCGCAACTGGATGCGCGCGCGCCAGTCCCAGCTGCAGTCGGATCTGATCGGCGACATCGAGCCGCTGCTGCCCATCTGCACCGAGGGCGCGAGCGACTCGGCATCCTTCGACGAGGTGCTCGAACTGCTCACCCTCACCGGTCGGAGCCTCCCGCACGCGATGCTGATGATGGTTCCCGAGGCGTACGAGAACCGCAGCGACCTGGCACCCGACCTGCGCGCCTTCTACGACTACCACGCGTTGCAGATGGAGCCGTGGGACGGCCCGGCAGCGATGATCCTCACCGACGGCACGCTCGTATGCGCCACTCTCGACCGCAACGGGCTGCGACCCGGTCGCTGGACCCAGACCACCGACGGCCTGGTCGTCATCGCCAGTGAGACCGGCGTGCTCGAGTTCGCTCCCGAGCGCATCCGCCGCCGCGGCCGGCTGCGGCCGGGGCGCATGTTCGTCGTGGACACCGCGCAGCACCGCATCATCGAGGACGAGGAGGTCAAGGCGCAGCTGGCCGCCCTGCATCCGTGGGAGCTGTGGCTGCGTCAGAAGCTCGCCCTGAGCGAGCTGCCCGAGCGGGAGCACATCGTGCACCCCATCGCCTCGATCACTCGCCGCCAGCGCACCTTCGGCTACACCGAGGAGGAAGTGCGGATCCTGCTCACGCCGATGGGGCAGAACGCGGCGGAGCCGATCGGCGCGATGGGCACCGACACGCCCGTCGCCGTGCTCAGCGAGCGACCGCGGCTGCTGTTCGACTACTTCACGCAGCAGTTCGCCCAGGTCACCAACCCGCCGCTGGACTCCATCCGGGAGGCGGTCGTCACAAGCCTGCGCACCGGTATCGGGCCCGAGCGCAACCTCCTGGCCTGGGGTCCGGACCACGCCCGTCAGATCACGATCGACTTCCCCGTGCTCGACAACGACGAGCTCGCCAAGATCCAGAACATCGAGCGCACCATGCCGGGGCGGCGCGCGGTCACGATCCACGGCCTGTACCACTTCGACGCCGGCCCGGGGACGATGCGCAAACGGCTCGCGGAGATCTGCGCGGAGGCCGACGCGGCGATCGCTGACGGCGTGGAGTTCCTCATCCTCTCCGACCGCGACTCGGACAAGGACCTGGTGCCGATCCCGTCGCTGCTCTTGGTCTCGACCGTGCACCACCACCTCATCCGCCAGCAGGACCGCATGAAGGTCGCGCTGGTGGTCGAGGCCGGCGATGTGCGCGAGGTGCACCACGTCGCCACCCTCCTCGGCTACGGCGCCTCCGCGGTGAACCCCTATCTGGCGATGGAGACCGTGGAGTATCTGGTGCGCTCGGGCGCGATCACGGGCCTGGCTCCGGAGAAGGCCGTCGCGAACGTCATCTACGCGCTCGGCAAGGGCGTGCTGAAGATCATGTCGAAGATGGGCATCTCGACGGTGGCCTCGTACACCGGCGCCCAGGTGTTCGAGGCGATCGGCCTCGGCCAGGAGCTCGTCGACGACTTCTTCACCGGCACGGAGTCGAAGATCGGCGGGATCACCCTCGAGGACATCGAGGCGGAGAACCAGGTGCGGCACGACTTCGCCTACCCGAAGGACGACGCGGCCCGCGCGCACGAACGGCTTTGGACCGGCGGCGAGTACGAGTGGCGCCGCGACGGTCCACCGCACCTATTCAATCCCGAGACCGTGTTCCGGTTGCAGCACTCCACGCAGACGCGGCGGTTCGACATCTTCCGGGAGTACACCGCGCTGGTCGACGACCAGTCCGCCGAGCTGAAGACGCTGCGGGGCATGTTCCGGCTGCGCACCGACGAGCGCCCCGCCGTCCCGCTGGAGGAGGTCGAGCCGGTCTCGGAGATCGTCAAGCGCTTCGCCACCGGTGCGATGAGCTACGGATCGATCTCGCGCGAGGCGCACGAGACCCTTGCGATCGCGATGAACTCGATCGGCGGCAAGTCGAACACGGGCGAGGGCGGCGAAGACGTCGATCGGCTGCTGGACCCGCGCCGCCGCAGTGCGATCAAGCAGGTCGCATCGGGCCGGTTCGGCGTCACGAGCCTCTACCTGACCTCGGCCGACGACATCCAGATCAAGCTCGCGCAGGGTGCCAAGCCCGGCGAAGGAGGCCAACTGCCGCCCGCGAAGGTGTACCCGTGGATCGCCCGCACGCGTCACGCGACAGCGGGTGTGGGGCTGATCTCGCCGCCGCCGCACCACGACATCTACTCCATCGAGGACCTCAAACAGCTCATCTTCGACCTGAAGCGGGCGAACCCGCATGCGCGCGTGCATGTGAAGCTCGTGAGCCAGTCCGGCATCGGCGCGGTCGCGGCCGGCACCGCGAAGGCCCTCGCCGACGTCATCCTGGTCTCCGGCTATGACGGCGGCACCGGTGCGAGCCCGCTGAACTCGCTCAAGCACGCCGGCACGCCGTGGGAGCTGGGACTGGCCGAGACGCAGCAGACCCTGATGCTCAACGGGATGCGCGACCGTGTGGTGGTCCAGGCCGACGGCCAGCTGAAGACCGGCCGGGATGTCGTGATCGCGGCGCTTCTGGGAGCCGAGGAGTTCGGCTTCGCGACCACCGCGCTGGTGGTGTCGGGCTGCATCATGATGCGCAAATGCCACCTGGACACATGCCCGGTCGGCGTGGCTACGCAGAACCCGCTGTTGCGCGAACGGTTCACCGGCAAGGCCGAGTTCGTGGTGAACTTCATGGAGTTCATCGCCGAGGAGGTGCGCGAGCACCTCGCCTCCCTTGGCTTCCGGTCGATCGACGAGGCCGTCGGGCACAGTGAGATGCTCGACGTCGACGACGCCGTGCGCCACTTCAAGACCCAGGGCCTCGACCTGGGTCCGATCCTGCATGGCCCGGTCTTCGGGCCCGACGAGCCGCGTCGCCACCTGCGTGACCAGGAGCACCACATCGAGTCTCATTTCGATGTGCCGGTGATCGAGCAGGCTCGCGACGTCATCGCGCATGGCGGGCATATCCGACTCGATCTGCCCGTGCACAACACCGACCGTGCCATCGGCACGATGCTCGGCCATCACGTCACCAAGGCGCACGGCGAGCACGGGCTGGCCACCGACTCGATCGAGCTGAACCTCACCGGCTCCGCCGGGCAGTCCTTCGGCGCGTTCCTGCCGGCCGGCATCAGCCTGCGGCTGGAGGGAGACTCCAACGACTATGTCGGTAAGGGCCTCTCCGGCGGCCAGATCGTGATCCGGCCGCCACGCGCAGCGCTGTTCGACGCATCCGAGAACGTCATCGCGGGCAACGTGATCGGCTATGGCGCCACGAGCGGCAGCATGTTCCTGCGCGGCGTCGTCGGAGAGAGGTTCTTCGTGCGCAACTCCGGGGCGACCGCCGTCGTCGAGGGGGTGGGCGACCATGCGCTGGAGTACATGACCGGTGGCCTGGCGCTGATCCTCGGACGCACCGGACGCAACCTCGGGGCCGGCATGTCCGGGGGATCGGCGTACGTGTACCGCCTGGACGAGTCCAACGTCAATGCGCAGGCCTTGGCCGCGGGCGAGCTCGAGCTGACGGCGCTGGGCAGTGCGGATGCCACGATCGTGCGCGATCTGCTGGAACGGCACGTCGCGGAGACCGGGTCCCGGCGCGCCACGGCGATCCTCGACGACTTCGACGCGGAGCTTGCCAACTTCGTCCGCGTGCTGCCGCGCGACTACGCGGCAGTGCTGCGCACACGTCAAGACGCCCTCGAGGAGGGCCTGGACCCCGATGGCGACGTCGTCTGGAACCGGATTCTGGAGGTGACCCATGGCTGACCCGAAAGGCTTCCTCAAGGTGACCGAGCGGGAGCTGCCCCCGCGTCGCCCCGTGCCGGTGCGGATCATGGACTGGAAAGAGGTCTACGAGCCCACCGACCTGACCATGGTCGAGCGCCAGGCCAGCCGGTGCATGGACTGCGGGGTGCCGTTCTGCCATCGGGGCTGCCCATTGGGCAACCTCATCCCGGAGTGGAACGATCTCACCCGCCGCGATGAGATGCACGCGGCCAGTGAGCGGCTGCACGCGACAAACAACTTCCCGGAGCTGACCGGCCGGCTGTGCCCGGCTCCGTGCGAGAGCGCGTGCGTGCTGGGCATCAACCAGCCGCCGGTGACGATCAAGCGCATCGAGCAGACGATCGCCGACGAGGCGTTCGCCCGCGGCTGGATCGAGCCCGAGCTGCCTGGCCGCCTGACCGGCAAGACCGTCGCCGTGGTGGGCTCGGGTCCTGCCGGTCTTGCCGCCGCGCAACAGCTGACTCGGGCGGGGCACACCGTGGCGGTCTTCGAGCGCGACGATCGCATCGGCGGCCTGCTGCGGTACGGCATCCCCGACTTCAAGCTCGAGAAGGCCGTCGTCGATGCGCGTCTGACGCAGCTGGTGGCGGAGGGGACCAAGTTCCGCACCGGCGTTGAGATCGGCCGCGACATCACCTGGGCGGATCTTCGTGCCCGCTACGACGCCGTGGTCATCGCCACCGGATCGACCGTGCCGCGCGATCTGCCGATCCCGGGACGCGATGCCGACGGCATCCACTTCGCGATGGACTACCTCGTGCAGGCAAACCACGCGGCCGCCGGCGACGCCGTCTTCGAGCAGATCACCGCGGCAGGAAAGCATGTGATCGTCATCGGTGGCGGTGACACGGGTTCCGACTGCATCGGCACCGCGCATCGTCAGGGTGCACGCAGCGTCACGAACCTGGCTATCGGGCGCCGGCCGGCCGCCGATCGGCCGGAGCATCAGCCGTGGCCGATGTTCCCGACCGTGTTCGAGGTGCAGTCGTCGCACGAGGAGGGCGGTGAGCGCTCCTACCTCGCCTCCACCGTCGAGTTCCTCACCGATGACGACGGCGCGGTCCGCGCACTGCGCGTGGCCGAGACCGAGTACGTCGACGGCGGCCGCGTTCCCAAGGCCGGCACGGAGCGCGAGATCCCCGCAGATCTCGTGCTGATCGCGATGGGCTTCCGCGGACCCGAGCGCGATGCCATCGACGCACAGCTCGACCTGCCGTTCACGCGGCTGGGCAGCCTCAAGCGCTCGGCGCGGTTCGAGACGTCGCTGCCCGGCGTGTTCGTGGCGGGGGATGCCGGCCGTGGCCAGTCGCTGATCGTCTGGGCGATCGCCGAGGGCCGTGCGGCCGCTGCGGCCGTCGACAGCTACCTCGTCGGCGAGACGGCGCTGCCGACGCCCGTCGCCGCAACAGATGTCGCGATCGGTGTGCGGCCCGCGTAGGCTGGCCGCATCCCCGTCTTCTCGCGATACCGCAAGATACACAGAAACCCGGAGTACTGCTCGTAATGAGACGCGCGAAAATCGTCGCTACCCTGGGGCCCGCCACTTCGTCGTATGAGATGGTCCGTGCGATCATCGACGCCGGCGTGGACGTTGCCCGTTTCAATCTCAGCCATGGCGACTACGCCGTGCACGAGAACAACTTCGCCAATGTGCGCAAGGCTGCGGATGACGCCAAGCGCCCCGTCGCGGTGCTCGTCGACCTGCAAGGCCCGAAGATCCGCCTGGGCAGGTTCGCCGCCGGCCCTCACGAGCTGGCCGAGGGCGACACGTTCAAGATCACCACCGAGGACATCCTCGGCACGAAGGACATCGTCGGCACGACGTTCAAGGGCCTACCGCAAGACGTCAAGCCCGGCGACTTCCTGCTCATCGACGACGGCAAGGTGCGTGTGCAGGTGGTGTCCACCGACGGCACCGTCGTGACGACGAAGGTGATCGTCGGCGGCCCGGTCTCGAACAACAAGGGCATCAACCTGCCCGGCGTCGCCGTGAACGTTCCCGCGCTCAGTGAGAAGGATGAGGCCGATCTGCGCTGGGGCCTGCGTACGGGCGCCGACATCATCGCGCTCTCGTTCGTGCGCGACGCCAAGGACGTGCAGCGCGTGCACGAGATCATGGCCGAGGAGGGGCGCCGCGTTCCGGTGATCGCCAAGATCGAGAAGCCTCAGGCCGTCGATCACCTCGAAGAGATCATCGACGCGTTCGACGGGATCATGGTCGCCCGCGGCGACCTCGGCGTGGAGCTGCCGCTGGAGGCCGTGCCGATCGTGCAGAAGCGCGCGGTCGAGCTGTGCCGTCGCATGGCGAAGCCGGTCATCGTCGCGACCCAGATGCTCGAGTCGATGATCAACAGCCCGGTGCCCACGCGTGCCGAAACCAGCGACGTGGCCAACGCCGTTCTCGATGGCGCCGACGCGGTCATGCTCTCCGGCGAGACCAGCGTGGGGGAGTACCCGGTGGTGGTCGTGGAGACCATGGCAAGGATCATCGCCTCCACCGAGGAGCACGGCCTGGAGCGCATCCATCCGCTCACGAACCGCCCGCGCACCCAGGGCGGCATCATCACGCTGGCCGCCAACGAGGTGGCCGACTTCGTGGGCGCGAAGTTCGTCTGCATCTTCACGGAGTCCGGCGACTCCGCGCGGCGGATGTCCCGGCTGCGCCCGAAGATCCCGATGATCGCGTTCACCCCTGAGCCGGCCATCCGACGCCGGATGGCCCTGACCTGGGGCATCCACTCCACCCTCGTCGAGCACGTGCCGCACACCGACCGGATGTTCATCCAGGTCGATGACCATCTGCTGGGCAACAAGCTGGCAGAGGTCGGCGACAAGGTGGTCGTGATCTCCGGATCGCCCCCCGGGATCGTCGGCTCGACCAACGACATCCGCATCCACAAGGTGGGCGACGCCAAGCACGGCGCCGCGCCCATCTACCGCGACCACCAGGCGTAGTCGCGCGGGAGACGGAGAACGGGATGCCTCCAGTCGAGGCATCCCGTTTCGTCGTTCGAGGGGACGCCCCCGGTCGGGACCTCCCCTCGAACGTGCCGGTGGTGGGAGTCGAACCCACACGCCCTTGCGGGCAACCGAGTTTGAGTCGGTCGCGTCTGCCATTCCGCCACACCGGCGCACGTGCCACGTGCATATTGCACGCCGAAGAACGACGATACCGTAGGATCTTAGGGTGACTGAGCAGGAACAGACCTCCGCGTCCACAACATCCGCACCCCGACGTGTGGTGGTCGCAGAAGACGAATCTCTGATCCGTCTGGACATCGTCGAGATCCTGCGTGACAACGGCTTCGATGTCGTCGGCGAGGCCGGCGACGGCGAGACCGCCGTCGCTCTGGCCACCGAGCTGCGTCCCGATCTCGTGATCATGGACGTGAAGATGCCCCAGCTGGACGGCATCTCGGCCGCCGAGAAGCTCAACAAGAACAACATCGCCCCGGTGGTGCTGCTGACCGCGTTCAGCCAGAAGGAGCTCGTCGAGCGTGCCAGCGAGGCAGGCGCGCTGGCCTACGTGGTCAAGCCCTTCACACCGAACGACCTGCTGCCGGCCATCGAGATCGCGCTGGCACGGCACGAGCAGATCATCACGCTCGAAGCCGAAGTCGCCGACATGGTCGAGCGGTTCGAGACGCGCAAGCTCGTCGACCGCGCCAAGGGGCTGCTGAACGAGAAGATGGGCCTGTCC
>CALKHM010000092.1 GCA_937988695.1 uncultured Microbacterium sp. | reverse complement strand
TCCAGCCCCGCCTGCACGAGCTGTCCGACCGGGCCCCCCAGCGGCAGGATCACCCGGGCGGCGGTGCCGAGCGTGTGCAGCGCACGAGCCACGTTGACAGCCTTGCCGCCGGGGAGGGCCAGCTGCCAGGTCGGACGATGGATCTCCCCCACACGCAGACTCGCAACGCCGTAGGTGACATCCAGCGCCGGCCCCAGGGAAAGGCAGGTGATCACGACGAGTCGCCCTCGCCCAGCGCGGCCAGCAGCTCGCCGCGCGTGGGCTGCCCGTCGGTGCCTCCCACGCCACGGGTGGACAACGATCCTGCGGCGACCGCCCAGCGCACGGCGTCCGCAAGCGGCCTGCCCTCCAGACGAGCGGCCAGGAATCCCGCGGCGAAGCTGTCGCCGGCGCCGGTGGTGTCCACGACCCGCACCGGCCGGCTCGGGGCGCGCACCAGCGATCCGTCGGCCACGGCGAAACCGCCCCGGGAGCCGTCTTTGACGACCACGGCGGGCCCCCGCGCCGCGAGCCGGCGCGCGGCGTCCTCCGGGTCGTCGGGGTCGTCGCCGATCGCGCGCGACAACGCCATCGCCTCGGCGGCGTTGGGCAGCAGCACATCGAGGTACGCAAGGCACTCCCGCACGCCCTCCCACCGGCCGGACGGATCCCAGTTGGTGTCCAGGCTCGTGGTCATGCCCGCGGCGCGCAGGGACTCCAGCCGAGCGGGGAGCGCCGCCGCGACGGCTGGCACGAGAAAGAACGAGGCCACGTGCACATGAGCCGGTTCAAGAGCGGATGCCGCATTCTGCACGTCGGCGTCGGAGAGCGCTGAGATCGCACCGACGAGCGTGAGGATCGCCCGATCGTCCGGCGCGGACAAGATCACCGAGAGACCGGTCGGCTCGGGCGAGGAGAGCACGTGGGAGGTGTCCACCCCCGCCGCCGACAGCAGCTCGCGCGTGCGCACGCCGAACAGATCCGCGCCCACGCGTGCGGCAAGCGCCGTGGCCACGCCCAGGCGGGCCAGACCCGCGGCGACGATCCCGGCGCTCGAGCCCAGCACGAGGTCGGCGCCGTCCAGCAGCTGCTCGGCCTGCCCGAACCGCGGCACCACGTCGCCACGCAGCACGAGATCGAGATTGGCATCGCCGACGACGAGCACGCGGGACACGCTCATCGCGACATCCCGATCGGTGTCGGCGGGGTCGGTGCGCTTCCGACCGGTGCGTGCGAGGTCATCATCCGGGCTCCTTGAGAATGGTGCAGCGCAGACGGCGCGCGCGCAAGGTCAGGAGAGCACGATCGACCGGGTCAGCCGCCGCGGGCTGTCGGGGTCGAGCCCGCGGGAGACCGCTGTCTCGACCGCGAGGCGCTGCGCGAGCGCGAGCTCGACGAGCGGATCGGCGGCGGCGCGGGAGACCACGGTCGCCCCGGTCGCGGCGATCTCTCGCGCGAGATCGTCGTCGTGCGTGCCCAGCAGCCACACCAGCGATCCCGGGTGGGCAACGGCGAGGGGCCCGTGACGATAGTCGAGCAGCGGGTAGGCCTCCGCCCATGCCTGCGCGGCCTCACGGATCTTCAGCGCAGCCTCCTGCGCCAGCCCGTAGGTCCATCCACGGCCGAGGTAGACGACATGGTCGAAGCCGTCGGGCGGCTGGGGGGCAGGTGCGGCCAGCGCGGCTTCGGCCATGTCGGGCAGTGTCGAGACGTCCTCGCCGAAGGCGGCGCGGGCCAGGAACAGGAAGGTCGTGGGAAACCGCGTCTGCACCACCGATCGCTCGTCGGCGAAGTCGAGCAACAAGACGTCATCGGCGGCCCGGGCGACGGGCGAGTCCTCGACGCCGGTGACAACGATCCGCCGGACGCCCTGGGGCACGCCGGCCAGCGCCGCGATCACCTCGGTGGTCGTGCCCGAGCGGCTGATGCCGATGACGGCGTCGTACGGCCGCCACGGGCGGGGCTCAGACGCGTAGGCGGCGTCCGTCTCGCCGAATCCCGCCTGCTCGCGCAGCAGCGCGAACGACTCGGCCACGAACGCCGACGTTCCGCAGCCGATCACCAGCACCCGTTCTCCGGGTCGCGTCAGCAGCTCGCGCGCGTGATCGAGCACGGCGAGCGACTGGCGCCAGACCTCGGGCTGGCTGGTGATCTCCGTGGACGTGATGTTCATGGTGCAATGCTCCCTGCGGATGCGGTTTGAGCAGCGGCGATGCCGCCTCGCTGTCCGCCATCCTGACTCAGAATGAGCGATTGCGAAAGAAAATGCGCTAATCGCTCACTCTGATTGAGAGAATGATTGCGCGATCGAACGATGCAGGAGAAGGTTGGGGAGCAGGCGGCCATCGGCCGCCTGAAGTGCCGCGAAGGGACGACATGAGCATCGACGACATCCGTCTTCGGGATTGGAGGCCGCAGCGGCAGTTGCGCACTCGCACCACGGACGTGCCGGTGCCGGCCGTGCCGTGCATCGATGTGCACAACCATCTCGGGCGCTGGCTGACCGCCGACGGAGATTGGATGATCGACGACGTCCCCGGCCTCGTGCGCATGATGGACGAGCGCCACGTCGATTCCATCGTCAACCTCGACGGGATGTGGTCCGACGAGCTGGAGGCGAACCTCGATCGATACGATCGCGCCTACCCGGGACGATTCTTCACGTTCTGCCAGCTCGACTGGGCCCAGCTGGCGGATCCCGAGGGCGTGCAGCTGCTCATCGCACAGCTGGAGGACGCCGCCCGCCGCGGCGCCCGTGGCGTGAAGGTCTGGAAGTCGCTCGGGCTGCGGTTCCGCGGTCCGGCAGGCGCGCTGGTGATGCCCGACGCCCCGCAGATCGTCACCGTGCTGCGCCGCGCCGGCGAGCTCGGGCTGCCCGTGCTCATCCACACGGCCGATCCGATCGCCTTCTTCGAGCCGCTGGATCCCCGTAACGAACGGCTCGATGAGCTGCGCATCGAACGCGCCTGGTGGTTCGGCGACCACGACCGCTATCCCACCTTCGACGCGTTGCTGGACGCACACGCCCGGCTCGTGCTCGCCTGCCCCGGCACCACCTTCATCGGTGCGCACATGGGATGCGTCGCGGAAGACCTCGACCGCGTCGAGCGCCTCCTGGCCGCCGCCCCGAACTATCACGTCGACATCGCCGGCCGGATGGCCGAGCTCGGCCGGCAGCCGCGGCGCTTCGCCCGGCTCGTCGCGGCGTGGCCCGACCGCGTGCTGTTCGGCACCGACATCTACCCGGCCAGCGACGAGCAGTACCGCCTGCACTTCCGGTTCTTGGAGTCGACGGACGAGGGGTTCGACTACGCGCCAGGAGCTCCCATCCCGCCCCAGGGACGGTGGGCCGTGTCTGCCGCAGGCATCGACGGCGCCCTGCTTGCGCGCCTGTACCGCGGAAACGCCGCGCGGATCCTCGGGCTCTGACACCGCTTCGAGCGACCGCGGTGATCGGTTGATCATTGCGATTGATCGAATGAACGATTCTCTGCGTATTGCTTGTGCGTTCCTGACCGCGTTGTCAGTATGAACGGAACATTCACGCAAGGGAGCGGTGAAATGCACGCGACGACCGGCACGGCCGTTGCATCTCGGGTCCTCGACGCGGCAGCGGAGCGCTCGTGGCCCACTCCTTGCGCGATGGCCGACACGCGAGGCGCTCGCCGTGTCACCGGTGGTTCGGGCCCGCTGCACAGACTCCGTCCGCGTCCTGACGCGCCGACGGCATCGGAAAGGAACTGACATGCACCACACCACGATGCGCCGCACACGTCGCGGCGCGCTGTTCGGGATCGTCGGCGCTGCCTGCGCAACCCTTCTGCTGGCCGGCTGCGCGGGGCCGGGCGACGCCGGGGGCGACGCGCCCCAGACCGCACCGGTCGGCAAGGACACCGCCGCGACGCTCACCTACGCGGTCTGGGACCAGAACCAGGTCGCAGCGATCAAGGCGAACCTCGAGGGCTTCAACGAGCAGTACCCCAAGATCAAGGTCAACGTCGACGTCACGCCCTGGGGCACCTACTGGACGAAGCTGCAGACCGAGGCGTCCAGCAACACCCTCCCCGACCTCTTCTGGATGAACGGTCCCAACTTCCAGCTCTACGCTTCCAACGGCAAGCTCGAGCCGATCACGGCCGAGGTGAAGGCGGGCGCGATCGACCCCGCGAACTACTCGAAGGCGCTCAACGACCTGTATACCTACGACGACGTGCAGTACGGCGTGCCGAAGGATTTCGACACCATCGCCATCTGGGCGAACAAGTCGCTGTTCGAGAAGGCCCGCGTGGCGCTGCCGACGGACGGCTGGACCTGGGACGACTTCCAAAGCCTTTCCGCCGAGATCTCGCACAAGCTCAAGGCGCAGGGCATCTATGGGGCCGCCGGCGGCATGGATGGGCAGACCACCTACTACGACACGATCTTCCAGGCCGGCGGCAACGTGATCTCGGCGGACGGGAAGACGTCGGAGTACGACACCCCCGCAGCCAAGGCCGGCATCGCGTTCTGGACCGACCTCATCGCATCGGGGGCGTCGCCGAGCATGGCACAGCTCACCGACACCGGCGCCGACCAGTGGTTCACGTCGGGCAAGCTGGCCATGTATCAGGGCGGCAGCTGGTTCCGCGGCGCCCTTGCCGGCTCCGACATGGAGAAGGACGTCGTCGTCATCCCGCTGCCCAAGGGCCAGCAGCAGGCCACCGTCATCCACGGCGTGGCCAACGTCGTGGCGGCGAACTCCACACACAAGGCCGCCGCCCAGGCGCTTCAGGCCTACCTGGCCGGCAAGCAGGCGCAGCAGCAGCAGGGCGATCTGGGCGCCGTGATCCCCGCGTTCAACGGCACGCAGGATGCGTTCACCAAGTCGATGCCCGATGCGAACCTGCAGGTCTTCCTTGATGCGGTGGACTACGCCAAGCCCCTGCCGATCTCGAAGAACACCGCCGCGTGGAACACCTTGGAGGCGAACCTGCTTCCATCGGCATTCGACGGATCGCAGCCCGTCGACGGCGTCCTGAAGGATCTGGCGACGCAGATGGATGCGGCGCTGGCCAAGGAGTGACGCGATGGCCGTCGATGCGCACGTGCGCGATGCCGTCGCCGGCGGGTCGGCTGGCCGCCCCGTCCGGACTCGCTCCGGCGAGCCCGGACGGGGCGCGCGGTCGCTGCGGGCCGACGGCGCGTGGCCATGGCTGTTCGCGGGGCCGCTGCTGATCGGTGTCGCGATCTTCTACCTGTGGCCGATCGTGCAGACCTTCTGGTTCTCGTTCACGACCTGGGGCGTCTTCGGCGGCGCAGTCTTCAGCGGGCTGACGAACTATGCGGCGCTGCTGTCCGACCCGCAGCTATACCAGGCGCTGCTGAACACCCTGATCTACACGCTGATCGTGCTGCTCGGTGTCCCGATCGCGGTGTGGCTGGCCAGCTTGCTGAACACGCCGGGGCTGCGATTGGCGCAGTTCTACCGTGCGCTGTTCTTCCTCCCCTATGTGGCGATGCCTGCCGCGATCGCACTGGTCTGGCGCATCATCTTCAACGGCGACTTCGGGGTGCTGAACTGGTTCCTGTCCCTGTTCGGGATCTCCGGGCCGTACTGGATCTCCACGCCGGGCTTCGCCCTGGTGGCCGTCTCGATCGTCGGTCTGTGGTCGTCGGTCGGGTTCTCCATGATCATCCTCGGCGCCGGTCTCAAGGACATCCCGTCCGAGCTGTACGAGGCCGCGCGTGTGGACGGCGCGAGCAGATGGCGCCAGTTCCGTTCGATCACCGTGCCGCTGCTGACCCCCAGCATCTTCTTCGTGCTCATCATCACGACGATCGGCAGCTTCCAGCTCTTCGACCTGCTCTACGCGATCCTCGGCAGCTCGAACCCGGTGCTGCCCAAGACGATGTCGCTCGTCTTCTACTTCTACTCGACGGGCTTCATCCAGAACGACAAGGGCCTGGCCGCAGCGATCGCGATGGTGATCTTCGTGATCATCGGTCTGATCACGCTCGTCCAGTTCCGCGCCCAGAGAAGGTGGGCCCAGTCATGACCGGCATCGCACAGGCCACCCCCACCACACGCGCCCTCGTCACCGGCGGCATCCCCCGTCGGCAGGCCGTGCCGCGCGAGGGTCGCACGTGGTGGATCCACCTTGTGCTCGGCGTCGGCGGCTTCATCATGGCCTTCCCGTTCCTGTGGCAGATCATCATGTCGCTGTCCACGCAGGCCGAGGTGCAGTCGGTGCCACCCACGTTCTGGCCGGCCCACCTGCAGTGGAGCAGCTACGTCGAGGTCTTCGAGCGGCTGCCGTTCCTGCAGCAGCTGCAGACATCCGTGTGGATGACGGTGGTGCAGACCTGTGCGCAGATCGTGCTGTGCACGTTCGCCGGATACGCCTTCGCGCGCATGCGGTTCCGGGGACGAGCCCTGCTGCTGGCGCTCGTGCTGTCGATCCTTCTGGTGCCGTCGCAGGTCTACCTGCTCTCGCAATACCAGATCGTGCAGTCGCTGGGTTGGCTGAACACTTTGATGGGCATCGTGGCGCCCGGCCTGTTCAGCGCGTTCGGCACGTTCCTCATGCGCACGGCGTTCCTCAACCTGCCCGCGGAGCTCGAGGAAGCCGCGCGCATCGACGGCGCCAACCCCTTCCAGGTCTTCACGCGCGTGATGCTGCCCCTGGTGCATCCGAGCATCAGCGTGCTGGCCATCACGACGATCCTCTGGTCGTGGAACCTGCTGCTGTGGCCGTTGGTGGTCTCAACGCAGGCCGAGGCCATGCCGCTGGCCGCGGGCCTTGCGACCCTGTCCAGCGACCGCACGACCGACTACCCGGTGCTGATGGCCGCGAGCCTCATGGCGATGGCGCCCGTGCTCATCATGTTCATCCTGCTGCAGCGACGCGTCATCGACGGTCTGGCGGCATCCGGGCTCAAAGGCTGAGAGACAGCCGACGACGACCGGTGACGCTCGGGGCGGATGCCCTAGCCGACGACGGCTGCCAGATGCGCCGCCGCCACGCGCGTGGCATCCCGCATCCCCCGCAGATACATGCGCGGGTCGACGGCGTCGGCACGCGCGGCGAGCTGCTCGCGCAGCGCTGCGGTGCCCGCGATGCCGAGCGCGGTGCCGACGTTCACCTTGCGGATGCCGGCATCGACGGCGTCGGAGAGCGCCGCGTCGGGAACCCCTGAGCTGCCGTGCAACACGAGCGGCACCGGCACGGCCTGCGCCAGCCGCGCGATGAGGCCGAGGTCGAGCAGGGCGTTGCGGTCGCGCATCGCGTGGGTGCTGCCGACTGCCACCGCGAGGGCGTCGACCCCGGTCTCGCGCACATAGGCGACGGCCTGGCCGGGGTCCGTGCGCACGCCGGGCGCGTGGGCGCCGTTCTTGCCGCCGATCTCGCCGAGCTCGCCCTCCACCCACAGTCCGTGCTCCTGGGCGTCGGCGACGACGCGGGCGGTGAGCGCCGCGTTGTCGTCGTATCCGAGAGTGGCCGCGTCGAACATCAGCGAGCCGACGCCGAGCTCCCCGGCCCGGGCGATGATGGCTTGCGCGAGCGTCTCGTCCTGAAGGTGGTCGACGTGCACGCCCACCGGCACCGCGGCCTCGTCCGCCAGTTGCCGGCACGCGGCCAGCAACGGCGCGAAACTGCCGCGGAACGCGATGGCGTTCTGGCTCACCTGCAGCAGCAGCGGGATGCCGGTCTCCTCGGCCGCCGTGACGACGGCCTCGGCCTGCTCCAGCGTGATGACGTTGAACGCCGGCACGGCGCGACCGCGCGCCGCGGCGGCCGCGGTGAGCTCCTGCGCATCGCTGAGCGTCATCGCACGTCCTCTGCGGTCCCGCCGAGCGCGACCGGCAGATACTGCGCGTGGGCGGCGGTGAGCTCGTCGCACAGGTCCCAGATCTGCTGCGGGGTGAGCGTGGAGCTGGCGTTCGCGTCGGCGAGCACGGCCTGCCGCACCCGCAGCGGGTCGCCGCTGCGCGCTGCCTCGATCGTGAGCTCGGCGACGGACAGGTAGGTGCGGTTCAGCGCGGCGCCGGCCGAGGGCACCGAGCCGAAGCGGTGCGCTCGCACGCCGTCGGCGTCGACGGTGGCGGGCACCTCGATGACCGCGCCCTGCGGCAGGTTGTCGATGTGCCCCGCGTTGGGCACGTTCACGTGCAGCTCCCGGGAGACACCCGTCAGGATCGAGTGGATGATCTGCGGGGCGTACTCCGCGGCATCCCCCTCCGCATGCAGGGGGAGGTCCTGTCCGGCCTCCAGCAGATCACGGGCGTGTTCGAACTCCTGCACGTTGCGCTCCGAGATGCCGATGTACTGGAGCGGCTGCAGCCGGTAGCGGGCGATCTGCGCGTCCGAGCGCAGGAACCATCCCACGTATTCCGACGAGTGCTCGCTCGTCTCCGTCGGGTAGAAGCCCACACGGCGGAAGATCTCCACCCGCACGCGGCGCTCCAGCTCCGGGTCGGCCGCGATGCGCTCGCGCAGCAGCGGGTACAGGTCCTGTCCGTCGCGGCTCCACTCCACGAGCCACGCCTGGTGATTGACTCCGCCGGCGCGGTAGCGGGTGCCCTCCATCGGCACCCCGACGAGCGCACACAGGTCGTGCACGGTCCAGTAGACACTGTGGCACAGTCCGACGACCTTCAGCTGCGCAGCGACCAGCGACATCCACCACACGTTCATCGCCATGGGGTTCGTGTAGTTGAGGAACCAGGCGTCCGGGCACAGTTCCTGCATGTCGCGGGCGATGCCGGAGAGCACCGGGAAGGTGCGCAGGGCGCGGAACACGCCGCCCACGCCGGTGGTGTCGCCGATCGTCTGACGCAGACCGTGCCGCGCGGGCACCTCGAGGTCGACACGGGTGGCGGCGATGCCGCCGACCTGGATCATGTTCACCACGAAGTCCGCGCCCGCCAGGCACTCCCGCCGGTCCTGCGACGCGCGCACGCGTACCTCGCGACCGAGCTGACGGGCGACGCTCAACGCCGTGCGATGTGCGACGTCCAGGCGCGCCGGATCGATGTCGTGCAGAGCGATGTCGAGCACCGGCAGGTCGGCGAAGCGGAGCAGATCGGTGAGGAGCTGGCGCGTGAACACGACGCTGCCCGCCCCGAGGAAGACGATCGAGGGCATGTTCTTGATTGTCGAAGCAACTGCGCAGTGCGCGCAATCGAATGATCATATTGACGCATAAATGATCATCTGTCATGCTCACTCTGTGGTCAACGCAGTGAACAGGTCGTCGGTGCCGGATTTCGCCGGATCGGCCAAGCGATCTCGGCGGATGGCCGACATCCTGGATGCCATCGCCGAGCGGGGTGACGCGTCGGTCTCGACACTGTCCGAGCTGTTCAGCGCGTCGCCGGCCACCATGCGACGCGATCTCGCCGTGCTCGCCGACCGCGGGCTCATCGTGCGCACGCACGGCGGCGCGAAGGTCAACGGCACGATGGCCGAGATGCCCGTGGCACTGCGTGACACGCGTTTCCAGGATGCGAAGCTGCGCATCGCGCGTGCGGCGGCGGCCCGCATCCCCCGCGAACGTCACGCCGTCGCGCTCAGCGGCGGGACGACCACCGCCGGGGTCGCCCGTGAGCTCGCGCACCACCCCGACCTCACGATCGTCACCAACTCGCTGTCCATCGCGACCCAGGTAGCCTCGAACCCGCGGCTGAAGGTCGTCATGACCGGCGGCATCCTGCGCCCGCAGTCGCTCGAGCTCGTCGGCGTGCTGGCCGAGGGCACATTCACCGCGGTGAACGTGGGCACCGCGATCCTCGGTGCCGATGGCGTCTCGGCGACGGCGGGTGTGACCACCCACGACGAGACCGAGGCGCGCACGAACCACGCGATGGTGACCAAGGCGCACCGGACGATCGTCGTCGCCGACGGCTCGAAGATCGGCCGCGCGGCTCTTGCCCGCATGGCCGACAGCGATCAGATCGACATGCTCATCACCGACGAGTCGGCCGACCCCGAAGAGCTCGACCGCCTCCGTGCCCTCGGTGTCGAGGTCGTCGTGGTGTGACGGCGCGGCGCCTGAAACGCCACCACGCCGGCAACCCCGTCGGTCGGCTCTCCGGGGGGGGACCCGTCGCCCGCCCCGGGCGCGCCTCAGAACGGATAGTCGGCGATGTCGCCCTGCACCGTGACCCACTGGATCTCGGTGAACGTGTCGAGGTTCGCGTGCGGTCCTCCGAAGCGGCCGCCGACACCAGACGCCTTCATGCCACCGAACGGGATGGATGCCTCATCGTCGACCGTGGCGTCGTTGATGTGGATGGCGCCCGAGGTGATGCGGTCGGCCAGTTCGTAGGCGCGGTACGCGTTGCCGGTGAGGATCGACACGGACAGGCCGTACTCGCTGCGGTTGATGATCTCGATCGCCTCGTCGACGTCGTCGTAGATCAGCACCGGAGCGACCGGGCCGAAGATCTCCTCGGTCCAGGCGCGGTTGTCCTCGGCGACCTCGGTGAGCACGGTCGGCTGGTAGAACCGTCCGTTATAGGTGCCGCCCGCCACGAGGGTCGCGCCCTGCGAGACCGAGGTCTGCACGATGTCGTCGATGTGGGCGAGCTGCCCGTCGTCGATGATCGGCCCGAGCGCGTTGTCGCCGTCACGACCGTCGCCCACGCGCAGGGCGCGCGCCTTGTCCGCCAGCCGCCGCACGTACTCGTCGGCGATCGAGCGGTGCACGAGGTGGCGTCCCGTTGACATGCAGATCTGCCCCTGGTGCAGGTACGATCCCCACGCCGCCACCGAGGCGGCCTTCGCGACGTCGGCGTCGGGCAGCACGAGCTGGGCGTTGTTGCCGCCGAGCTCGAGATGCACCCGCTTGAGCAGAGGCGCGGCGGATGCCGCCACCCGGCGGCCGGCGGCGGTCGATCCGGTGAACGAGATCGTCGAGATGCCGGGATGCTGCACCATCGCCTCGCCGACGTCTCCGCCGCCCGGGAGCACGTGCAGCACGCCCTGCGGCAGACCCGCCTCTTCGAGCAGCGCCGCCAGCGCGAGTCCGCCCGAGATGGCGGTGCGCGGGTCGGGCTTGAGCACGACGGCGTTGCCCAGCGCGAGCGCCGGAGCCACCGACCGCATCGAGAGGATGCCGGGGAAGTTGAACGGCGAGATCACCCCGATGACACCCACCGGCACGCGGCGGGCCAGCGACAGCCGCGGCTTCATCGATCGCAGCATCTCACCGTATGGGTGCGATGCCAGCGCCGCCGACTCCTGCAGCTCGGTGGTGACCAGCATCGCCTCGAAGCCGGCCTTGCCCTGTGCGGAGCCGGCCTCGTCGATGAGCGGATCGATGAGACGCGCGGGGTTCTCCTGCAGAAGCTGCGCAGCCTTCAGCAGCACGGCCGCGCGTGCCGGGTAGGGCTGTGCACCCCACTCACGCTGCGCGGCGACGGCGCTGGTGACCGCTCGATCGACGTCCGCCGGACTCGCCCCGGCAACGGTCGTCAGCAGGCGCCCGGTGGCCGGGGCGCGCACGGGGATCGACGTGCCCGAGCCCTCCGTCCATCCGTCGCTGAACAGCTTGCCCTCCCACACGGAGGTGCGATCCTGGATCTCGGTCATCGTCGACGTCCTTTCTGATATCGAGGGTAGGTCAGTCTTCCAACGCGAGGACGATCTCTTTGAGAGTCGCGATGTACGCGCTGATGTCGTCGTCGGTCATCGGCACCGAGAGCGAGAACTCGCCGCGGTGCACGGGGAAGAACCCGCGGATGGCCAGCTCGAGCGAGATGATCTGCGTCTTGTCCGCATCGAGGTTGCGCCAGTAGTCGCGGTGCGTACGCATGGCAAGCCCCGGGCGGCTCAGGTAGCCGTACGCGAGGTGGGAGAAGCCCCGGCCGTACACCGTGAAGGGGCTGTCGCGCGCGCTGCTCCACTCGTTCAGCTCGGTCTTCACCCGCAGGGCCCGCGCGTTCAGCGTCGCGAACGCGTCCTCGTCCATCGCCGTCATGCAGGCAGCGCCGGCCAGCAGCGCGAGCTTGTGTCCGTGGTGGGTGCCCGAGATGGTCACCGTGCCGTTCTCGAGCACGCTCATGACGTCTTTCGAGCCGCCGACGGCGCCCAACGGCATCCCGCCGCCGATGATCTTGCCCATCACCGTGAGGTCGGGGCTCACGCCGTAGACGCCTTGCAGGCCGTGATAGCCGGCGCGCAGGCTGATCGTCTCGTCGAAGATCAGCACGATCCCGAGCGCACGGGTCGTCGCGCGCAGCCGCTCCACGAACTCCTGATCGAGCACGATCAGTCCACCCGCGCCGCTTTGCAGCTCGACGATCACCGCGGCGATCTCGTCGGCGTGCGCGCCCAGGATCCGCTCCATGCCCTCGGCGTCGTTCTGAGTGAGGATGACGGTGTTGTCCAGGTCTGCCTGAGGGATGCCGCCGCTGTCACGGATCGGCCTCGGATCGGCGTCCGTGCCGCCGTCGTCGCCGGGCCCGGTGTGCGACGAGATGTGCAGCAGGTCGCTGAAGCCGTGATAGCCGCCCTCGAACTTGGCCACCTTCGTCTTCCCGGTGAACGCCCGGGCGATCCGGATGGCACTCATGCACGACTCCGTCGCGGAGCAGGAGAACTGCACCTTCTGGACGGACGGGATGCGGTCGACGAGGATCTGGGCGAGCCGGGGCTCGGCGGGGCTCGGGTTGCCGAACGAGATGCCGGACGGGATCGCCTCCATCAAGGCCGAGCTGATCGCGGGGTGATTGTGACCGAGCACGTTCACCGTGAAGTTGTTGTTCAGATCCAGCAGACGACGACCATCCACGGTGACGATGTGCGCACCCTCCCCGGCCGCGGCGAAGACGGCATGCGGGCCGAAGTTGAACGAGTTGCGACTGTAGCCGCCGGGAATCAGCTCCTGGCCGGCGCGGGTCATCTCGGCGGATGCCGCGAAGGTCGCCGTGAAATCCGCGACGCTCGTCTCGAGGCTCAGTTTCGACATGGGCTCCCTCTCCTGCACGCTGAGGGCACGCATCCTGCGCCGCATCGGACGGCAGCGCGCCATCTTCATCGTGCGGCGGCCGCTCTCGGCCCGGCAATCACCGATCCGCGATCGTGCGATCGCCGCAGCAGATCGGCAGCGCCGGTGGTCAGTCGTCGGAGGGATGCAGCCGCACGGCGCCGGGAATGAGGTACAGGTACTGGTCGACGATCCCCGTCGCCACCTCACGGAAGCGTGCTGCCGCCTCGTTCCCCTCCGGGGATGCCGCCGACACGATGGCAAGACTCGACGGCTCGGCGTCCGAGAGCGGGATGAAGCGCACACCGGGATGCGGGAACATCGCCGCCGCCGTCGCCGGGTAGGTGTCAACAGCACGGCGGTAGGCGACCGCGGCCAGGCTCTCCGGAACCGACCGCACCTCGCCTCCGACGCGGCTGACCTCGCCGCGCTCGTCATCGAACGACCAGTATGATCGCCAGTCCACCGGAGCCCCCTCGGCTGCCACCGCGAACGGCTTGTCGATGAGGTCTCGTACGCTGAGGCTCGCAGCCTCCGCAAGCTCGTCGTCTGCCGGGACGACGGCCACTCGCGGTTCGCAGTAGAGCGGTTCGACCTGCAACGAGTCATCCGTGATCGGAAGCCGCAGCAGTGCGACATCCACGTCGCCGTCGCGCACCGCGTCGAGCTGATTGACCATCGTCAGCTCCACGTAGTGCAGGTCGATGTCGACGGCGGCCTCGCGGAAGGCGGAGAAGATCAGATGGGTCAGCGGACCCGCGCCCTCGGCGAACGTGCCGACGTGCAGACGGCGAGGAGCACCCCGCGCGACATCGCGGGCGCCGGCGACCGCAGAGCCGAGCGCGGCCAGCGTCTGCTCGACCTCTGCGAGAAATACCGTGCCGGCCGGGGTGAGCGAGACGCGGTGGCTGGTCCGGTCGAACAGACGGAAGCCCAGCTCGGTCTCCAGCGTCTGGATCTGCGTGCTGATCACCGACTGCGAGACGAACTCCTTCGCCGCCGCGCGGCCGAAGTGCAGCGTCTCCGCGACACGGACGAAGTACCGCAGCTGCCGCAGCTCCATCCCGCCTCCTCGCTGACGATCTGCCCCGGCGATCGCACGATCGCGGATCCGCCGTTGACGGGCGCACCGCCCGATCCGACGATGATACGACGCACACCCAGAGCGCCATGTCAGGGTCGCACCGTCGCGGCCTTCGAAATGAGGAGCAACCGAGATGTCTCAGAGCCCGGCCGAGCAGACCGAAGACGCCGTGGGCACGACCGATCGCCACGGCACGGCGTTGAAGAAGGGGTCGCTCGGGGTCCCGGCGATCATCTTCTTCGTCGTCGCAACCGCGGCGCCTCTGGCCGCCGTGCTCGGCGCGGGCCCCGTGGTCTTCACCTTCGCGGGCGCCGGCGGACCGGCGATGTACGTCATCGCGGCCCTCGTGCTGCTGCTGTTCGCCATCGGCTTCGCGACCATGAGCCGTCACGTCACCAGCGCCGGCGGGTTCGCCGCATTCGCCGCCAAGGGGCTCGGCCGGCACACCGGATACGTGTTCGCCGGCGTCGCCGTGCTCGCCTACGCAGGCATGCTCATCGGGCTGTTCGGCCAGTTGGCGGTCTTCACCGCCGACCTGTTCTCGACGGTCCTCGGCTGGCCGATCCCCTGGCAGGTCATCGCCTTCGCCGGCGTGGTCCTGATCGGCCTGTTCGGCTACCTCGACATCCAGTTGTCGGCGTCCGTGCTGGGCGTCCTGATGATCCTCGAAGTGCTGATCCTGGTCGTCTTCGACGTGGCGGTCTTCGTGTCGGGAGGAGCGGCGGGGCTGAACCTCGAGGCGTTCGCTCCGGCCAACGTCTTCACCCCGCAGATGGGCGCGGGGCTCCTGTTCGCGTTCGCATGCTTCGTCGGGTTCGAGGCCACCGTGATCTACGGCGAGGAGGCCAAGCGCCCGCGGATCACCATCCCGCGCGCCACGTACGGTTCCATCGCCGTGATCGGCGTGATCTACACGGCCACCATGTGGGCGCTCGGGCTGGCATACGGTTCCGGGAACGTGCAGGATGCCGCGACCAGCGATCCCGTCAACTTCGTCTTCGCCGCGAACACGAAGTATGTCGGCGAGTGGTCGACCACGATCATGCACGTCCTCGTCGTGACCAGTCTCATCGCGGTGCTGCTCGCCTTCCACAACACGCTCGCCCGATACCTCTTCTCGCTCGGACGCGCCGGCTTCCTGCCGCGGGCGCTCGGACACACGCACCACAGGTTCCGCAGCCCGAACATCGCGAGCATCGTGCTGACGATCGTGACCGGCGTGGTCCTCGGAGTCTTCGTGGCCGCGGGAGCGGACCCGTTCGCGACGATCTACCTCTGGCTCGTCGGCGTGGGCACCCTCGGCGTGCTCCTGTTGCAGGCGGCCGGCGCGGCATCCGTCGTCGGGTTCTTCGTCCGGCACCGCGACAAGCGGACCAGCATGTGGGCGAGCTTCATCGCACCCGTCCTCGGCGGCCTGGGTCTGGTGGCCGCCCTGGTCCTCGCGGTCGTCAACTTCCCACTGTTGACCGGCGTGACCGAGGGCCCGGCGACGCTGCTGCCGGTGCTCATGCTGATCGCGGCTGCCACGGGGCTCATCATCGGCGCCGTACGATCGCGCGGCGGACGAGACGTCGACCTCTCTACCGGCATCATCGCCCTCGAGGACACGGCCGACGGGACGGAGTGAGCCGCTACGGCCGGCGACGCGCCGCTACGACCGCCCACGCAGCCTCCGCCATGAATCGTCCCGCGTGAAGCCAGGCTGTGGGCGAGGCTCAGTGTCCTGGGGTCTTCAGCAGCGCCGCGCGCTCGAACTCGCGCATCGCATCCCTATTGATCTCGACCCCGAGTCCTGGCGACGACGGCACCCGGATCCGGCCATCGACCATGGCCGGATCCGCGCCGGTCAGGCTCTTGCGCAACGCCGACTCGGACAGCCCAGCCGGGAGGAACTCGATGAAGTCGCACACCGGGGTCACTGCGGCGAACTGGATCGCCGCCGCGATCGATATGCCCGTCTTCCAGAGGTGCGGCACCACGCGCCGCCCGTGACTCTGTGCGAGCTGCGCGACGCGAATGGCTTCTGTCAGGCCACCGACACGGCCGATGTCCGGCTGAGCGAAGGCGATCCTTCCATGATCGATGAGGCTCGCGAACTCGAACCGTGTCGTCAGCCACTCCCCCGCGGCGATCGGTATGCCTTGCTCGGTGGCCAATCTCGCGTAGCCGTCGAGGTCGTCCGCCCACAACGGCGTCTCCACGAAGGTCAGATCGAACTCCTGCCACTCACGCAAGACACCGAGCGCTGTGTCGGCGTCAGGGAAGGCATATTGCACGTCGACGAGAAGCGCGGTATCGGGCCCGATCGCCGAGCGGACTGCAGCGACGATCTCGGTGCTCCTGTCCCATGACTCGCGGAGGTTGTTGTGTGCGAACGGACCGGCCAGGGTGACCTCCGACTTCACCGCCCGGAATCCGAGGCTCTTTGCTCGCCGTGCCCATTCGACCAGCGAGTCCCGGTAATCGGCGAACGAGGTCACCTCGGGCTGCAACGATGCGTACGGCGTCACCTCCTCTCGTACCGCTCCGCCCATCAAGGCATGACACGGCTGCCCGAGTGCTTTGCCTCGCAGGTCGTGGAGCGCGATGTCAATCGCTCCGATCGCGTTGATCACCGCGCCGCGCCGGCCGTTCATGGCCGATCCGACGTAGAGCCGTTGCCACACCCCTTCGATGTCGAAGGGGTCGGCTCCGATCAGCATCTCCGTCAGTCCGAGGCCCATGTTGTGCGTACCCGGTGCCTGGATGCATGCGCGGGCGATCCAGGGGTTCAGGTCGGTCTCACCGACTCCGGACACGCCCGCGTCCGTGTGGATCTCGACGATGAAGTCGTCCTGAGCCGAACTCGCCGCCGTGGTGTCGAAGTCGGGATCCAGGAGCACATGGCATTCGATACCGGTGATTCGCACGGGTCTGCCCATCTCTTCTCTCGGGTCGAAGGAAGCCCTCAGCCGGCTCCCAGCGCCAGATCATGGCCGGTCAAGACGCGGGGTGCGTCTTCCGTGATCTGGATCACATGTTCGAGACGGACTCCATATCCGTCGAAGTATGCTCCCGGCTCGAGAGCGACCACCGTGCCCGCGGCGAGGATGTGCTGCGAATCAGGAGAGATGTAGGGCGGCTCCTGCTGCTTTAGCCCCACGCCGTGGCCGGTGAAGTGCGGATAGTGATAACCGGCCTCAGCCATCACCGAGCGCACGGCAGCATCCACGGCGGACGCCCGAACTCCCGGTCGCAGAAGGTCGATACCCGCACGAAGCGCACGGGCGACCGCCCCATGAAGCCGGGAGACTTCCGATGCGGGTGTTCCCAGAACCACGGTGCTGCAGGAATCTCCCCAGTAGTCGTCGACGATCGGCGCGAAATCGAACAATGCCGTCTCACCGGCGGCCAGCGTGCGACTCGTGGGCGCGGCACCCACCAGGGCGCAGCGCTCACCGAACATCAGGTCGACGATGGCAGCGGTCGGCTTCTGCTGCTGCACGAGTCGGCTCTGCACCCGATCCGAGACCGTCTGTTCGCTGATTCCGAGGCTGATCTCGGATCGGAAGATGCGTTGCGCGGCGGTTGCCCTCACCGCGGCCTCCGCCAGTAACGCGAGCTCGGCTGGATCCTTGACGATGCGTAGCTGCTCGAGCTTCTGGCCGAGGTCGACGAGAGGATGGCCAGCCAACTCGCCCAGGAGCCACGCGGGAGCAGCCGGCGTCTCGATCGCGAGGGGCGTCATCCTCCCGCGCTTCGCAAAAGGCGCCGCCACCCGTAGCGCGTCGAGCTGGTCATCGCCGGGCCCGAGCAGAGCCGCCGCATGCGAACTCACGACGGCGATGGTGCCGGCCTGGATGCTGCGGCCGGAGATCCAACGAACGGTCGCGTGATCGGTTGCCACCAACAGCTCTGCGTCTGCCTGTCCCACCGCGCGTCGTACAGCGTCGATACGCGCGGATGTGTGCGAAGCGAATTCCTCCATCAGCTGACCGCCCCGTCCGCGGCCAGCGCAGTCACGGACGCGACACCGCTGTAGGTGACGCCATACACGGAGGAAGAGAAGCTCTCACCGGGTCGAAGTACACGTGCTGTGCGGTCCGAGATGGCGGCCTCCAGGGACGTTGCAGGACTGAGCCAGGCCTCGATGATGGCATGGTACAGGCCTCGGAAGCCGCCATAGTTCATCCACTGCCACGCCGCGGTCTGCACCGCGGGATCGAAGACCAGTCCGAATCCGGAGCGTGCTGCGGTATTGGTGACGGCGATCCACCCGCCCGTCATCGGGCTCAACACGTGTAAGGCGAAGCTGCCCGTGGCCGGCTCCAAGACACGACGGACATCAACCAGGCTGCCATCCTTCAGCGTCACATAGGGGTAGTCATACTCGTCGTCCACCTCGCCCAGTCCGCCGCCTCCCGCCTCCCGCACCACCGCAGACGCCGTCGGAGCATCGATCCGGTCACCCGCACTGACAGCGACAGCCGCATGGGTGCCCCAGTTGAACGAGAACGGCCGCGTCCCGCTGTTCTCGATCACGGTGTCAAGCCGGAGCGACGGCGAGTCCTCCTCCAGGACGAGGGTCCTCGACCACGAGGCGGGGGTGATCGGGGTGGCGCCTGTGAAGCGCACCTGCGCGTTGCCGCGACCAGCCTCTTCGACCACGACCGACAGCGGAAGGTTCCACACCTCGCCGAGATAGGGGATCTCGTCTCCGTACTCGTTCCGGCAGGGAACGCAGGTGGGAAACCCGTCATCCCAGCCACCCGCGTAGTGATCATCGAAATTCGCCTGCAACGGTGCGGGATGCGGATAGATCCGCGGGTTGTGCCAGAGCACATTCCGATCCTGCGTCTTGTCGACGAGATTGAGGATCTTCCCGCCGAGGTCGGGAAGCACGTCGACGCAGAGTCTCGAGCTCTCCATCCGGACCACCCGCAGCCCGCGGTACTCCCAGTCCAGGTCAACACGAACCGACATCCGCGTATGCTCCTCTGTCTTCCGCCGGCGCTTACCGGACGTTCGGTTCCGGAGCCTCCGGCGCGACATCGACAGGCTCTTCGTAGACATGCGCCGCTCGGTCGAGCCATTCCTCCCGACCCGTGCGTGACGCGAAGATCGTCAGTCCGATGCCGAGCAGGATCCAGACGCCGACCAGGATTGGGGCGATTCCGACCGGGAAACTCGGGAACGGAACGATGGACATGTAGCCGACGAACAGCAGTGCCACGGTGGACACCAGGGGGAGGATCACGTGGAGGACGACGTTGAACTCCTTCTTGTTCTCGAACGCGTAGTAGCGGAAGACACCCACGTTGCCGGCGATGTAGACGAGGATCAGCCCGAGTGTGATGGCGACGCCCATCATGTAGAACTCTTGATCCGGACCCAGGATCGCACCGATGCCGAGCCCGAAGACGAGCGTCACGATCGTCTGGAAGATGACCGCGTTCTTGGGCGTCTTGAAACGAGGGTGGACGGCGCCGAACCACCGGGGCAGAGCGCCGATCCGACCCATGGAGAAGAAGACCCGCGTTGCCGCGTTCGTGCACGCGATTGACACGGCGATGATCGAGTTGACCATCGCGAACAGCACGGCCAGCCAGCCCCAGCCCCAGAGCCGTTCGGCCAGTTCGATCACCGGGTTGTTGCCCGCGGTCGCGAACCCCTTGACGTTGTCGGTGCCGTAGCCGATCATGATCGCCCAGTTGCAGACGACGAAGAAGGCCGCGACGAGGCAGATCGAGATGATGATCGCGCGAGGCAGAAGCTTCTTCGGATTGGCTGTCTCCTCAGCCAGTGGAGCGACCGACTCGAACCCGGTGAACAGGAAGATGGAGAAGATCACTGCCAGGAACAGGCCGCTCGAGTTCGGCGCGTTCGACGGGACGAACGCGTCCAGATTGATGCCTCCGGCACCCGGGCTGACAAGGCCGGAGACGGCCACGCCGAGAATGATCAGAAGCTCCAGCCCGCCAAGGATGAGCATCACCCGGGCGGAGATCGCGACGCCGCGGTAGACGAGCACGGTGACCAAGGCGAGCGCGAGCAGGAAGAACCACCACCAGTCGAATCTCACGCCGAACCGGGACTTGAGGATGATCTCGAAGAAGTACCCCATGAAGGCGAGGTTGATCGCGGTCGCCAGCGGGTCGTAGAGGAAGTAGAGCCAGGCCGTGAACCACCCGGCACGCGGATGAACGGTCCGCGACACGTAGGTGTAATACCCTCCGGCCGACGGGAACTTGCGTGCGAGCTGAGTCAGCGAGACGCCGAGAGTGAGGATGATCACGAAGGCGATCAAGAAGGCAAGAGGTGCCGTCACGCCTGCTAGTGAAGCGATGAACTGGAGCGAGAGCAGTGTCCCCACCGCGGGCGCGATGTGTGTGACCGCCTGCATCAACACCGATGGGAACTTGAGGGCTCCTGACTGCAAGCCGTCGTTGCCTTTTGGCTGAGTGCCGTCCATGGCCTGATGACCCTTCTTGTTGGCTGGTTTCGGGATAGATCTTTTTTCAGACGCTCAAAGCGGCCTTGGCGAGAACGCCGCCGTCGCAGATGAGATGAGAGCCGGTGACATATGACGCCGCATCGGAGAGCAGCCATACGACCGCTTGCGCTGGTTCAGAGGGGTCGGCCAGTCGGCCCAGTGGGGTCTCCGCGCTGACGGTCTCTCTGACCTTCGCGCGCTCACCCTCAGGAACGTTTGCCCACATCAGCGGTGTCTCGGTCGGCCCGGGCACAACTGCGTTCACTCGAATCCCATACTGGGCATAGTCGACCGCCATGCAGCGGACCAGCGAGGAGATCCCGCCCTTCGACGCACTGTAAGCCGCAGCGCCACCGGCAGAGAATGCGACGAACCCACCGGGTGAAGAAGTACAGACGATCGAACCGCCCTTTCCGGCGTCGATCATCGCCGCGAGGACGTGCTTGCAGGTCAAGAAGACGCCGGTCAGGTTCGTCTGGATGACCGATTCCCATCTGGCCACGCCCAGTTCGTGCAGCAAGCCTCCCCGATCGATGCCGGCATTCGCGAACAGCCCGCGGGGAACTCCGAGTTCGGAGCAGACTTTCGCGAGGGTCGCCTGCACCTCTGCCTCGTCGGTGACATCACAGTGATACGCGCGGGCGTCGGCAGCACCGATGCGTCGTGCTTCTTGTGCCGTATCTTCAGCCGCATCGTCTTGGACGTCAAGGATCCCGACACTGCCGCCTTTCTCGGCCAGCAGCAATGCCGTGGCCCTCCCGATGCCCGACGAGCCACCGGTGACAACGTACGATCCAAGACTCATGACGCCAACCCTTCTCCGTCTGCATTGATGGCAGTGCCAGCAGTCGCCCTGTGGCCTAGATTCTATCGAGCGATCGAACGATCGTCAACGGTACTGTCGGGCAATACCGGCAGCCAAGCGCATTGGCACCCGAGAAGCCGCGTACCCGCGACGAACGGCGCCAGATGGCAGGATGAGTGCGTGGCAGAGTCAGAGAACCCGGCAACGACGTCGACGAGCACGACGACGATGACGTCGACCGAGCAGCGGATATGGGACGCCGCAATCGAGCTGTTCGGGCGGAGGGGCTTCGCGGCCACGGGAATCCGCGACATCGCTCGTGAGGCCGGGATCACCGTAGCGACCCTTTATCACTACATGACCAGCAAGGAAGAGCTCCTTTGCCGGGTCATGATCGACGCGATGAACGTCCAGCTGACGGCCGCGAGGCCTGCGGAGACGCGCTATTCGGACCCCCGCGAGCGCATCAAGCATCTGGTTCGAGAACACGTCAGCTTCCACTGCCGATTCGGGCTGGTGGCCAGGGTCACGGACAGTGAGCTGCGTTCGCTGAACGACGGGGCGAGGCACCAGGTCGTGGCGCTCAGAGACGAATATGAGGCCATCTGGCAGCGCACCCTGGAATACGGGCGCGAGCAGGGAACCTTCGACATCGGGGATCTCAAGCTGACCACCAGAGCCATCCTCGGCATGTGCACCAGCGTCTATGCATGGTACCGCCCCGACGGCCCGCTCAGCGTTGACCAGATCAGCGACGAGTACTGTGCGATCGTCCTTCGCCAATGCGTTGTTCACGGACCCGCCTCGTAGCCCGCTGTCCAGCCCTACCGCACCTCTGCGCCATCACCATCTTCTAAAACGTTCGATCGATCGATATACTCCGAGTGTCGGACAAGCCACACCGGCATGCGGAGGGACCTCATGGTCGTGCACTACAGCATCGTTGACGGGATCAGTCGCATCACGCTGAACCGCCCCGAGCGCCTCAATGCCGTGACGCCGGAACTCGTGGATCGGCTCTGCGAGTGTCTCGAATCCGCGGTCAAGGACGGAGCTCGTGCTGTCGTTCTGGCCGGAGAAGGGACCTCGTTCTGTGCCGGGCACGACCTCAAACAACAACCGATCCAGGACGAGGAACGTCGCCGACAAGCGGTCGAACGCACGCAGGACGTGACGAGGTTGATCAGGGCCACGCCGTTTCCCGTCATCGCCGCGGTGCACGGCTACGCAATGGGAGCCGGATGCGAGTTCGCCTTGTGCAGCGACTTCGTCGTCGCGGCGGAGAGCGCGATCTTCGGCTTCCCCGAAGTAGGCGTCGGGCTGAGCATCACCGGCGGAATTTCGCATATCCTTCCGTTGGCGGTCGGCATGGTCCGAGCGAAGGAGCTGGTGCTGCTCGGTGGGAGGTTCTCAAGCACCGAAGCGCTCGGCCTTGGTCTGATAAACAGGGTCGTTCCCGACGGCGAACTCGCGTCCTGCGCGCTGGAGATCGCGGCGACGTTCGCCGCACAGCCAGCCGCTGCACTGCAATACGCAAAGCGATGCCTCGACTTCGGCCCCCAGGTCGGCCTGGAACAGGCGATGCACCTGGAGTCGCTGTACGCGACAATGACACAGACTTCTGCGGAGGCCCGAACCGCAGCGGAGCATTTCGCCGAGACCCGCCGAGGACACCAGGCGTCGCATGCACAGCCGGCGGCCAGCCCATCACCCGAAAGCTGACGCCGCCCCCACCGCGCATCGCGAGGACGCACTCGAAAGGAGACCGTAGTCATGGAGCTCACGGAGCCTGCCACCCTGCTGGAGCACGCCGGAGAGGTGATAGGCATCGGAGAGGCTCACGTCACCCAGGAGATGATCAACGCGTTCGCACACGCGACCTCCGACCATCAATGGGTACACGTGGACATCGACCGTGCGCGAAGAGGTCCGTATGGCGCCACGATCGCCCACGGGTTCCTCACTCTCTCCCTCATTCCGCATTTCCTGGACCAGGTCATCTCCGTCCACAACGTCAGCGCAACCATCAACTACGGCGTCGAGCACGTCCGGTTCCCAGCTCCGGTGATCGTAGGCACCTTCCTACGTGCCCAGGTCGTTCTCGCACAAGCGCATCTGGTGGGCGATGACGTCCAGGCGCAATACCAGGTGACGATCACCAGCGCAGCCTCTCCCAAGCCGCACTGTGTGTGCGGCGCCATCGTCCGTTACGTCCGGATGCCCCGACGCCGCGACGCTCGGCCCGGGGCGGCAGATGAGCAGGCCCCGGCATGAAGCCCGACATGGAGGCGCTGTTCACTCCGGGATCCGTGGTCGTCGTCGGTGCCTCGAGGGATCCGCGGAAGTGGGGAAACCGCCTGATACGCGAAACCCGGCAGATGGGATTCGAAGGAGAACTCTTCGGCGTGAACCCCTCTGCCGACTGCATCATCGACGGCGTAGAAGTCGTGACCGGCATCGACCAGCTGCGCGAGGGTATCGACCTCGCATTCCTCGCGCTGCCGAGCAGCAAGGTGCTCGACGCCGCCACGCAGTGCGTACATCGAGGAATCCAGACCCTGATCGTTCCGTCCTCCGGCTTCGGAGAGTCCACCTCGGAGGGCGCTGCGCTGGAGGGGCGACTGCTCGCCCTGGCCCAGCAGCATCACGCCCGCCTGCTCGGGCCGAACTGCTTCGGTCTCGCATCCCACGTGGGCAAGCTCAACCTCACCCCGTTCGCCCCCTTCCCCCGGGGACGAATCGGGCTGGTCAGCCAATCGGGGAACGTTGCGGCGGAGGCATTCATCGGCGCTCGTCGGAGGGGTCTCGGATTCTCACACTGCGTGGGAATCGGCAATCAGCTCGATCTGTCCATTCCCGACATCGTGAACTGGCTGGCGGAGGACGAGAACACCGACGCCATCGGCCTCTACATCGAAGGGCTGCAGGCCTCTGCCGGCGAGGCGTTCGTGCACGCTCTGCAGCGCTGCCGAGCGTCGGGCAAACCCGTCGTCGCGATCAAGTCCGGCACCTCGAGCGCCGGAGCGAGAGTTGCCGGCTCGCACACCCGGTCCTTGAGCTCTGACGACGCCGTCTGGGCTGAAGTCCTGGCATCATGCGACGTGTCTCGTGCAGCGGATGCGGAAGAGCTCCTGGACATCCTTTCCTTCACCAGGCGACCTCGCCCGAGCGGGCTGCGCATCGGTGTGCTCACAGACGGCGGCGGGGACTCGATCCTCAGCCTCGACGAGCTCTCCAGACACGGGCTCGCCGCGCCAGCATTCAGTCCCGATCTGCAGGTCGAGTTGGATCGGCTCGTCCCCGACGACGCTCCACGGAGCCCGGGTATGAACCCCCTCACGCTCGACACCGCAGGAGGGGGGGAAGACGACCCCCAGATCCTCAGCCGCTGCCTGGCCCCCGTCGCCGCATCAGGCGAAGTCGATGTCATCGTGATCGGAGGTCTCTTCGGCACCTACACCGCCCGTCGCGACGAAGAGAACTCCGCAGCACGGGCGATCACGCAGATCGCTGCGCGGGGGAGTGTCGTCATCGCCGCTCAATCACCGCTGACACCAGAGGAATCCGAGCCGCTGCGCATCCTGCAGGACAGTGGCATCCCCGTCTTCCGCACCGTGCAGCGACTCTTCAGCAGCCTTCGCGGCTACGCAGCCGCGCACGGCATGACCCCAGTGGCAGTCAGCGAGCCGCGGGCCGAGCCAGGCAGCCCCGCCGCATCCATGCTCTCTCCCGAAGCCGCCTGGGACCTTCTGACAAGCGCGGGAATCGCCCTCCCTCAGCAGTACCTCGACGACGACATCGAGCTCGTCTGCGACGCGGCCAGGCGCATCGGGTTCCCCGTCTGTCTCAAGGTGTCCAACCCGCTCATCGTGCACAAATCGGATGCGGGCGGGGTGCGTCCGCACCTCATGGACCAGAACCAGCTTCGTGCAGCGGCGGCAGACATCCTCTCCTCATCGCCGGGTAGCCGCCTACTGGTGATGCCCCATCTGCCGCCGGGCTTCGAGATCATGCTCGGCGCACGCTCGGATCCGCTGTTCGGCTCCGTGCTCGTCGTAGGACGCGGCGGCGTCTCGGCCGAGATCGACCCTGACATCGCCGTCCTGGTAGGGACGTTCACGAGGAGTGGCTTCACGGAGCATCTGCGCCGGCTGCGGTGTGCGCCGCTTCTCTACGGCGCGCGAAACCAGAAGCCGCTCGCCACTGAACCTCTGTTCGCCATCGCGGCAGCGCTCCAGCAGTTCGTATCGGCGCACCCCGGACACGAGATTGATCTCAATCCCGTGTTCCTCTACGACTACGGTGTCGAGGTCGCAGACGCCCGTGTCATGGTACGCGCGACATCCCATCAGCAACGGGGCGATGACGCAGCCCCATCACGTCACAAGGAGTGAAGATGGACCAGAAGAGCGCGATCGTCACCGGCGCGGGCCGCGGTATCGGTCGGGCGATCGCAAGAAAGCTCGCATCGGCAGGGATGTTCGTATACTGCGTCGATGTCCGGCCGGAGGATCTGGCCGAGACCGAGCGATCCTGTGACGGCCGCGCGCGCGGTGTGGTGCTCGACGTGACAGACAAGGAGGCCGTCGACGACCTCGTTCACCGCGCGGTCCAGGAACGGTCGGGTCTGGATGTCTGCGTCAACAATGCAGGGATCAACCGCGACGCGCTCCTACACAAGATGACCGACGAGCAGTGGTCGCAGGTGCTCACTGTCGATCTGAATGCGGTGTTCTATGTCACTCGCGCAGCGGCCGGCGCAATGCGCGAGCAACGCAGTGGACGCATCATCAATGTCTCCTCGGCGAGCTGGCTCGGCAACGTCGGGCAGGCGAACTACGCCGCCGCAAAGGCCGGCGTCGTCGGGCTCACGTTGACGGCAGCACGCGAGCTCGGGCGCTATCAGGTGACGGCGAATGCGATCTGCCCAGGCTTCATCGATACGGACATGACACGAGCGCTTCCTGCCGGCATCCACGAAGCACAGATCGCGAAGATCCCGCTCGGCCGGCCCGGCCGGCCCGAGGACGTGGCCGACCTGGTGGGATTCCTCGCGTCTGACCAGGCCGGGTACATCACGGGAGAAGTCATCAATATCGGCGGCGGCTACCGGATCTGATCGCCGTGACAGCAGAGGAGTCGAGCATGGGAACGGGAAACACGGTGGTGCTCGTCGACGGCGCACGCACCGCCGTCGGCAGGTACGCGGGCGGCTTCAGGTCGACGCCGACATCCGAACTCGGCGCGGCCGCCATCACCGAGGCACTACGAAGGTCGGGGGTGCCCGCGAGCGAGGTCGACGAAGTGGTGCTCGGCTGTGTCGGACAGGTGGGTCCCGAGATCTTCAACGCCCGGCGCGCCGCCCTGGAGGCAGGAATTCCGCCGGCCTCAACGGCATACAACGTCAACCGGCTCTGCGGAAGCGGCCTCCAGGCCATCTGGGCCGGGGCAAACAGCATTCGACTGGGGCAGGCCAAGGTCGTCGTCGCCGGCGGGAACGAGAACATGTCCCTGCAGCCGTTCCTCGACTACCAGGCCCGTGACGGCAGCCTCCTCGGCGACCGGAAGCTCGTCGACGGCACTCTGTCTCTGGTCACCGATCCCTGGGGCAACTACGCCATGGGAGTCACTGCCGAGAACGTCGCTCGCAAGTTCCACATCAGCCGGACCGACCAAGACGCTTTCGCGGTCCTCAGCCAGAGCAAGGCCGAAAAGGCACAGGCCGAAGGCATCTTCGCCGAAGAGATCGTCGGCGTGACCACTCGTGACCGGAAGCAAGAAGTGGTCATCGACAAGGACGAGCATCTGCGACCAGGAACAAGCCTCGAAACACTCGCCAGGCTCAGGCCCGCCTTTGCCAGTGAGGGGTCGGTCACAGCCGGGAACTCGTCCGGCATCAATGACGCCGCCGCGGCCGTCATCCTGATGACCGAGAGGGAGGCGCACGAGCGTGGCCTGACCCCGCTTGCCCGTCTCGTCGGCTTCGCCGTCACCGGGATCGAACCCGCCATCATGGGCTACGCCCCTGTCGGGGCGATCCGGAAAGTGCTGGCGAATGCGGGGCGCGATCTCTCCGACGTGGACGTCGTGGAACTGAACGAGGCATTTGCGGCCCAGGCCGTGGCGGTGATCCGAGATGCGCAGCTGGACCCGGATCTCGTGAACCCGTACGGTGGCGCGATCGCGCTCGGACACCCGGTGGGAGCCACGGGAGCGATCCTGGCGCTCCGGCTGGCATACACCCTGCGGCGGACCGCCGCACATCTCGGGCTGGTGACGATGTGCATCGGCGGCGGCCAGGCGATCGCTGCCCTGCTGGAGCGCGTCGAATGACGACGAGCGCCGTCCACACTGCGGAGGACGGTGCTCTGGGCCCGCCCAGCACAGGAATCCGCCCGGCGCAGCACGCCAGGGCTGCGTGCGTTTGCGGTCGACGACGCTCAGCGACAGATCTCGACGACCTGGCCGGTCGCCAGCGATGTGTGCACGGCAGCGATCGCCGTCGTGATCATCAGCCCCTCCTGCGGGCCCGGAACGGCCACATCGCCGCCCCGGACGTACCGGACGAAATCGTTCACCATGTCGATCGGAACGCCGCGGATACGACCGTCGCGCTCATACACCGCGGTCTGCGGCCATGACATGCCCTCCGGTCCATAGTCGACGACGCCGTGGTTCGCGCCGTCGATCCGCACGACATCCGTCGTCGACTGGATCTCGTACCGGAAGTCGTACACCGCGGGCATCGACGTCGGCAGGATCCACGACGAGTTCAACGAGACGTGCGAGCCGTCGTCCATGGTGAAGATCGCAGCGATCCCATCCCAGGTGTCGATGCCCGATGCGGCCAGGACCTCACGCGACCCGACGGCATAGACCGACACCGGAGCCACACCGGTCATCCAGCAGGCCAGATCCAGCGTGTGGGGCATCAGGAACCAGGCCGGCGAGCTCTTCGCCGCCCATGCCAGCATCCGGGTCGGAACGTAGACCGTGTCGTTCAAGCTGATGACCTGCGCGGTCACCCGCGATCCTGAGCCGTGCAACCGTTCGCGTACCGACGAGAACTTTACGTTCCATCGGTTCTCGAAGCCGACCATGACCCGGCTCCCGGATGCCTCCGCCGCGGCGATGATCGCCGTCGCGTCGGCGACGTCCGTCGCAAGAGGCTTCTCCACCATGAGGTCCAGCCCGGACTGAGCGCACGCGACAGCCACCTCTCGGTGGGCGAAGTCCGGGGTGGCGATCACCGCCGCATCCAGCTGCGGGTGATCCGCGAGCATGTCGGAGACCTCGGCGTAGCCGGGAAGACCGAACTGTGCGGCCATGCTGTCGAGCACTGCGGGACTACGATCGCAGATGGCGACGACCTCGGCATCCGGATTCTCCTGCAGCGCCCGCGCGAACATGCCGCCCCGGATCCCTCCGCCGACGATTCCGATCTTCACAGAGCGACTCTGCCTCACTGCCCACCCACTCACCTGCGCCTAGACCATACATACATCCCGTCGGCAGAAGCTGTCACGCTGTGCGCATCGCTCGCTCTCTCGAACTGCGCATGTCGGTGGTTCCGGGACGACGCTGGGCGGTGACGGTGGGATTTCGAACTCGCTGGCGCGATGGTCGGCAGAGGCGAGTGGGATGCCATTCCCGACGCGGACCGGGACACTATTGCTCCGGCTTCTCCGGTCCGGCGGAGCGACGGGCGGCGTGGGGCACATGCCACCCGAAGCGTAGCGAGAGGATCCGGAGACCGAACACGACCGCGGCAACCAGCAACTGCGCGAGCGCGCTGAACACGCCCAGCGACCAGAGCACGGTCGTCAATGCCGCGCCGAGCAGCGCGGGCAGGGCGTAAAGGTCATGCGGGTTGAAGAGCTGAGGATCACGGTTGGCCACGACGTCGCGCAG
>CALKHM010000091.1 GCA_937988695.1 uncultured Microbacterium sp. | reverse complement strand
CATCGACCTCATCTGGAACACGGTGCCCCGCACCAGGAAAGGCAGCGCATGACCGCCCCCACCCTCGCCGACTTCGAAGACGCCGCAGCGGTGCTCAGGGGTGTGATCACCAAGACGCCCATCGACCAGTCGCTGTATCTGTCCGAGCTGCTCGGCGTGCCCGTGCACCTCAAGCTCGAGAACCTGCAGCGCACCGGGTCGTTCAAGATCCGCGGAGCGTCGTATCGGCTGTCCCGCCTGACGGCCGAGGAACGCGCGCGAGGGGTGGTGGCCGCCTCGGCCGGCAACCACGCGCAGGGCGTGGCGCTTGCCGCACAGCAGCTGGGGATCCCGGCGACGATCTTCATGCCGCTGGGCGTGCCGGTGCCCAAGCTCCTTGCTACCCGCGGATACGGGGCGGATGTCGTTCTGGAGGGGGCCACGGTGGAGACGCCGCTGCGGCTGGCGGCGGAGTTCGCCGAGCGCACCGGAGCGGTGCTGATCCACCCGTTCGACCACCGCGACGTCATCTGCGGGCAGGGCACGCTCGGACTCGAGCTGTGGGATGCCATCCCTGATCTGGACACCGTGATCGTCGGCATCGGCGGCGGCGGGCTCATCGCCGGCGTCGCCTCCGCCATCAAGGCGCGGGCAGCGGCCGCCGGCCGTGTCGTGCGCATCATCGGCGTGCAGGCAGCGAACTCCGCGGCGTACCCGCCCTCGCTTGCCGCCGGTCACCCCATCGAGGTCGCCACTACGCCCACGATCGCCGACGGGATCGCCGTCGCCCGGCCCGGCGACATCCCGTTCGAGATCATCCATGAGCTCGTCGACGACGTCGTCACCGTCACCGAGGACGACATCGCCCGCGCGCTGCTGGTGCTGCTCGAGCGCGCCAAGCAGGTCGTCGAGCCTGCCGGCGCGGTGGGCGTCGCGGCCATCCTGGCTGGGAAGGTGACGGCCACCGGGACGACCGCCACGATCCTGTCCGGCGGCAACATCGACCCGCTGCTGCTGCAGCGCGTGGTCGCGCACGGGCTGGCGGCATCCGACCGCTACATGACGATGCGCATCCCGCTGCCGGACCGTCCCGGCCAGCTCGCGCAGGTCGCTGAGCTGCTCGCGCAGGCCGGGGCGAACGTCATCGAGGCCATGCACACCCGGCACGGCCAGGGGCTTCAGATCAGCGAGGTCATCCTGCAGCTGAGCGTCGAGACGCGCGGGGCAGAGCACCGCGCCCACGTCATCGAGACGCTGCGGTCGGCAGGGTTCAGCCCGATGGTCGTGGAGGACTGAGCCCGACGCGCACTCAGCGCGGCGAGTAGGTCTCGACCTTCACGACCTCGACGGCGATCTCACGGCCGTTCGGAGCCGTGTAGGAGGCTTTGTCGCCCTCCTTCAGCCCGATGATCGCGCTGCCCAGCGGCGAGGCCTCGCTGTAGACGTCGAGGTCGCCGCCAGCGGCGATCTCGCGGCTGCCGAGCAGGAACACCTCCTGGTCGCCCGCGACGATCGCGGTCACGACGGTTCCCGGTTCGACCACGCCGGTGCTGGCCGGCGCTTCGCCGACCACCGAGTTCTTCAGCAGGGACTGCAGCGTGCGGATGCGCGCCTCCTGTTTGCCCTGTTCGTCCTTGGCGGCGTGGTAGCCGCCGTTCTCCTTGAGGTCGCCCTCTTCACGGGCCGCCTCGATGCGCTTCGCGATCTCCTCGCGGCCCGTGGTCGAGAGGTGCTCCAGTTCGGCAGCGAGACGGTCGTATGCCTCTTGGGTGAGGAAGGTCACCGCAGCATCATCGGACACGTCTTCTCCTTCGGTCGTTGTGGACAGGCGTCACACGGATAAGCGGAGACGCCCCGGCACCGGCCAGGGCGTCTGTGTTCGCAGGTCACCTTATGACACCCAGCAGGTGTTCACCAAACCGTTCGTCGCCGACGCCACGGTCGGAATAGTCTCGGTGTACGCACGGGTGTGGCTCGTGGATGCCGGCAGGTGCACGATCTTCCAGCCGACGACGCCGTGATCCTCATCGTCGGCCTCCAGTACGCACACGACCTTGCTGCCGGTGGGCGCCGTCACCTGGAAGGTCAGCGACACCGTGCGGGCATCGACGACCCGGTAGCCGGTGGCGTTCGCATCCACCGCGTCGGCGCTGTTCCCGTACGACATCCACACCAGGAACCCGCCCACCACGATCGCCACGACGATGCCCGCGATCCAGCGCCACAGCCTCGCGTGCGGAGAGCGCACCCGGCCGTAGCGCTCGTCGAGCATCTGCTGCGTTGTCATGGCGGCTCCGTCGGGGGAATAGGCTGGGGATTCCAGGCTATGCGCTCCCACGCGGAATGAGGAAAGATGCACGCAGTGATCGCCGCGGTCGCGATCCTCGCCGAGGCGACCCCGAGCCCGAGCCCCACCGGCCCGGACCCTGCCACGGTCACTCCGGGTCCCTGGGGCTTCGTCGCCGTCGCGTTCCTGGCCGCGGTGGTCGTGCTGCTGCTGTGGGACATGATGCGCCGCATCCGCCGCGCGCGCTACCGCGCGCAGGTGCGCGAGGAGCTGGACGCCCAAGAGGCGGCCGATGCGGTGCGGGCCACCGACACCGACGGGCAGGACATCGACTCCACCGGCGACGACCGGGTGTAGCCCCGGCTCGTCTCGCGCGGCCGTGCCGCCGCGGGGTGCCGCGCGGCTCAGCCGCCGTGGAAGGCGGGCTGCAGCGCGATCAGCAGTGCCGCGGTCCAGTGGCACAGGAACGCGAGCACGGTGCACACGTGGAAGATCTCGTGGAAGCCGAACCGTCCCGGCCACGGGTTCGGGCGCTTGAGCGCGTAGACGACGGCGCCCGCCGTATACAGCACGCCGCCGACGATGACGAGCACCATCATCGCGACGTTCGCCTCGAACAGCGGCACGATGTACATCACCGCTGCCCAGCCCAGCGCGATGTACAGCGCCACGTAGAGCCAGCGCGGCGCGTTGATCCAGAACACGCGGAACAGGATGCCGAGGATCGCGCCGGTCCACACGACTGACAGCAGTAGCACGGTCTGGGGCGTCGGCAGCGCCAGCACGGCCAGCGGCGTGTATGTGCCGGCGATCAGCAGCAGGATGTTGGCGTGGTCGATGCGCTTGAGCACGGACTTCGTCCGTGGCTTCCAATTGAAGCGGTGGTACAGCGCCGAGTTGCCGAACAGCAGCAGTGACGTGATCATGAACACCGCGCTGGCCCACTTCGCGGCCGTGCCGTGCGCCAGCGCGATGAGCACGATGCCGGTGGCGATGGCGACCGGGAACGTCGCCGCGTGGATCCAGCCCCGCCAGGTGGGTTTGATCTCGACCGTGGCGTCGGCAGCCGCCGCGTCCAGCAGCGGTAGCTGGGGCATGTCCGCCTGGCCGGCCTCGTGCTGAGTCGGAGTGTCGGAACGGCGGGGACGGCGGCTCATCTTCCGAGCCTAGGCCCCCGTGCATGCCGCAAGCCGCACATACGGTGTGAGCACAATCTGTCGCGGTAGCGTTGTCGCGTGACGAGCGAGCGGTCGAACAAGGGGCACGGGCTGCTCTACCGGCTCTACAGCGGCCGGTTGCGCCGGCAGCTCGCTCCCGACTCCGTGCCGGAGCACGTCGCGATGATGATCGACGGCAATCGGCGCTGGGCGCGCCAGCTCGGATACCGGTCCGCCGCCGAGGGTCACCGGGCCGGCGCCGCGAAGATGCGCGAGTTCCTGGAGTGGTGCGACGGGGTGGGGGTGAAGGTCGTCTCGCTGTACCTGCTGTCGCTGGACAACCTGCGACGGCGCGAGCCCCAGGAGCTGGCCGACCTCATCGAGATCATCGCGGAGCTGGCGGAGAGCCTGTCGCACGTGCGCGACTGGCGCGTGCAGCATGTGGGACGGCGTGAGGCGCTTCCGCCGGAGCTGGCCCGGGTGCTGGCCGACGCGCAGGAGCGCACGAGCGGTCACTCCGGCCTGCACGTCAACCTCGCCGTCGGCTACGGCGGACGCGGCGAGATCGTCGACGCCGTGCGCAGCATCATCCAGCAGCATGACGAGCGCGGCGGGACCCTGGAGGAGCTTGCGGCCAGCCTCACCCCCGAACAGATCGGCGAGCACCTCTACACCGGCGGTCAACCCGATCCGGATCTCGTGATCCGCACCTCAGGGGAGCAGCGGCTCAGCGACTTCCTGCTCTGGCAGTCGGCGCACAGCGAGTTCTACTTCGTCGAGGCGTTGGGGCCGGACCTGCGGGAGGTGGACTTTTTGCGGGCGATCCGTGACTATGCGGACCGGGATCGGCGCTTCGGCGGTTAGGCGCTCGGTCGCACGCCGAGGTTCTCCTTCGTCGAGGCGTTGGGGCCGGACCTGCGGGAGGTGGACTTTTTGCGGGCGATC
>CALKHM010000090.1 GCA_937988695.1 uncultured Microbacterium sp. | reverse complement strand
GCGTGCGGGATCCTCGGCGTCGAACGGGAAGGCGTCGGCGGCCGCCGCGAGCTCGCCGACGCTCCGCAGCACGATCCACGCGTCGTAGCCGAACCTGTCCCGCAGCGCCGCCTCGATCTCGGCCTTCATCCCGGCGCGTGCGCCGGCTGCGGCATCCGTCTCGAAGACCACGTTGCCGCTGGCCAGCACGGTGCGCACCGAGGCGAACCCGAGCGAGCGGAACAGGCCGGCCAGATCGGCGCTGCGGATGGTGATCCCGTTGACGTTCACGCCGCGCAGCAGCGCCGCCCACCGCGTGGCCTGAGGATGGGTGCCGCCGGACGCCGTCATCGCTCCAGGGTAGGAGCTGTCACCGGCGCTGCGCCATCTCCAGCAGGAGGGCGTGGAAGCGGGTCTCGCCGTTCATCTCCGGGTGGAAGGAGGTCGCGATGAGGTTCCCCGCCCGCACCGCCACCACCGACCCGTCGGGCAGCGCCGCGATGCTCTCCACCCCGGGGCCGACGTGCTCCACCCGTGGCGCCCGAATGAACACCGCACGCACGGGCCGTACGCCCACGGCGGGCACGTCGAGGTCGATCTCGAACGACTCGACCTGGCTTCCGAACGCGTTGCGCCGCACCGTGACATCCAGGCCGCCCAGGGTCTGCTGCCCCTCGATGGCGTCGGTGATCCGATCGGCGAGCATGATCAGGCCTGCGCACGTCCCGTACACCGGCAGCCCCGCCGCGATGGCGTCGCGCAACGGATGCTGCAGTCCGAACGCGCGGGTGAGCTTGTCCATCACGCTCGACTCGCCACCGGGGATCACCAGCGCCTGGACTGTGGCCAGCTCGTCGGGCCGACGCACCCGGACAGCCTCGGCTCCGAGTCTTGTGAGGATGTGCGCGTGCTCGCGCACATCCCCCTGCAGTGCCAGGATCCCGACGCGCGTCCTACCAGCCACGGTCGGCGAGCCGGTGCGGTGCGGGAAGGTCGGACACGTTGATGCCGACCATCGCCTCGCCCAGACCCCGGGAGACCTCCGCGACCACCTTCGCGTCGTCGAAGAACGTCGTCGCCTTCACGATCGCGGCCGCTCGCGCCGCCGGATCGCCGGACTTGAAGATGCCGGAGCCGACGAACACGCCGTCCGCGCCCAGCTGCATCATCATGGCGGCGTCGGCGGGGGTGGCCACTCCCCCGGCGACGAACAGCACGACGGGAAGCTTGCCGGTCTCGGCGACCTCGGCGACGAGGTCGTAGGGCGCCTGGAGCTCCTTGGCCGCCACGTACAGCTCGTCCTTCGTCAGCGAGTGCAGCGCGCCGATCTCGCCGGAGATCTTGCGGATGTGCTTGGTCGCCTCCGAGACGTCACCGGTGCCGGCCTCGCCCTTGGAGCGGATCATCGCGGCGCCCTCGGTGATCCGGCGAAGCGCCTCGCCGAGGTTCGTCGCGCCGCAGACGAACGGCACGGTGAAGTTCCATTTGTCGATGTGGTTGACGTAGTCAGCGGGCGAGAGCACCTCCGACTCGTCGATGTAGTCCACCCCCAGCTCCTGCAGCACCTGCGCCTCGACGAAGTGGCCGATGCGCGCCTTCGCCATCACCGGGATGGAGACCGCCGCGATGATGCCGTCGATGAGGTCGGGGTCGCTCATGCGTGCGACGCCCCCCTGGGCGCGGATGTCGGCGGGCACGCGCTCCAGCGCCATGACGGCCACCGCGCCGGCGTCTTCGGCGATCCTGGCCTGCTCGGCGGTGACGACGTCCATGATCACGCCCCCCTTGAGCATCTCGGCGAGGCCGCGCTTGACGCGCGCGCCGCCGGTGGTTGCGTCCGACACGATGGACACCCTTCTTCGTCACGCCAATGCCGTTCATTGACCTATGCCAAAACCTAGCACGGTCGCGTACAGTCGAATCGGGAGGCGTCATGGATCAGCGGATCACCGGGTCCACCGCGACCGAGATCGCACAGAGCGTACGGGATCTACGCGATCGCGGGATGCTCGGCGGCGGCGATGCCCTGCCGCCGGTGCGGACGTTGGCCGAGCGCTTGGGCGTGAACCGCAACACCGTCGTCGCCGCATACCGGCAGCTCGCACAGGCCGGCATCGCGCACACGTTCGGCCGCGGCGGCACCCGCATCGTCGACCACTCCCCGGCCCCGCAGGAGGGGTTCGCCGCCGACAACGTGCTGCGCGACGTCGGCACCGGCAATCCCGACCCCGGCATGATCCCCGATCCCGCGCGGGCGCTCGGCGCGGTCGTCGGGCGCCCCGTCCTGTACGGCGAGCCCGTCATCGACGACGGGCTCGAGCGGTGGGCACGCGAGTGGATGTCCGGCGACCTGCCCTCGCGCGACGTACGTCTGACCGTCACCAGCGGCGCCGTCGATGCCGTCGAACGGCTGCTGACCCAGGCGCTCACTCGCGACGACGCCGTCGCGCTCGAGGACCCGTGCTGGCTCGCCGGCATCCAGACCGCGCGCCTGGGCGGATACCGCACCGTGCCGGTGCCGCTGGACGACCAGGGGATGACCGTCGACGGGCTGCGTGCGGCGCTGGATGCCGGGGCGCGCGCGGTGATCTGCACCCCGCGCGCGCAGAACCCCACCGGGGTCAGCCTCACGCCGCGGCGTGCGGCTGCCCTGCGCGAGGTGCTGGCCGTGCACCCGTACGTGCTCGTCATCGAAGACGACCACTTCTCCCTGCTCTCCCGCCAGCCGTTCCACGGCATCGTGCCGGCCGGGCACCGCCGCTTCGCTCTCGTGCGCTCGGTGTCCAAGTTCCTCGGTCCCGACATGTGCCTGGCGGTGGTCGCCTCCGACCCCACCACCGCCCAGCGTCTGGCCCTGCGCCTGAGCCCGGGCACGACGTGGGTGAGCCACCTGCTGCAGCGCCTCGCGCACGCGCTGCTGGCCGACCCCTCGGTGCGCACCGGGATCGCCGCCGCCAGCACCCACTACGCCGCGCGCAACGACGCGTTCGCCGAGCGTCTGGCGCGGCTCGGTGCGGGCACGCTGGGCCTTGCCGTGTCCGCCGGCGACGGCCTGAACCTCTGGGTCGGCGTGCCGGCCCCGGCGCGGGACGTCTGCGAGCAGCTCATGCGTCGCGGCTGGCTGGCGCGCTCCGGCGATGACTTCGTGCTGTCGGATGCCGCATCCGGCCACCTGCGCCTGACCGTGCACGATCTCGACGACGCCGATGCCGCGGCGCTGGCGGCCGATCTCGTGGCGGCCGTCACGGCCGCCACGGCGAAGGTGGGATGATCGATCGGTGAAGATCCTCTCCATCCAGTCCGCGGTCGCTTACGGCCACGTCGGCAACTCGGCCGCCGTCTTCCCGCTCCAGCGCATCGGCGTCGAGGTGCTGCCGGTCTACACGGTGAACTTCTCCAACCACACCGGATACGGGGCATGGCGCGGCCCGATGATCAGCCCCGACGACGTGCGCGATGTCATCACCGGCATCCAGGAGCGCGGCGTGTTCGGCGAGATCGACGTGGTGCTCAGCGGCTACCAGGGTGGGGAAGGCATCGCCGATGTCATCCTCGACGCCGTCGCAGGTGTCAAGGAGGAGAACCCTGCCGCCGTGTACGCCTGCGACCCGGTGATGGGCAACGCGAAGTCAGGATGCTTCGTGGCCCCCGCCATCCCGGACCTGCTGCGCGACCGGGTCGTGCCGGCCGCCGACATCATCACCCCCAACCAGTTCGAGCTGGGCTATCTCACCGGAACGGAGCCGGCGTCGCTGGAGTCGACGCTGGCCTCGGTCGACGCCGCGCGCGCGCTGGGCCCGCGCACCGTGCTGGTCACCAGCGTCGAGCGCCCCGACCGCCCGCAGGACACCATCGAGATGCTGGCGGTCGACGACGAGGGCGCATGGATCGTGCAGACGCCGCTGCTGCCGTTGAAGGCCAACGGCTCCGGCGACGTCACCGCCGCCTTGTTCACCGCGCACTACCGCAGCACCGGGAGCACCGCCGAAGCGCTCGCGCGCACCACCTCGAGTGTGTGGGATCTGCTGCGCGTCACCCACGCGTCGGGAAGGCGCGAGCTGCAGCTGGTCGAGGCGCAGGAGCACTACGCCCATCCGAGCATGCAGTTCGAGGTCACCCAGGTGCGCTGACGCCCCGCGTCACCAGGCGTCGGCGACTGTCTGCCGCACCTCGCCCAGCAGCTGCGGCAGCGCCTTCGTCTTCGCGATGATCGGGAAGAAGTTCGCGTCGGTGTCCCAGCGCGGGACGATGTGCTGATGCAGGTGCTCGTCCACACCGGCACCGGCGACCCGGCCCTGGTTCATGCCGATGTTGAACCCGTCGCAGCGCGACACGCTCCGCAGCACCCGCATGGCATGCTGCGTGATGATCCCGATCTCGGCGACCTCCTCCTCGGTCGCCTCGTCGTAGGTGGCCACGTGGCGGTACGGGCACACCAGCAGGTGCCCGGAGTTGTACGGGAAGAGGTTCAGCAGCGCATAGGCGACCTTGCCGCGATGCACGATGGGGCCGTCTTCGTCGCTCTTGTGCGGTGCCGCGCAGAACGGGCAGTCCGCGCGCATCGCCTCCGCCCCGGCCTGGATGTACGCCATCCGGTGCGGGGTCCACAGCCGCTGGAACTCGTCCGGGACACCGGCGAGGTGGCCGCCGTCCTCGACGGCCACCTCATGCTCGGGCGTGAAGGTCACGCGAGATCCTCGGAGGTCATCACCCGCGCATGGGACGCGATCGCTCCGCGGATGCGGGCGACGGCATCCGCGATCGGCACGCCGTTCTCCTGCGAGCCGTCGCGGAAGCGGAACGAAACCGTGCCGGCCGCACGGTCCTGCTCGCCGGCGATCAGGATCACGGGCACCTTGGCCGTGGTGTGGTTGCGGATCTTCTTCTGCATCCGATCGTCGGAGTGATCCACTTCGGCGCGCACGCCTTCGGCCTTCAGCAGGCCGACGACCTCGTCCAGGTAGTCGCCGAACGCGTCGGCGACCGGAACGCCCACGACCTGCATCGGTGCGAGCCACAGCGGGAAGTCGCCCGCGTAGTGCTCGAGCAGGATCGCGAAGAACCGCTCCACCGATCCGAGCAGCGCGCGGTGGATCATCACCGGGCGGTGCTTCTGCCCGTCGGGTCCGGTG
>CALKHM010000089.1 GCA_937988695.1 uncultured Microbacterium sp. | reverse complement strand
TGGATGCCGCTGGAGACGGCCTCCTCGACGACGTACTGGATGGCGGGCTTGTCCACCACCGGCAGCATCTCCTTGGGCATCGCCTTGGTCGCGGGAAGGAACCGCGTGCCCAGCCCGGCGGCGGGGATCACGGCTTTGAACGGCTTGTGCGGCATCCATTCATCGTAGCGACCGTAGAATCGGGTTCATGCCCGACCCGATCGACGACGCGAAACGCGCGCTGCGCGCCGAGCTGCGGGAGCGGCGTCAACTGCTGACCGATGCCGCACGTCACAACGCGGAGACCGGCATCGCCGCGCAGTTGAACGCGCTCGTGGACGAGCTCGGCGCCCGCTCGGTGACGTGCTACCTGTCCACCCGTGCCGAGCCGGAGACGCGGCTGTTCCTGAGCGAGGCCGTGGGGCGCGGCATCCGCGTGCTGCTGCCCATCACCCGGGTCGACGGCCTGCTGGACTGGGTCGTCGCCGATCCGGATGCCGACGTCACCGAGGGACTGCTCGGGATACCCGAGCCGGTCGGCGAGCTGCTGGGGCCGATCGCTGTGGGCGACGTCGACCTGATGATCATCCCGGCGGCGGCCGTCGACCGCACGGGGATGCGTCTGGGCTGGGGTCGCGGCTACTTCGACAAGACGCTCGGATCGATCCAGGGGTGCCCGCCGGTGTACGCCGTGATCTACGACACCGAACTGCTGGACGAGGTGCCGCGAGACGTGCACGACCAGCCCGTCACCGGGGTCGTCACCCCGACCCGCACCATCATGCTTGCGCCCGTCGGGCGCTGAACCGGAGAACGATGCCCACTTACGCCTACGCCTGCACATCCTGCGACCACCGCTTCGACGCGGTGCAGTCCTTCGCCGATCCGTCGCTGACGGTCTGTCCGCAGTGCGGCGGCGTGCTGCGCAAGCAGTACGGGTCGATCGGCGTGACCTTCAACGGCTCGGGCTTCTACCGCACCGACTCACGCAAGGCTCCGGCCTCTTCCGGCGATTCCTCTGGCGGCAGCGGCTCGTCTTCGACATCATCGAAGTCGGAGACAAAAGCCTCCCCCGCACCTGCGGGCTCGTGACCGGCGCACGCCGGGTTCTTTTCGGGGGGACCACATGATCAAGGGCTTCAAGGAGTTCATCGCCCACGGCAACGTGATCGATCTGGCCGTCGCGGTCGTCATCGGCGCCGCGTTCGGCGCCGTCGTCACCGCGGTCGTGGAGAACATCATCAATCCGCTGATCTCGCTGTTCTGGAAGGCCGACCCCAAGGGCAACATCGGCTTCACGATCCACGGTCTGTACGGCGACGTGGTCTTCCCGATCGGCAACCTCATCACGGCACTGATCAGCTTCCTCGCTGTCGCCGTGGTCGTGTACTTCGTGTTCGTCTACCCCATGAACACCTTCAAGGAGCGCCGCGCCGCCAAGCTCGCGGCGGGTGTCGAAGAGCCGGAGGGCCTGCCCACCGAGCAGGAGCTGCTCGTGCAGATCCGCGATCTGCTGGAGAAGCAGAAGTCCTGACCCAGAAGCCCTGACTCAGTAGTGCGGCGGCTTGTCCCGCCGCATCCGCTCGTCGTTCGGGCCGGTCTGCGCTCCGAGGCCCTCTCCGGGGTCCTCCTCGTCGGCGGGGACCGGCTCAGCGGTGGTGCCCGGCGCAGGCGTCAGCCGTGCCCGGCGCGACCCGCGCACGTGCACGATGCGCTGCCGCGCGTCGTCAGTCGACATCGATCGGCTGGGTGTCGGCATCGGCCCGGGGCGTTTCGGGATCGACGCCGAGGATGCCGGCGATGCGGGCGGCGACGGCCGCCGGATCGCTGTACAGGTCGAACGAATGCACGCGCACATAGTGCCAGCCCAGGCGACGCAGCACCTGCGGGCGCAGCCGCAGCGCCTCCCGCAGCGAGCCCGCACCGGCCTCCGGATCCGACTCGGCGACGACGGCCTTGCCGTCGTACTGTGCGACCAGGGGCAGCAGACCGCGGTAGTGCACGTCCACCGACACGCCCAGCCGGCGCAGTTCGCGCGCCAGCGTGAGCGTCAACGGATCGGCGAGGTCTTCGAGCCGCGCCTCGCGGGCGCGCGCGGCGATGCCCGCGAGCACCGTCATGAGCGTGGACGCCCCGTGCTCGAGGCGACCCTCGTCGAAGGCCGACGGGCGGATGCACGAGACGATGACCATCGAGCGGCGAGCGCGCGTCATCCCGACGGTGAGCAGCCGCTCGCCGTCCGGCGTGGACAGGTCGCCGAAGTCGCTGAGCACACGGCCGTGTCGGGTCAGTCCGAATCCGAGTGAGAAGATCACGCGGTCACGGCTCTCGGCCACCGACTCCTCGAGGGTGAGCACCGCGAACGGCTCGGCGGTGTCGCGAGAGACGAAGTCGGCGACGTCAGAGCGACCGGCGAACGCGGCGTCGACGGCCGCCCGCACGCGCTCGGCGTGGCGGGCGCTGGCGGTGACGACCATCAACGACTCGGTCCCGCGGTTCACGGCGTGCTCCACGACGAGGGTGACCACGCGGGCCACCTCGGCGTCGGGGCTCTCCACGGCCCCGGTCTCCGGGTCAGGCACGCCCATCCCGCCCTCGACGTAGTCGACGGCGAGGCTGCCGCGGCCCAGATATGAGCCCGCCCACGGCAGCGACGACAGCTCGCCGCCGTAGAACGCGTCGTTGACGAGCTCCGCGAGGTCCTCCCCGCCGGCGCGATAGCTGCGGGTGAGCGTCTCGACGGGCACCAGCTCGGCAAGGCGTTCGAACACGCTCGCGGTGTCGAACGGTTCGCCCTCGTCGGCATCCTGTTCTGCGGGCGACCGGCCCGCCGCCACCTCGAACGCCGTGGGCTGCTGGGTGACCGGGTCGCCGAAGGCGACCACCTGGCGGGCTCGACGCAGTGCGGGTGCCGCCTCGGCGAGATTGAGAGCGCCAGCATCGGCCAGCAGCACGACATCGAACACGACGCCGTCGGGGATCAGCGCGACGTCGTACGGCGAGGCGATCCACGCAGGGATGAGCGTGGTCGACAGCGTGGGCGCGGCCGCGACGAGCTCGCGCGGGGTGACCTCGCCGGCCTTCAGGGCCCGCTTGAGCCGCTCGGCCTCGTCTGCATGGTCGACGATGCCGATCCGCCACTGGGTGGCCAGGCGGGCCGAGAGCAGGGCGCCCGAGGCGGCCACGTGGGCCTCGTCGACGAGGCGGAAGTCGCGTTCGAGCCGGTCGACCACCGCCGTGTTGGCCCCCAGCAGGGCACGGTCGCTGCGCAGCAGGTACTCCAGCGCGGACTGCCACCAGGCGAACTCCAGCTCCGCGCGCACCCGCTCCTCGGACACGTGCCGCACGCTCAGCTCAAGCAGCAGCGGCTCGAGCCCGAGGTCGGCGAGCTCGGTGCGCAGCGTCGCGCGCTCGACGAGATTGTCGAAGTAGGCGGAGTCGGCCGCCAGGCCGCCGAGCCGGCGGACCAGGCGCTGCACGGGCTGGTCGGCGAGGCGGTCGGCACCGGTGTGCCCGAGTACCCGATCGAGCTCGTCGAGGCCCTCCTGGGCGCGCGCGTGCAGCGCGGTCACCTCGCCGAGCCCTACCGGCACCTCGGGCCCGGCGATGGCCTGGTCGGCGAAGGACTCCCACTCACTGCGCTGTCGCTGGATGCGCACGAGGGCCTCGTACATGTCCGGCACGTGCACGCCGGGCCGCACGTACTCGCGCGACAGGCGGCGCAGCCGACGCCGGTCGGCGCTGGAGAGCCCGGGCGCGTCGCGGCGCGGCGCGTGCGCCTGGATGAGCTCGGTCAGCGGACGTTCGAACACCGTCGCGCTGAACCGGTCGAGTGAATCGCGGATGCCCTGCAGCAGCCGCAGGTACGAGCCGAGCTCGGTGACGGTGCGGAACGGATGCATGCGCGTCTGCGCGATGAGCTCGTATCCGCGTTCGAGCAGGGCGGGCATGTCGTCGCGGTGCAGCCGGCGGGCGAGCGCGTGCGCCTCGCGTGCCGCCTCGGTCGTAGCGAACGTGACGCCGTACCACGGCGAGTCATCGGGCCCGAAGCGGAACTCGCCGAGATGCGCGGCGGCGACCAGCTTGTCGGCGGCCTTGCGTCGGGCGTCCCGCAGGCGCTGCAGCGTCGCGGCGTCGAAGCGCGCGCTGGTGGCCGGCGGCTCGTGCGCGGCGGCCAGCGTGGTCAGCTCGCGGACGACGTCCAGGGCCGAGACGCCGATCTCCGGGCGGAGCACGGTCAGCGCACGACGGTAGTCGCGCAGCACCGTGCGCAGCCGCACCAGGGCGTCGTCGATCTCGGCGACCTTGGGGGCTGCGGCCTTCTCGTTGCGTCCGATGGCGCGGATGAGGTCGCGACGCAGGTGCGTGGGCGAGGCGGCCAGGCCGTCGAGGCCGATGCCGGCCAGCCGATGCCGCACGCCTTCCAGCGTGGAGCGGCGGGCGCTGACCACGAGCACCCGCTTGCCGTCGTCGATGAGGGCGCCCAGCGCATTGATCACCGTCTGCGTGCCGCCGGTGCCGGGCAAGGTGTGCACGACCAGCGATTGTCCGTCGATGATCCGCGCGAGCACGTGCTCCTGCTCGGCGTCGGCGTCGAGCAGGAAGGTGTCGGATGCCGGCGGCCGCTCGTCGGTGTCGACGACCCGGGGCGCCTCCCGTCGCAGCGACATCAGAGCGCGGTCACCGGTGTGGCCGGCCAACGCGTTGAGCACCGGCTGATCGAGATCGGCGAGGTCTGCCGCCTGCCGCGCGCCGACATCGCCGAAGGTGGAGACCACCAGGCGCGGGCGCACGCTGAACGACGGGATGTGCGCGGTGACCTGACGCAGCTGGTCGATCACCGGCTGCGGCTTGAACACGCCGCCGTCGGTGGCCAGCGCCGCCAGCTGAGCGCCGTCCAGCTGCACGCCGAACTGCTCGCGCAGGCTGCGCACCAGGGCGGGGTTGACGGCGAACCCGCCGTGCAGCTTGACCTCGAAGTCGGTGTGGTGACGCCGGATGGCCGTGGGACGCAGCAGCACGGGCGCGGTGTATGACTGCTCGCCCACCGTCCAGCTGGCAAGCCCGACGGCCAGTCGCACGGCGTCCAGCCCACGCGCGGTGCGCAGCTCGACGTGCTTGGCCACGATGCGCCCTGCCGCCAGCCGCGCCGTGCGCAGCGCGACCTCGTCGCGGAACAGGTTCGACAGCAGCGTGGAGCGGCCGGTGATGAACTGCGGAAGGCTGCCCGGGTGCGCCTTCGTGATCTCGATCGAGGCGTCCTGCCCGTCGGCGAAGTGCAGCAGGGTCGCCCGCCCGCCCAGGCGCGCCGCCTGGGCGCGGATGCGCTCGCGCTCGGGTTCGGCCACGTGCATCACCCTCACCCCCGGCTCGGCGAGGCGGAGCGCGCCGGGGGTCACAACGGCCACGGCCGGGTCGTCTTCCACGCCGGCCGCCGCGCTTGAATCACCTCGCCACACAGACACACACTAAGCGGCAGAGGGCCGCGCGAGCGGCATCCGCCCGCGAGTTTCGCGCGATTCGGCCGACACGCCGCCGCGATCGGCTGTTCCTCCCCAAGCCCGGCAGTCCGGGAGTTGTCCACTGATCGCGGTCTCGCGGGCACGCCTCGACACGGCCGTTGCCAGGATGGACCCATGACCGAGGCCACTTTCACCGTGCATCCCACCCCCGTCGGCGACGTCCTGCTGGTGTCCGTCGACGCGGGACTGGTCGCCGTCCAGGTGCTGCACGACGACGAGCGCGACGTCGACGAGCAGCTCGCGCGACTCACGCTCGCCCTGCGCGCCGTGCCCGGACGCGACGACGGGGCCGCAGAGAATGCCCGGCGGCAGCTCGACGGCTACTTCGCGCACCGACGCACCGACTTTGACCTGCGTCTGGACTGGCGGCTCACGCACGGGTTCGCACGAGACGCGCTGCAGACCGTGTGCGAGATCCCCTACGGGCAGACGGCCGGGTACGGCGAGGTGGCGGCGATGACCGGCGTCCCGCGGGCGGCGCGGGCGGTGGGCAACGCGTGCGCGCGCTCGCCGTTCTCGATCATCGTGCCCGTGCACCGGGTCGTGCACGCGGACGGGTCGATCGGCGGATACGGCGGCCGCGCCGACGTCAAGCGATTCCTCCTCGATCACGAACGGGCGGCGGGCGTGTAGGCCGCCCGCACCCCGCGCGGCTCCGGGATATCCCGGGGCCGCGCATTTCGTTCTGCGCAGGTTGCTCGATATCGACGTTCGCAGCGCGGATATCGACACCGGAATTCCCGGGAAGAAGACGGATGCCGGATATATCGTTGTGAACGGACGATGACGGCGGCGAATTCCAGCGCGGGAGTATGGTTGTCGCAACCAGAGACAGCCGATCCCGTCATCGTGGAAGCAGGCCGCGCGTGAGAGCAGCATCCGGCGACAGCGACGTCGATGTCGTCGCCCGCGCGGTGACCGACCTCACCCGCCGCACGCGATTCCCGGTGGCGTTCGGCGGCCTGCTGCACGATGGCGCCGTGCACGTCAGCGCGGTCGCCGGTGCACGCACGCATCAGCTGGACGCGCTGGTGGTCGAGGCCGGGCGGGGCCTGGGCGGTCGCGCGGTGATCGAGACGCGGCCTCGGCTGACCCTGGACTACCGCACCGCGAAGGGCATCACGCACGACTACGATCGCATGGTGCTCGGCGAGGGCATCGCGACGCTGTTCGCCGTGCCGATCGTGGTCGCCGGCGCCCCGCGCGGCGTGCTGTACTGCGGTTCCTGGGGTCAGGCGCCGGTCGCCGAGATCGCGGCACGCCCGGCGTTCGCGATCGCCGACGAGGTCGCCGCCGAACTGCGGATCCGCGACGAGATCGCCCGGCGCCTGCAGCAGCGCACCGACCACCTTGCCGGGCAGCTTCCGGCGGCCGCGCAGGAGGAGCTGCGGGAGACCTACGCGGAGCTGCGCAGCATCGCCGCAGGCGTGCAGGACGCCGATCTGCGCGCGCGCCTGGGCCGCCTGGAGGAGCGACTAGCCGCCCTCTCGGCCGCCGAATCCGCCGTCGATGTCGAATTGGAGACGGCCTTATCGCCGCGCGAGACGGATGTGCTGGCATGTGCGGCACTGGGCTCGACGAATGCCGAGATCGGAATCGCACTCGGGGTGAAAGAAACCACCGTGAAGTCCTATCTCGCATCGGCAATGGCGAAATTGGATGCGTCCACACGGCATTCCGCCGTCGCCAAAGCACGACGCGCGGGAATTCTTCCTTAGTGCTCACCGATATCGCTGTGTAAAGTGGCGGCATGGCCCGCAAAATCGTGCATCAGCTCGTCGACGACATCGACGGAACCGTCCTCGAGCCCGGACAGGGACAGACGGTGCTCTTCTCACTCGACGGCATCGCCTACGAGATCGATCTGACCGACGAGAACGCGGGGGCCCTGCGCGACGCGCTGGTGTCGTACGTTTCCGCCGCCCGGGCGATCGCAGGGCCGCGCGGCCGCCGCGCACAACCGGCCCGCAGCGGTGCCGCGGGTCGTCGCGATCTCGCCGCCGTGCGCGCCTGGGCGAAGGATCACGGGCACAAGGTCTCCGACCGCGGCCGCGTTCCCGCCGCCGTGCTCGACGCCTACGACGCCGCGCACTGAGTCACGCGCGCGGGGTCGGCTCTGTCAACGCCGTCCTCCCGCGAACGCTGCCGCGCGCCTCACCGGCGACCACCCGAGCGCGGGGGCGACCACGCCTCCGATGAGGTCGATGGACTGCAGCACGAGCTCGTGCGGCGGGTCCACGGGATGCGCTTGGAACACGATGTCGGTGGCGGCGCGCAGCACCGTGTCGCCGGCCAGCTGGTCCACGACGTCCTGCGGGGTGCCGATGTGGACGTCGAGGATCGCCAGGGCCTCGGCCGTCGAGGCGCCGGCGGGGATCTCCACACCGGCTCTGCGTGCGAACGGGAGGGCGCGCTCGAGTCCCCGCTCGGCCAGGGCTCGCGCGGTCACCCGGTCGTCAGTGACGAACACCGTGCGTGAGACCAGCACGCGCGGTCGCGCGCCGGCCGGCAACGCCCCCAGGTAGGCGTCCACGACCGGTCGCTGCGCCTCGGCCAGCGACCACTGGCCGTCTGCGCGCGGCTGCGTGCGCGAGAGCATCAGGCCGTGGCCGACAGCACCGATGCGTGCGGCTCCTGCCGCGGAGAACGTGGCCTGCCAGATCGTCGCCCGCAGCTCGGCGGCCGCCGGGTACAGCGCGCCGCCGTCCTCGGTGAGCGCGATGCCGCGCAGCGCATCGTCGAGCCGGCGCAGATGCTCCGCGTATAGCTGCGCGCGCTGCGCGGGCTCCTTCCCGAACGGCGGGAACGAGCCGGGCGTTGCGCCGCTGCCCACGCCGAGCTCGAAGCGGCCGCCGGTCAGGCGCGCGAGCACCGCGGCATCCTCTGCCACCCGGATCGGGTCCTCCAGCGGCAGCGTGACGATGCCGGTGCCCAGGGTGATGCGGTGAGTCAGCGCGGCCGCGTAGCTCAGCAGCACGAACGGCGAGGGCAGGCCGCCCTCGTCCCGATGGAAGTGGTGCTGCGCGACCCAGGCGGTGTCGAAGCCCGCACGCTCGGCGGCCGCGATCTGATCCACCGCGAACCGGTACCGGTCGGCGGCCGGGGCGTCTTCGAGCAGCCGGGTGAAGAACCCGAGCCGCTGCCTGTCGCCGTAGGCCATCAGCTGCTCCCGGCCGGCAAGGCCATCGCACGCACGCCCGCACCGGCCCGCGCCGGACGCGCCGTGGATCGAGACATGAGGAAGGATCCTTCCGTGTCGGATGCCGTGTCGGACACCGGGGACGAGGCCGCCGAGGGCCGCGGCGGTATCCCGACGATAGGGCGACGCGGAGATCGGCGGTGATCACGTGTCGACGTGTGACGGTGGATTGCGCAATGTGACGGCCGCGGCCGGAAACACGGCGCCTGCGCGTCGGGCGGCGGTCCTAGGCTGGTCCCGAACCGATCTCTCGCGAAAGGCCCCCCATGCCCGGAATCCACTCTGACATCACCACCACGTTCGGCGAGACGCCGCTGGTGCGACTGAACCGGGTGACCGAGGGGGTGGATGCCGAGATCCTGGCCAAGCTGGAGTTCTTCAATCCGGGTTCGAGCGTGAAGGACCGCCTGGGGATCGCGCTCGTCAACGCCGCCGAGGCATCCGGCGAACTGCAGCCGGGCGGCACGATCGTGGAGTCCACGAGTGGCAATACCGGGATCGCCCTGGCGCTGACCGGCGCCGCCCGCGGATATCACGTCATCATCACGATGCCGGCGTCGCTGTCGAAGGAGCGCCGCTACCTGCTGCGGGCACTGGGCGCCGAGCTCGTGCTCACCGACCCGTACAAGGGGATGACCGGCGCGATCGCCGTCGCCGAGGAGATCGTCGCGAAGACACCCGGGGCGATCCTTGCCAAACAGTTCGAGAACCCCGCCAACGCCGAGATCCACCGCACCACCACGGCGGAGGAGATCTGGCGGGACACCGAAGGCGATGTCGACATCTTCGTCGCCGGCGTCGGCACCGGCGGCACGATCACCGGCGTCGGTCAGGTGCTCAAGCAGCGCAAGCCCGATGTGAAGGTCATCGCCGTCGAGCCGGCGACCTCGCCCCTGCTGGCCGAGGGCCACCCCGGGCCGGCGAAGATCCAGGGCATCGGCCCCAACTTCGTGCCGCCGGTGCTGGACACCACGATCTACGACGAGGTCATCGGCGTCGAGTTCGAGGACTCGCTGAGCACCACCCGGGCGCTGGCGGCCAAGGAGGGCATCCTCTGCGGCATGTCGGCGGGTGCGGCGGTGTGGGCGGCGTTGCAGGTGGCGGCCCGCCCGGAGAACGCGGGCAAGAAGATCGTCGTCATCATCCCCGACACCGGCGAGCGCTACCTGACCACCGCGCTGTTCGAGGACGTCCGCGAGGGCTGAGATGAGCGTCGTGGGACGGATCCAGGAAGATCTCGCGGCCGCCCGGCTGCGTGATCCCGCCGCACGCAGCTCGTGGGAGATCGCGCTGCTGTATCCCGGACTGCACGCGATCTGGGCTCATCGCGTGTGGCACGCGCTGTGGCAGCGGCGGCTGCGGTTCCTCGCGCGCGCAGGGTCTCAGGTGACCCGGTGGCTGACCGGGATCGAGATCCATCCCGGTGCGACGATCGGACGCCGGTTCTTCATCGACCACGGAATGGGCGTGGTGATCGGCGAGACCGCCGAGGTCGGGGACGACGTCATGCTCTACCACGGCGTGACTCTCGGCGGCCGTCAGCGTGAGCGCGGCAAGCGGCATCCCACGATCGGCGACGGCGTGGCGGTCGGTGCGGGGGCGAAGGTGCTCGGGGCGATCACGATCGGCGCCCGCAGCGTCATCGGCGCGAACGCCGTCGTCACCCGCGACGCCCCGCAGGACAGCATCCTGGTGGGCATCCCCGCCAAGGCCCGCCCGCGCAAGCCCGGTGAGGACACGCGGGCGCTGCTGGCGGCGCCGGAGTACTACATCTAAGCGGGAGCGCTTGCCGGCAGCTCAGGACTCGGCGGACAGCGCGGCCAGGCGGGACTGCTCGTCGGCCGCGATGCACGACTCGATGACCGGGTCCAGCGCACCGTCCATGACCTGGTCGAGGTTGTACGCCTTGTAGCCGGTGCGGTGGTCGGCGATCCGGTTCTCCGGGAAGTTGTACGTGCGGATGCGCTCGGAGCGGTCCATCCCGCGGATCTGCGAGTGCCGGGCATCGGATGCCGCAGCCGCAAGCTCCTCCTGCTGACGGGCGAGCAGCCGTGCGCGCAGCACCCGCATCCCGGCCTCCCGGTTCTGCAGCTGGCTCTTCTCGTTCTGCATCGAGACCACGATGCCGGTGGGCAGGTGCGTGATACGCACGGCGGAGTCGGTCGTGTTCACGGACTGGCCGCCGGGACCCGACGATCGATACACGTCGATCTTCAGGTCGTTCGGGTTGATCTCGATCTCGTCCGGCTCGTCCACCTCGGGGAACACCAGCACACCGGTGGTCGAGGTGTGGATGCGTCCCTGGGACTCGGTGGCGGGCACCCGCTGCACGCGATGCACACCGCCCTCGTACTTCAGATGCGCCCACACGCCCTGCGCGGGATCGGCGCTGGACCCCTTGATCGCCACCTGGACGTCCTTGTAACCGCCGAGGTCCGACTCGTTGCGCTCGAGCAGCTCGCTCTTCCAGCCCTTCGAGGCGGCGTATTGCAGGTACATCCGCAGCAGGTCGGCGGCGAACAGCGCCGATTCGGCCCCGCCCTCCCCCGCCTTGATCTCCATGATCACATCGCGCGCGTCGTCGGGGTCACGCGGGATGAGCAGCCGCCGCAGCTTCTCCTCGGCAGCGCTCAGCTGCTCCTCGAGCCCCGGGATCTCGGCCGCGAAGGCCTCATCCTCCCTGGCCAGCTCGCGCGCGGCCTGCAGGTCGTCGCCGGCGGACTGCCAGGCCTCGTGCGCCGCGACGATCTTCGACAATTCCGCGTACCGCCGGTTCACCCGCTTGGCGCGGGCAGCGTCGGCGTGCACGGCCGGATCGGAGAGCTCGGCCTGCACGGCCGCGTGCTCTTCGATCAGCCCCTTGACGGAGTCGAACATGGCGGGTTCGGACACGGCGGCTCAGCGGATGCTGTTCTCGTGTCCGTGGCTGTGCCCGCCGGCGTGGTTCGGAGCCGGCGCGGGGATCGACTTCTGCATCTGCACGAGGAACTCGACGTTGGACTGAGTCTCCTTGAGCTTGCCCAGCACCACCTCGAGGGCCTGCTGCGGATCCAGGCCGGCAAGGGCGCGGCGCAGCTTCCAGGTGATCTTGACCTCGTCGGGGCTCAGCAGCATCTCCTCACGGCGAGTGCTGGACGCGTTCACGTCCACGGCCGGGAAGATGCGCTTGTCGGCCAGCTGCCGCGACAGGCGCAGCTCGCTGTTGCCCGTGCCCTTGAACTCCTCGAAGATGACCTCGTCCATCTTCGACCCGGTCTCCACCAGCGCGGTCGCCAGGATCGTCAGCGAGCCGCCGTTCTCGATGTTGCGCGCGGCGCCGAAGAAGCGCTTGGGC
>CALKHM010000088.1 GCA_937988695.1 uncultured Microbacterium sp. | reverse complement strand
ACCGGATCGTGGGCAGTGCGCAGTTCCGCGCCGCTGGCGAGGCCGCGCAACGCGAATCGATCACGCTGTTGACCGACCGTGACGCGGTCCTGCCGCTGCGTCGGGGCGCGAGACTGTACGTGGAGGGGATGGATGCCGCCGTCGCGGCCGGCTACGGCGAGGTCGTCGACAGCCCCGACGCGGCCGATGTCGCGATCCTGCGTCTGAAGGCGCCGTACGAGCAGCGTGCGACCACGTTCGAGAACTTCTTCCACGCCGGCTCCCTCGACTTCGCCGACGACGTCATCGCGCACGTGCGCGATGTCGCCTCGCGCGTGCCCACGGTCGTCGACGTGTTCGCCGACCGTCCGGCGATCCTCGCTCCGATCGTGGACAGCGCCGCCGCCGTGACGCTGAACTGGGGTGCGAGTGCCGCGGCGCTGCTAGATGTGCTCACTGGCGCCGCCGCGGCGAGGGGCCGGCTGCCGTTCGACCTGCCGCGGTCGATGGCGGCCGTCGAGGCGTCTCGTCCCGACGTGCCGTTCGACACCGCCGATCCGCTGTTCCGGTTCGGGCACGGGCTGGCGTCTCCGGCCTGAGCGGAGCCGCGGCGCTCAGCTCGCCGCGAGGTGCCGGTCGAGAAAGGCACGCACGTCGACCAGCTCCTCCTCCGACACGCTATGCGTGAGGCCCGGATAGACACGGCCGGACAGGTCGCTGTGCGCGGGCAGCCATTGCGCGGTGTGCTCGACGAGTGCGGGCGGGATCACGTCGTCGCGCGCACCGCGCCCCCAGAACACCGGGACGCGCCGCTCGGCCAGTTCCGCGTCGCGCGGCAGGGCGCCGGGGGCGGCGTATCCCGACAGGTTCACGGCGAACGCGAACCGGGCGGGCTGCAGACGCAGGGCCTGGATGGCCACCGACGCGCCCTGCGAGAACCCGAGCAGCCCGATCCGTCGCGCGGGCCCGGCAGCGGCATCCGCCCACTGCACGACAGCGGACGCGGCCGCCGTCACGCGCGCCGGATCGCGCCCGTCGAGGTCGGCGCCGGTGACGTCTTCGATCGGGTACCAGGAGTGCCCGGGCGCAGGCCACGGCGGCGACAGCGGCGCGCGCAGCGCCGCGTACACCGCATCGGCCGGCAGGAACGGAATGAGCGCGAACAGATCGCCCTCGTCGGCACCGTAGCCGTGCAACAGCACGAGCAGCGGGCGATCGGTGCGGCCTTCGGCATCCGCCGACCACAGCACGACGTCCGGGTCGATGCGCAGGTCGTCCATGGCTCCATCCTGGCAGGCGGTGGCGACATCGCACCTCCTCCGGCACGGTGATGCATCGCCGACAAGCGTGGCCGCCAGCGGATCCGTCGCGTCGATGCGAGACCGGCCTGCACACCGCTCTCCCGCCCCGGCTGCATCGGTCGCGGCGTTCTGGGCGGTCGTGCTCAGCCGGCTGCGAGACGAGGTCGAGGAGGTCGCGCCCGGCGATGGCGCGCGGCGATGACCGGGGTGTGAGGTATACAGGACACATGCCCGTCCGCACACCCGATCCCGAGCCGGAGCCCGAAGAGCCCCGCAGCGGCGAACCGTTCGTGCCGGGCTCGTTCGGGTCGTTCGGCACGCCTCCGCAGGCCGAGGGCGCGGCCAACCCGGGCTGGCTGACCGAGCTCGAGTTGGCCGAGGCGCGGCGGCGGATGCCGATGCTGTACGTCGAGGCGGTGCCCGTGCGCACCGACGGCATGGGCGCGGTGACCCAGGTCGGGCTGTTGCTGCGGGCCACGGCGCTCGGCGAGATCACCCGCACGATCGTGTCGGGGCGGGTGCGCTACGGCGAGACGATCCGCGATGCGCTGTTCCGGCACCTCGAGAACGACCTCGGACCGATGGCTTTCCCGCAGCTGCCGTTGCAGCCCGCGCCGTTCACGGTGGCGGAGTACTTCCCGCTGCCGGGGATCAGCGCGTTCCACGACGACCGTCAGCACGCGGTCTCGTTGGTGTTCGTGGTGCCGGTCACCGGCACGTGCGACCCGCGTCAAGACGCGCTCGAGGTGACGTGGCTCTCTCCGGAGGAGGCGGCATCCGACGCCGTCGCCGCCGACATGGAGGGCGGTCGCGGAACGCTGCTGCGCATGGCGCTGGCCAGCGTCGGCGCACTGCGCTGACCGGCGTCTTCTCCCTTCCCCCGCGCACAGCCAACCCGGGTAGTGTTCAAGGGCCGAACCACCGCATAACCGCGGCACCCACACCCCGCCGGAGACCTCCTATGTCCGACCACGCTCCCTCCACCGACACCGTCTCGTTCGACAGCCTGCTCGCCGAAGCCGGCACCGTGAACACCGAGTTCACCACCGCTTTCCGTGGCTACGACAAAGAAGAGGTCGACGCCGCCATCGCCGAGTTCGCCACGCGGGTGCGCGTCGCCGGCGACGAGATCGCCAAGCTGAAGGACGAGCAGCACCGCTCGGCCAGCGCGAGCGCCGAGGCGCAGGACGAGCTCGACCGGCTGCGCGCCCGCCTCGAGGCGGCCGATGCCGAGCACGCCGACGGACTCGAGCGCGCCCGCGCAGAGGATGCCGACGAGCTCGTCCGCCTGCGCGACGAGCTCACCGCGGCCGAGGCCCAGCTGGCATCGGCGAACACGCAGCTGCAGACGCTTACCGAAGAGCTCACCGGCGGTGACGGGGAGTCGCCCAACCGCAAGCACTTCGAGGAGATCCTGCGCGTCGCCGAGGAGCAGGCGTCCACGCTCATCAAGAACGCGTCGGTGCAGGGCGACCGGCTGCTGGAGGCCGCGCGGGAGGAGATCGACAACCGGCGCGCGCAGGCTCAGCAGGAGGCCGAGGCGACCATCGCCCAGGCCCAGCACGAGGCGGCACAGGCACGGCTGCGCATCGACACCGAGACCACCGCGCACGAGGCGCGGCTCGAACGCGAGGCCGCGCACGCCGCGGAGAAGATCGCGCAGGCCGAGCAGGAGGCCGCGGCGATCCGCGCCGAGGCCGAGAAGGGAGTGGCGGCGCTGCGCTCGCAGGTGACGCGTGAGACCACTCGCGATCGTGCCGATGCCGAGGAGGCCGTGCGCGAACTGCGCGTGCGCGCGCTCGAGTTCGAGGAGACGCTGACCCGCCGCCAAGACGACGCACACCAGGAGTTCCTCGTGCTGCACAACCAGGCCGTCGCCCACGCCGAGCGCATCACGAACGACGCGAACGAGCAGGTCGCGGCATCCCTCGAGCACGCCAAGCGGGTCTCGGCGAAGGCCGACGACTACGAACGACTGGCCCGCGCGCAGGCGCACAAGATCGAGGCGGACGCCCGGGTGCGCGCCGGCGAGCACCTCGAGCAGGCGCGCGCCAAGTCGCAGAAGATCATCGACCTGGTCACCACGCACACGCACGGCGTGCTGCGCGACGCCGAGGACCGCACCCGTCAGCTGCGGTGGCAGCAGCACCAGCTGACGAGCTTCATGGCCGAGGTCAAGGAGCTCATCCGTCCCGAGTCGTCGCTGCCGCAGAAGCCCGACGCCGTGACGGATGCGGCGGGGGAGCCGGTCGCCGGAGTCGAGGCTTTGTCGGACCAGCCGTCAGACGAGGCGGGGCCCTCGGCGGGGGCTGAAGCGTCGGACGAGGCCGAGGTCGTGGACGAGGCCGAGGCCGTGGACGAGGCCGAGCGCATCGTCGAAGACGCGCAGAGCTGAGATCGCGCTGAGCCGGCCTCCTGCGGTGGCGGCTGCGGGTCTGGACGCCGTGCACACGACGGGACCAGCCATCCGGCGCGCCGCGTCGTGGCATCCGGTCCCGGCGTGTCGCCCGGGCGTCCTGCGGTGTGCACGCGGCGCCGCGTGCGGGGGATCAGACCGTGGTCTCGCGCGCGATCGCGGCGACGAAGGCGTCGATGTCTCCCTCGGTGGTGTCGAACGAGCACATCCAGCGCACCTCCTTGCGCGCGGGGCCCTCCCCATGTCCACTCGACGGATCGCTGTCGCGCTCTGCCGAGCCTGCGGACGCGGGGCCCCAATCGTAGAAGCGGAACGACGCGCGCAGCCGGTCGGCCACCTCGACGGGCAGCGTCGCGAACACGCCGTTGGACTGCGTCTGCTGCGTGAAGGCGATGCCGCGGATCGAGCCGCCTGCCAGACCCGCCTCGATGCCCGCGCGCAGGCGCTTAGCCATCGCGTTCGCGTGCCGGGCGTTGCGCTGCCAGAGATCGCCCTCCCACAGCGCCACCAGCTGGGCCGACACGAAGCGCATCTTCGAGGCCAGTTGCATGTTGAGCTTGCGCAGATACGTGAGACCGGCGGATGCCGCCGGGTCGAGCACGACGACGGCCTCCGCGCCCATCGCCCCGTTCTTCGTGCCGCCGACGCTGATCACGTCGATGCCGACGTCGCGCGTGAACGCCCGCAACGGGAGGTCGAGGGATGCGGCGGCGTTGGCCAGGCGCGCACCGTCCATGTGCACGCGCATGCCGCGCTCGTGGGCGTGATCGGCGATCGCTCGCAGCTCGTCGGGCGTGTACAGCGTGCCGACCTCGGTCGACTGAGTGAGCGAGACCACCAGCGGCTGGGCGCGGTGCTCGTCGCCCCAGCCCCACGCCTCGCGGTCGACGAGCTCGGGGGTGAGCTTGCCGTCGGGAGCCGGGACGGTCAGCAGCTTCATGCCGCCGATGCGCTCGGGAGCGCCCTGCTCGTCGACGTTGATGTGCGCGGTGGACGCCGCAATCACGGCGCCCCAGCGGGGGAGCATCGACTGCAGCCCGGTGACGTTGGCGCCGGTGCCGTTGAACACCGGGAACGCCTCGACGCCCTCACCGAAATGCCCTGCGAACACCTCCTGCAGGCGTGCCGTGTACGCGTCTTCGCCATACGCGATCTGGTGCCCTTCGTTGGCGGCGGCGATCGCGGCCAGGATCTCGGGATGGATGCCGGAGTAGTTGTCGGAGGCGAAGCCGCGAACGGTCGTGTCATGCAGAGGGGTCACAGATATCCAATCTAGTTCGTGGAACCGTGCCGACAGCATCGGGGCTCCCCGGCGAACATGCCGTGGAGCCCCGATGCGTGCGATCAGTTCGCCTATCCGACCTTGACCGCGTCGGCGAACTTCGTGGTGACGAACTCACTCGGCTCCAGTGCCTTGTCGTAGTTGAGAGCGCCCATGCTCATCCAGAGCTTCTGCATGCCCGCCAGCTGGTCGGGCAGCGGCGCGAGATTGGGCAGGAAGTCGTACAGCGGGGTGGACTTGACCTCTTCGGGTGTCTGGCCCGTGGCATCCGCGACGATCTTGATGTTCGCGTCCGACTCCTTGGCATCGCCCTGCAGATCCTGGGCGCCGCGGGCGACGGCGTCGAAGAACGGCTGCGCGAGGGCCGAGTTCGCGAACTGTCCGCCGTAGATCATGCCGGTGCCCGACACGCCCTTCGGCGTCTGCCAGATCTTCTGTCCCGTGCCGTCGGTGACCGTGTTGTTCCAGAACGGGGCGGAGGTGAAGCCCGCGTCGATGCCGCCGGTCTTCAGCGCCGTGGGGATGTCGGGGTTGCTGAGGTTGACCCAGGTGACGTCCTTGGCGGTCAGCCCTGCCTCCTCGAGAGCGAGGCTCACATAGTAGGCGCCGGTCGCTCCGGATCCACCGGAGACGCCGATCTTCTTGCCCTTCAGATCGGCCACGGTCTTCAGCGTGCCCGCGTCGTACTCCTTCTTGGAGACCACCAGAGCCGATGCCGGCTCTTCATCGGCCGCGCCCGCGACCCCCATCGAAGAGACGACCTTGATGTCCAGGCCCGCGGCGACCGCATTGAACATTCCCGCCGAGAACCCCGCGGCGACCACGTCGAGCTTGCCGCTGGATGCCAGCGGAATGGCATCCTGCCCGGACTTCACATTCTGCAGGTTGACCGTGATGCCTTCGTCCTTGAAGTACCCCTTCGCCTCCGCGACGTAGATCGGCGCGAAGATCGACAGCTGCACGATGCCCACGTTCACGGTCTTCAGTCCACCGCCGCCGGGTGTGCCCGACTTCTGGCCGCCGCCGGTTCCCGCGCAGCCCGCCAGAGCGGTCACTACGGCCGCGGCGAGGGCCAGCGTGGCCAGGGCCTTGCTCTTCGTCGTTCTCATTTCTTGGCCTTTCTGTTCTTGTCGTTCGAATATCGCCAGGGCAGCAGCGCGCGCTCGAGGATGACGACCAGACCGGTCACGAGCGCCCCGATGAGCGCCACCGTGATCAGCCCGACGAACATGGTCGACGGCTGGAAGAGCTGCCAGGAGTTCC
>CALKHM010000087.1 GCA_937988695.1 uncultured Microbacterium sp. | reverse complement strand
GCAGCGGACGACACTGCGGGGGTCGTGGCATCCGCGCCGCGGCCGTCGCGCGTGCGGCTGGTGGGGACGGCCCGGTCGGTGGCCAGGGTCCACCGCGGCATGGTCGAGGCGCTGGGCGGCGATCCCGATCTGGCGATCTACGACAACGAGGTGACCACGGCCGGCCGGATCGAGCTGCTGCCGTTCCTGCACGAGCAGGCCATCGCGATCACCGCCCACAGGTTCGGCAACCCCGACGACTGGAGCGAAGGCGTCATCTGAGCGCCACCGCCGAGTCGCCAGACGAGGGGATCTCACGATGTGAGGAGCGCGGGGCGCGGATCCGCCCTCGCCCCGTGAGATCTCCTCATCTCGTGCGGCCGGCGCGGCCGTGCGTGTACGAGGCCCGCGAGACAATGACGGGATGACGCCGCCCGAACCGCAACCCGACCGCATCGTCGTGCGCGGTGCGCGTGTGCACAACCTGAAGGACGTCGACGTCGAGGTGCCGCTGCATCGGATGGTCGGCGTCGCCGGCGTCTCGGGATCGGGCAAGTCGTCGCTGGCGATGGGAGTGCTGTACGCCGAGGGCTCGCGGCGCTACCTCGAGGCGCTTTCCACCTACACGCGCCGCCGGATCGCGCAGGCCTCCCGTGCCGACGTCGACGCGGTCGAGCACGTGCCTGCCGCCCTCGCGCTGCGCCAGCGACCGGGCGTTCCCGGCGTGCGCTCGACGTTCGGCACCTCCAGCGAGCTGCTGAACGTGCTGCGGCTGATGTTCTCGCGGCTGGCCGCGCACGTGTGCCCGAACGGGCACCGGGTGCCCCCGTCCATCGACGTGGCCGCGGAGACGCCGATGTCGTGCCCGACGTGCGGCGCGAGGGTGCATCCGCCGGGCGCCGAGGCGCTCGCATTCAACTCGGCCGGTGCCTGCCCGGCGTGCTCGGGCACCGGGATCGTGCGCGGCGTCGACGACGATGCCCTCGTCCCCGACCCGGGGAAGACCATCGACGAGGGCGCGGTCGTGCCGTGGAACATGTTCGGGTTCAACGTGCAGCCCGACATCGTGCGTGAGTTCGGTGTGCGCACCGACGTGCCCTACCGGGAGCTGACCGCCGACGAGAAGCAGATCGTGCTGGCCGGGCCCGAGGAGAAGAAGCACATCGTCGTGACCAGTCGCAAGGGACTGCACGATCTCGACTTCACGTTCCGCAACGCCCGGCTCACCGTGCTGAAGGAGCTCGAACGCGCCACCGACGAGAAGCGCTACAAGCGCGTCGCGCGGTTCCTCACCGAGACGGTCTGCCCCGACTGCGCCGGCACGCGGCTGTCGCCGGCCGCCCGCGCCCCGCGCATCGGTGAGGTGAACCTCGCCGATGCGACGGCGTTCACCCTCGACGGTCTGGTCGCCTGGGCGGCCGGGGTCCCGGCATCCCTGCCCCCTCAGATGCGCACGATGGCCGAGACGCTCGTCGACACGCTGGACGGCATGGCGCGCCGGCTGCAGGAGCTGGGCCTCGGGTATCTCACGCTCGACCGTGCCGGTGCCACGCTGTCGACGGGGGAGCGCCAGCGCGTGCAGCTCGCGCGGGCGGTGCGCAACCGCACCACCGGAGTGCTGTATGTGCTCGACGAGCCGTCGATCGGCCTGCATCCGGCCAACGTCGAGGGCCTGCTGGGCGTCATGCGCGACCTGCTCGCCGACGGCAACTCCGTCGTGTTCGTCGACCACGACGTGCAGGTGCTGCGCGACGCGGCGCATCTCATCGAGATCGGGCCGGCGTCGGGCGCCGACGGCGGCACGGTCATCGCCGTCGGCACTGCCGAGATGCTGGCCGCCGACCCCGCGTCGCGGCTCGGGCCGTTCCTGTCCGGCGCTGCGCCGACTCTCGTGCGCGACCGCGCCGGCGCGGACGACCTCTTCGCGCACGGGCGCATCCACCTGCGCACCGCGCCGCTGCACACCGTGCACGCGCTGGAGGTCGACGTGCCACGTGGACGCCTGATCGCGGTCACTGGCGTGTCGGGCTCGGGCAAGACCACGCTCGTGCTGGAGACCCTCATCCCCGCACTGCGTGCGCACGTCGACGGCGGGCGGATGCCGCGCCACGTCGTCGCACTGGAGAGCACCGGTGCGCACCTCGGCCAGGTGCACGTCGTGGACGCCTCGCCCATCGGCGTCAACGTGCGCTCGACGGTGGCGACCTATTCCGGTGTCATGGACCGGCTGCGGCGGGCGTTCGCGGACACTCCCGAGGCCTGCCGGCGCGGGTTCGAGCTCGGCGCCTTCTCGTACAACACCGGGCGACTGCGCTGCCCGCGCTGCGACGGCACCGGCGAGGTGTCGCTGGACGTGCAGTTCCTGCCAGATATCGACATCACGTGCCCCGCCTGCCATGGCAGCCGGTACGCGCCCGAGGCCGACGCCGTGCGGCTGGAGAACGGGCTGAGCCTTCCCGACGTGCTCGCCCTGACCGTCACCCGCGCCCTGGACGCGGTCGGCGCGCTGCCGCACGTCCGGCCGCACCTGCAGACCCTTGTCGACCTCGGCCTCGGCTACCTGACGCTGGGGGAGGCCACTCCCGGGCTCTCCGGCGGCGAGGCACAGCGGCTGAAGCTGTCCGGTCAGCTGCGGCGTCGGCAGGACGGTGCGGTCTTCGTGCTGGACGAGCCCACCGTCGGCCTGCATCCGCTCGACGTGCGCGTGCTCATCGACGTGCTGCAGCGCCTCGTCGGCCATGGCGCGACGGTGATCGTCATCGAGCACGATCTCGACCTCATCGCCAACGCCGACGCCGTGATCGATCTGGGCCCGGGCGGCGGTGCGGACGGCGGCCGCATCGTGTTCGCCGGCACCGTGGACGAGCTCGTGACCGCGCCGGGCAGCATCACCGGGCGCTACCTCGCCGCACATCTGGAATGATCGCGCTGACCCGGAGAGAAAGAAATTATCTTTCTGTACCTCGCCGTCACCATCCGTGAAGATGGTTGCGGGGGCCCGACGTTGCGTGGGGGTGTCCGGGGGGACCGTCGGCCCTCACGAACGGGGTCCGCGGTCCCGGTCGTCGGAGTCGGAGGTCTCCGCGACCGGGCCCGCGAACCCGGCATCGGGTCCGGTGGCGTCGTCGGGGACCGTGAAGACGTCGACGAGTCCGCGTGCCGTGACTCCGAACAGCGTCCAGTGCCCGGGGTACGACTCGTCGTCGTCGGCTACGTCGACGACGGGATGGTCCAGCCCCTCCGCCGCGCGCACCGCGAACCCCTCCCCGAGGGCGGCCATCGCCTCGGCGAGGTCGCGGACGGTGAACGGTGAGCGCATGCGCCTCCCGAAGCGCACCATCAGCGTCGCGTAGAACGTGGTGAACGCCTGGATCGACTCCTCGTGCCGCGCGGCGCTGGCTTGCCGCAGCTCCGGCCAGGCGCCTGCGGCGGTGCGCAGCGCGAGCGCGGTCAGGAACGCGTGCGCGTCGCGAGAGCCGGGGTTCAGGTGGAACTGGTCCGTATAGGTGACATGGTCGCGTGCGGCCTCGCGGACGACGTCGTCCAGCGATCCGCCGTCGACGGCGTCGGCGATGGCGGCCGTGGCCGACGCGGTGGGCGCCGCGAAGCGCAGCCCCATCATCTCCACGGCGAGATCCCGGTGGAAGTCGTCCTGATCGGTCCAGATCCGGTAGGCCGCGCCCGTGGTCAGCCCCACGGAGCGCAGCACCTCCTGCAATCGGATGTGCTGCACGCCGGCCGACGCCCCGCGCTCGAGCAGCAGACGCAGTGCGGCATCGAGGATGAGGCGCCGCGTCTGTTCGGCGGTACGGCGAGCCATGAGAACAGCCTGGCACGGACTTTGCCCGCCGCACGCCCGTACGACGCGTGTGCGTCACACGCGCAACACGTGCGCGGCCGCACGGCGCCGGCGACCCGTTCCGTGCGCGGCCGCACGGCGCCGGCGACCCGTTCCGCGCGCGGCCCCCGCGATCTCAGTCGGTCAGGGTCCGCGTCTGCGCGAGTCGCGCGTACCACAGCGCGCTGTCCTTCGCAGTGCGCTCAAGCGTGTCGAAGTCGACGCGCACGAGTCCGAACCGCTTCTCGTAGCCGTACGCCCACTCGAAGTTGTCCAGCAGCGACCAGGCGTAGTAGCCGCGCACGTCGGCGCCGTCGGCGATGGCCTGCTGCACGACGGCGAGGTGCCGGCGCAGGTAGTCGATGCGCGCTGTGTCGTGCACGCGACGCGTCTCGCCCTCCGTCGACACGTCGTCGGCGAACGCCGCGCCGTTCTCGGTCACCAGCAGGGACAGCTCCGGGTTCTCCCGGTGCATTCGCATGAGCAGCTCGTACAGGCCGCTCGGATCGATGTTCCAGCCCATCTCGGTGTACGGGCCCGGCTGTGTCAGGAACTGCACCGACTCGGCACCCGGCCACGGCGAGGCCGTCGAGACGTTGTGGCCGGCCGAGTGGTTGTTGCTGCCGGAGCCGTCCCACCGGCGCACGCGACTGGTCGAGTAGTAGTTGATGCCGATCGCGTCCAGCGGCTGGAAGATGTCGGCCAGGTCGCCGTCGCGCACGAACGACCAGTCGGTGATCGACGCCGTGTCGGCCAGCAGGTCGCCGGGGTAGGCGCCGGCCAGCATCGGGCCGGTGAACACGCGGTTGCCTACGGCGTCGATGCGCCTCGCGGCCTCGAGATCACCCGCGTCGTCGGGCCGGTCGGGCCGCACCACGTGCAGGTTCAGCGACACCGAGAAGCGGGCGTCCGCCCGCACCCGGTCGCGCAGCGCCTGCAGGGCCAGCCCGTGCGCGAGGTTCAGATGATGAGCGGCGCGCAGCGCCGTGACCGGTTCGGTGACGCCTGGCGCGTGCACCCCCGAGGCGTGGCCGAGGAAGGCCGAGCACCACGGCTCGTTCAATGTTGTCCACACGTCGACACGGTCGCCGAGCGCTTCGCCGACGATCGCCGCGTAGTCCGCGAACGCGAACGCCGTGTCGCGGGCGCCCCAGCCGCCGGCATCCTGCAGGGCCTGGGGAAGGTCCCAGTGATAGAGGGTCGCCACGGGGCGGATGCCGCGTCTGCGCAGTCCGTCGACCAGGCGCGCATAGAAGTCCAGCCCGGCCTGGTTCGCCGGTCCGCGTCCGGTGGCCTGGATGCGCGGCCAGGCGATGGAGAACCGGTAGGAGTCCATGCCCAGCTGCGCCATGAGGTCGAGGTCGTCCTCGAGCCGGTGGTAATGGTCGCAGGCGATATCTCCGGTGTCGCCCCGGGCGACCTTGCCGGGCGTGTGGCTGAACGTGTCCCAGATGGATGGGCCGCGTCCGTCCTCGCGTGCGGCGCCTTCGATCTGGTATGCGGCGGTGGCCGTACCGAACAGGAATCCGTCCGGGAACACGGCGGTCGCCGTCTGCTGCGTGTGGGGCTGTGGGGTGGTCATGCTGCCTCGTCGCTTCTCTCTGCCGGTCGTCGGAGGTCGAAATCAAATCGTGATCTTGTCAACCGAATCGGTTAAGTTACACTAGCGCGCAGATCCTCCTCAGCGAAAGCGGCGATCCATCCCGGACGTCGGATCGGGGAGAAGCAGCCCCAGGCGCAGGCCGTGGGAGACGAAGGAGTCAGCAGTGGAAGCGAAGAAGAAGGTCATCGCGGCGGCCACGGCCGTGGCGGCGCTGTCGATGATGCTGGCCGGCTGCTCCGGCGGCGGGTCGTCCGCCAACGGAGGCGACAACGGCGGCAAGACGACGATCACCTACTGGGCCAGCAACCAGGGCTCCAGCCTGGACAACGACAAAGAGGTGCTCACCCCGATCCTGAAGAAGTTCACCGAGCAGACCGGCATCGGTGTGGACCTGCAGGTGATCGGCTGGAACGATCTGCAGACGAAGATCCAGACCGCCATCACGAGCGGTCAGGGCCCGGATGTCGTCAACATCGGCAACACCTGGGGTGCTGCGTTCCAGTCGACCGGCGCGTTCGTGCCGTTCGACGCGGAGAACGCTGCGGCGATCGGCGGGCTGGACCGGTTTGTGAAGACCGCGCTGGACGCGGGCGGCGCGCCCGGCAAGACCCCCACCTCGGTGCCGCTGTACGGACTGGCGTACGGCCTGTACTACAACAAGGCGATGTTCGACAAGGCGGGCCTCCAGCCGCCGACGACGTGGGAGGAGCTCGTCACCGACGCGAAGACCCTCACCCATGGCGACCAGTGGGGTCTGACCCTGGCGGCAGGCAGCTACACGGAGAACATCCACTTCGCGTTCCTCACCTCGGCGCAGAACGGC
>CALKHM010000086.1 GCA_937988695.1 uncultured Microbacterium sp. | reverse complement strand
CTCCGAAGAACTCGGGCACCACCAGGATGTCGCGCCGCGTGGCCACCAGGTCGGGTCCGGCGATCACACGCGTGTCGTTCTCGAACCATCCCGCCCGGTACCCGCTCTTGCAGTGGACGACGGCAGCGTGGGCACCCGACTCGTTGAGCAGGTCGACATGCCGGTAGAACACACGGACGCCTCCGCGCGGCTGAGCCGGATCGGGCGAGAGATACAGAATGCGCCCCGGACCGTCGTCGACGGTGCTGTCGAAGCGGATGAGGGGTGGACGTCGTGCCCGCGCCGCGCGGCGCCGGCGGAGGTTCTGGATGAGGCGCTCCGCGCCCGACACCGCTAGATTCTTCATGGCCCCCAATTCCCAGATGCTGCTCTCCAGACTATCGTCGGCGACAGCTGCGCCGAGAGGACGTCCTGTGCCCGTCATAGAGCAGCTCCGCGGTGTCGTCAGGAGCGCCCTGCTGCGGTGTGCTCGTGACGTGACCGATGCCAGCGCCGGGCACAGCGCGGTCGTCTTGGCTCCGCACCCGGACGACGAGACGCTCGGCTGCGGGGGGCTCATCCAGCGCAAGGTCGCCGCGGGGGTGTCGGTGACCATCGTCGTGGTCACCGACGGCAGCCACTCGCATGAGAGCGCCGTCATCTCTCCGGAAGGCCTTGCCGCCCGGCGCCGTGAGGAGATGGCAGAGGCCGCGCGACGGCTGAACGTTCGTGCCGACGAGGTCCGGCGACTCGACTATGAGGACGGCACCGTCGGCGCGCATGAGGACGAGCTGGTCGCGGCGATCCGGCAGATTCTTGATGAGACCCGGGCCGAGGAGCTCTATGCGACCAGTGCCGAAGAGCCGCATCCCGACCATGCGGCGGTCGGCCGGGCGGCGCGGCGGGCCGGTCGCGGCCGACGCGGGCTGAGGGTGTTCGAGTACCCGGTGTGGCTGTGGGCGTCGTGGCCGCTGCAACCGGGTCGCCGGTGGGCGTCGCTGTTCTCTGCGATCTCGAAGGCGACGTTCCGGCGCGCGGTCGTCGTGCGATCCGATGGCTTCCTCGCCGGCAAGCTCCACGCGCTCGAGGCCCACCGCACGCAGCTGCACCGGCCTCGCGAGATTCCGGAGGGCGACGACTGGCCGACGCTGCCGCCGAGGGTGCTGCATGCCGCGGCGGAGCCGAGAGAGGTCTTCTTCCCCGTCACGCCGGGATGACGTGGGGTCAGCGCGTCGTGGAACGCTGCAACCGCTCTTTGACGCGATCGAGGCCGTCACGGCCGAGTGTGTGCAAGATCACCGACTTGCCCGCGCGCCGGAGGGTCTCGCCGGTCTCCCGTGTGGGGATGCGGATGAGCCGATCGTAGGCGAGCGCCGGAGCCGTCGGGACGCTGAGGTCCTCGAGGTGACCGGGGAACAGCCCGTCGTAGACCGTCGGATCGACGAGCCGTCCGCGGACGCGGTTGCTGACGTTCCTCCCGTGCACGACTTGGAGCCAGCCGGGCTCGCCGGCGCCCACGCGTACCGGCATGTGCCGGTGCAGCATGTTGTGCCAGTCCCGCCACACCGTCCGAGCCCCGTGCCACGGTTCGACGACGCTGGCGAAGGCGTTGTGCGGATCGTGCCGAAGGTACGCGTGCGTCGCCGTGCGGATCAGGCCGTTTGCAAGATACAGCGCTGCCGCCTCCGTGCCTTCGGCCAGGTGTTGCACGCGTTCCACGAAGTCGACGGCGAGCGCATCGTCGTTGTCGAGGGTCGAGGTGAGCAGCCGGCTCGATCGGGCGCCGGTGAGGTTGCGCGCCTCGTCGACGACCTCCTCGTTCGTGAACTGTTCGCCGTAGACGGCGCGGAACACGCCGTCGTCGACGAGCGGACGTATCCGTTCGATCAACCACGCGGGGCTCTCGCGGTCGAAGAACACGAGCCAGCCGAACGAGCGCGGGCGCGTCTGCGCGCGCACGGACGGGACGGTGAAACGCTCGAAGAGCTCGATGCGGTCCTGCAGCCATCCGTCCTGCGCGCGGATCAGGCTCTCCGGACCCACCGAAGGCAGATTGAACCGGGTGAGCAGAACGTGGTCGGCACGACCGTCGTTCGCGTCTTCACTCGGCGTCGTTCCCATCGCACTGCCCTCCCCAGGAGCACGCATCCCGTCCCGTCGACTGCGCGGACGCCGCAGCCGTCAGCCACCAGTGTATGCGAGCCCCGGTGCTCGCACGGCTCACGCCGTTGCCGTCTTTATCGGCTGGTGGCATCCCGATTCCACGCCTGAGATCTCCAGTTCCCCCGGACTCTGCGCGCTTGGACGCGAGCGATGAGCCGGACCCAGAGATATGCGGCGGCGGGGATCCAGAGGGCGGGACGTGTGACCAGCCTGCGAAGCAGCGAGGCGTGCGAACGGGAACCCGCCGCCGGTGCCCGTTCCGGAAAGAGCGCGTTCAGCTGCTCGTTGCCGGCGAGGATGCGAGCCTGGCGCCGAATGAACGATCGAAGGGTGCGCGGTGCGCGAATGGAGAAGGCCACGTCGTCGACGACGACTCTCTCGGCCTCGTCGAACAAGCGCAGGACGTACCCGTCATCGGCGATCACATCGGGGAACTCCCCGAAGCGCGCGCGGCCGGCCTCGGAGAGCACGTACAGGCCTGAGCCGATCATCGTCGCGGTGCGGTAGTCGGTGAGCTCCCACACCTTGTACTGCCAGCGCACCCACACGCTCGCACCCGTCGTGTCGACCGTCATCCGGGGGGCACCCGCGTACAGCGGTGCACCGAGTGCGTCGGCGACCGCCAACAACGCGGTCGCGTCGACGAGCACGTCGGCGTCGAGGTAGGCGCGAGGGAAGGCGGTGGCCGCGTCGTCGCCCGCCCGCAGCGCGGCGATCTTCGACGGCGCGGGTACCTCGACCACCTGCACGCGGGCCGAGGACTGCGACGCGACCAGCGCGGTGTCATCCGTGCAGCCGTTCGCGACGACGACGATCTCCAGCCGTTCGTCGGGATCCGTGTCGATCAGACGCCGGAGGAGGCCGCCGATCACGGATGCCTCGTTGTGCGCTGGAATGACAACGCTCATCCGGCGATCGTCGTGTGACAAAACCTTGGCCCTCGGTCGCGGGACATTCCCCGCGGACAGTCTAGTTGCCGACTCTCCGAATCCTTGTCGGTGTCGGTACTCTCTAGACATGATGGGGAACCACGCGCACGCAGACCGGGTCGGGGCGGTCTCCGGCGCACACAGGACGCACGGCGGCGATTCCGCGGGGCAGCGCGTCGGCGGTGTGCTGCGTTCACTCCTGAACCCCGGCACATGGACGCACATGTTCCGGCTCGCGCATTTCGCCTCCTATGCGCATGTGCAGGAAGTGCGCAAGATCCAGCGGGGGGAGGGAGTGAAGATCGCACCGAACGCGACGTTCCGCAACGGCGAGAGGATCACGATCGGTGCCCATTCGCATGTCGGCGAGCACGACATGATCTGGGCGGGGAACTCACACGGGCGGATCGTCCTCGGCCGATACAGCCTCCTGGCGCCGAACGTGACGATCACCGCGTCGAACTACGGCATCGTCCAGGGCACCCCGGTCATGCACCAGCCGAAGGACGAGAAGGACGTCATCATTGGCGATGATGTCTGGCTCGGCGCGAACGTCGTGGTACTGGCAGGGGTCACCATCGGCGACGGCGCGGTCGTCGCCGCCGGTGCGGTGGTCACACACGACCTTCCCGCACAATGCGTCGCGGCGGGGGTGCCTGCGCGGGTCATCGGCGAGCGCCCCCTTCCTGAGAGCGCGGTCGCATGACGACCCTCTCGGTGATCATCGTCAGCTACAACACGCGGGAGGACACGGAGGCATGCATCGCCAGCGTGTTCGGCAACGCCCCTGCCGACACCCAGGTGATCGTCGTCGACAATGGGTCGACCGACGGGACCGCCGCTGCCATCCGTGATCGGTTTCCCGGAGTCATCGTCGACGAGGCCAACGAGAACCTGGGGTTCGCGCGTGGTGTCAATCGCGGTGTCGCCCAGGCCGACGGCGACTACATCGTCCTGCTCAATCCCGACACCGTCGTTCTCACCGACGGGCTGATGGCCCTCGTCGCCTTCGCTCGGCAGCACCCCGAGAACGGCGTGTATGGCGGTCGGACCGAGCGCCGCGACGGCAGTGTGGAGCGCAGTTCCTGCTGGGGTGCGCCCACGCTCTGGTCATTGTTCTGCTTCGCGACCGGACTGTCGACGGCATTCCGAGGATCGGCGGTGTTCGACCCGGAATCCCTCGGGCGTTGGCAGCGCGACTCCGTGCGGGAGGTTCCCATCGTGACCGGCTGCCTGCTGCTCATGCGCCGCGAGGACTGGAACGCGCTCGGCGGCATGGACGAGACGTTCTTCCTGTATGGCGAGGACGCGGAGTTCAGCATCCGGGCGGCACGGCACGGGTGGAGGCCGGTGATCGTGCCGGAGGCCGCCGTCATCCACGATGTCGGGGGATCGACATCCGTCAGCACCCAGAAGATGAGCCTGGTGCTCGCCGGGAAGACGACGCTGCTGCGGCACGTGTGGAGTCCCCGACGCGCCCGTGCGGGCTGCGCGCTGCTGCTGGCGGGAGTGGGGCTGCGCACGGTCCTCGAACGGGCGCGAGGCCGTCGCGATGGTACCTGGGGCGTCGCATGGCGACGTCGTTCGGACTGGCTCGCCGGGTATCCCTCGGCGAAGCACACGCTCTTCGGGATTCCGCCGGTGGCGGCATGAAGAAGCGGAGCCGCCTGCAGCGATGGGCGCTCGGCGGCCTTCTGGCATACGCGATCGTGGCCGCCCTGATCCTGCTCCTGCCCGTCTCGTACGGCGCCATCGTGCACAGGCTCACGGTGCTCGTGCAGCCGCTCCTGGGCGGGGCATGGTTCGGATCGGGGTGGATCGAGTTCGCGGCCAACATCGTGCTCTTCATCCCGATGGGGCTGCTGCTCACGCTGCTGTTTCAGCGGGCCTGGGCCGGAGCGATCTTGAGCGTCGTCGTCTCGGCTGGAGTGGAGATCGTGCAGATCGTGATCCCGCATCGAGAGCCGAGCGTGCGGGATGTCATCGCCAACGCCGCGGGAGCCGCCGTCGGCGCCCTCATCGCCTGGGGCGTGCTCCTCGTTGCCCGACGCCGGCGTCGGCGGCTGCAGGAGCGGGCCTCGCGCGCGGCTTCCGTCTGATCGACGAGGTCACTGCTGCACGACGGCCGGCGACCAGGCGTGGTGGATGAAGATCGAGGGCTTCGTCTTGCCATCGGCCTTCAGCTCCCAGATGTCCGAGTCGCCGGGGGAACTGTTGGGCACGCCGTACAGCAACGTGTCGTCATCGAGCCATTCGATCTGATCGTCGACGCTTCGTGTCTCGATGTCCAGCACGGTGACCTTCTTCGTCGCGATGTCGTAGATCGCGGGCGTCCAGTGCACGGTCGGTCCGGCTCCGGACACGACGCGCTTGAACGCGATGCGGGTGCCGTCGGGGGAGAGCGACGGGCACTCCACGGTCTTCAGCACCGAGGTCAGCGTCTTGGCCTTGATGTCGCCCTTGACCAGGTACGTGACACCGATCGTGGTCATGCCGACGGTGGCATAGAACGTGTTGTCGTCGACGAAGGTCACGCCCCAGAAGTTGCGGTCGAGCGGGGCGCTGACCTTGCCGCCGATGTACAGCTTCCAGTCCTCGAGGTTGCCGAAGCTCGACCCGTCGGAGGTCTTCCGGATCGCTGTCGAGGTCGAGAAGCCGAGCGACGCGTAGGCATGGCCGGTGACGAACGAGGTCGAGGCGACGAGGGAACCGTCGGGGGAGAAACGGGTGCGGCTGGGCACGCCAGGCAGCGGCCACTCCTGCAGCTGGGTTCCCGTGTTGTCGAAGATCCGCGCGTTGTAGGTGGGGGTGATGCCGCGTTCCGAGCGCAGGCAGGAGATCTCTGTCTCGGTGGCATCCACCCGATCGCAAGCGATGCCGGTCACCGCACGTGCACCCGTCGGGTCGTCGAGCGGCACGCTGGCGACCAATCCGTATCCCTGTCCCGAGGCCGTGTTGCGGAACACGATCCGGTCACCGCGCGCCCAGTCGGTCGGTGCGACCGTCTGGGCTTGCGAGGGAGCGTTCTGTCGTGCCTGGTACTGCACCCAGGCGTAGACGCCGGCACCTGCCGTCGTGCCCAGTGCGAGGAGAGAGACCAGAGCGATGACGAGCCATTTGACGCGGGCGCTCACGCGGCTTCCTCCCGCCCGCGTGCCGCCAGGTACGGGCGCAGCAGAAGCGCGATCAAAGGGATCGCGACGACGAGCAGGCCCGAGACGATCCACATCGACGTCTCGCGGCCCAGGGCGTACCAGAGGATGCCGAAGCCGGTCGCCGACAGGAATCGGGTGACGGCGACCACGGTCTGGGCGGCAGCGATGCCGGTGCCGTGCGTCTCGGGGGTCGTCAGCTGTGCGGCCAGCGCCGCCAGCACGCCGTCGGTGGCCGCGTAGAAGGCACCGAGGAACGCGAGACACATCACGGTGGCGGCGATGTCGGCGATCGGCAGGGCCGCCACGACGTAGGCCGCCAGCAGTCCGGCATGGCCGAACACGAACACGCGGGCTCGGCCGATTCGGTCGGAGAGGCGCCCGAGCGGGATCGCCAAGGCGAGGAACGCGATGTTCGTCCCCACGTACAGCAGCGGGAACCACTGTGCGGCGAAGTCGCTGCGCGCCTGCAGCACCAGATAGACGAAGCCGTCGCCGATGGTCAGCAGCCCCAGGATGCCGGCGGCCGCCAGCACCCGCCGCATCGGACGGGCGGTGATCACTCCCCAGTCGAACTTCGGCCGCGGGGCGCGCGGCGTGCTCGCCGCGGCATCCTTCGGCTTCATGAGCGGCTCGCGCGTGCGCACGTTCGGCACGAAGAGGCCGAGGATCGTCACGCCGATGACCGCGAACGCGAGCGAGGCGACGAAGATCGTGCTGTAGCCGTTGGGGATCAGCAGCAGGATGATGAACGCGATGAGCGGCCCGACCGCGGCGCCGATGTTGTCGAGCGTGCGGTGCACGCCGAACGAGGTGCCGAGGTTGTCCGAGCGTGAGGAGGCTGTGATCACGGCGTCGCGCGGCGCCGTGCGGATGCCCTTTCCGATGCGGTCGGCGGTGAGCACCGCGACCAGGGCGCCGAAACCGGTCACGAACAGCAGACCCACGCGCGCGACGGCCGCGACGGCATAGCCGACGAAGGCCACCCACTTCGGCTGGTCGAGCCGATCGGATGTGTACCCGCCCGCGATGCGGACGACGGCCGACACACCTTGGTACAGCCCGTCGATGAAGCCGTACGCGATCGTCGACAGGCCGAGATACGCCGTCACATACAGCGGCAGGACGGCCGTGATCGACTCCGACGAGATGTCGGTGAGCATCGAGACGATGCCGAAGCTGAACACCGCCGCCGACACCGAGCGCACTCCGCGCCGGGCATTGCCGCCGGGCGTCCGGGGCGCCGCCGCGTCGGCGTCGGGCGTCGCGGACTGCTGCTTCGGCTTGTTCGTGAAGGAGATGTACACCGTGGCCTCACTTCGTCCGGAACACGCCGTAGATCGTGTACCGAGTGCCGGTTCCTGAAGAGCCGAACGACAAGGCCACGGACTCGTGCGCGCCGGTGTACAGCACCGTGCCGTCGCTGGTGATGCCCTGTTGCAGGCCGAGCGAGGCCCAGAGCTTCTCGTAGTGCTTCTGAACCGTGTCCTGCGATGTGGTCGAGGTGGCCACGAGGCTGACCTGCATCGTGGTCTTCTGGGTGGCGATGGAACTGGACAGCACCGTGGACTTGGCCGCCGGTCCCACCACGTTCGTCGGGAAGCCGGAGACCAGCCCGCCTGTCCTGGTCGCAGGCTTCGGCAACGGTGCTTTCACAAGGGGTGCCGCCGGCGAGATCGTGGGAAGGCGCGGGTCGAACGTCGCGGTGGGGGCGATCCCCTCGGAGCCCCAGGTCCGCGTGGGATCCGGGGCATCGGTCTTCGTGGTCCCCGTCGACGGCTTCATGGAGGACCCCCGTGAAGGGCTCGCGGCTCCAGGACGCCCCGCGGTGTCGCCGCTCTGCTGGCCTGTGGTCGTCACGGCGCTCGCAAGTCCCGGCGTCTTGCCGTTGCTCAGCAGCACCGAGACAGTGATGATCCCGGCGACCACCAGCACCGCCACGACGCCGACGACGACCTTCATCGCGGGTGTCAGCGTCGACGTCTTCTCATCCGTCATTGATATCGCCCCCAGCGGATCCCGTGCTCCCCTTGTCACGCAAAGCCCGCACGGAGAACCTTAGCGTGGGTTCATCGGTGGCCCCAGGGATCCGCGATCGTGATTTCGGCGCCGGCCGCTGTGGGGTGATTCGACGCCTTGAGGTGGGGAGCACGACCGCGGATCCGGTCTGGATAGCGGATGGCCGAGCCATCCGTGGTTTCAGTAGGCCCCTTCCGGCTGGAGCATCACGCGAGCCGTCCGCCACATGATCATCAGATCGGTCATCACCGACCAGTTCTCCACGTAGCGCAGGTCCAGACGGACGCTCTCATCCCAGGAGAGGTCGCTGCGTCCGCTCACCTGCCACAGTCCGGTGATCCCGGGCTTGATGAACAGGCGGCGGGAGACGTCGCTGTCGTACTCGTCCACTTCGCTGGGCAGCGGCGGGCGTGGTCCGACGATGCTCATGTCGCCGCGCAGCACGTTCCAGAACTGCGGCAGCTCGTCGAGCGAGAACTTGCGCAGCACGGCGCCGATACGGGTCACTCGCGGGTCGTGCTTGAGCTTGAACAGCAGGCCCGCACCTTCGTTGGCGGCCTGCAGCGCAGCCAGGCGAGCTTCGGCGTCGGTGACCATCGTGCGGAACTTGAGGATCTTGAACTCGCTGCCGTCCCGTCCGATCCGCGTCTGCCGGAAGAACACCGGGCCGCGGTCCTCGAGTGCGATGAGCAGGGCGATCGGCAACCCGACGAGCGCGATCGGAATGAGCGCCAGGGTGGCCACGACGATGTCCATCGTGCGCTTGAGCACGTGGCGTGCCCCTTCGAACTCGGGGATCTTCACGTGGATCAGCGGCATCCCGTCCAGCGGCCGCAGCGAGATGCGGGGCCCGGCCACGTCGGCCAGCCGGCTGGAGAGGATGAGTTCGGATGCCGTGCCTTCCAACTCCCAGGAAAGGCGCTTGATGAACTCCCCGTCCAGCCGGCTTGCCACTACGACGGAGTCGGCCTCCAGCTCGCGCGCGCGGTCCGCCACCGTCACCGTTGTCCCCACAACGGGAATGGAGCGGCCATCCACGACGACACGATCGGTCGACTCGTCGGCCAAGGCAGCGCCGACGATCGTGAAGGCGTGGCACGGGTCCTGCAGAAGCTGCCGGATCACGTACTCGACGTCGTCACGGGTGCCGGTCACCAGTGTGCGTGCGGCATAGTGTCCGTACGCACGCTGGCCGATCAGCCAGCGCCGCCATGTCCACCGTCCGACCAGGACGGCGAACAGTCCCAGCGGCAGGGCGACCATCAACTGCATCCGCACGCCGTGCCACTGGAAGATCACAAAGGTCATCGCGATGATGCCAAAGGCGAGACCGGTCGCGTGCGCGACGCGCTTGTACTCGCTCGCGCCCGAGCCGAGCACGGTCGTCGAGCGCGTGCCGAACAGCGCCAGGCTGGCGAACCAGACGATCGCGGTGAGCGTTCCGACGGCGGCCAGCCCCCAGGCATTGGCCGTCGACCGGTCGGTCCCCACGTTCGCGGCGGCGGCCGCTGTGATGGCCACGGCGACGATCCCGGCATCCGTCACCTGCAGGCGGGTGCGCGGTCGTCGCTCCCGCAGGCGCCGGCGCTCCAGCGCAGGCTGCAGACGCGGTGCCCCCGCGGTCGCGGCCCGTCCGGTACGCACCGGGAAGGCCAGAACACGGCCCGCCTCGATGGGCTGCCGAGAGTCGAAGAGGGCGACGCGCGGCGTGCTGAGCACGGCGTGCGTGGTCGCCTTCCCGAGTGCCGTCGCAGATTGCACGTCGACGGCGGTCATTGTGCACATCCCCAGATGTGCACGCGCAAAAGCGCGTCCCCAGTAGACATTCGCTCCCCAGTAATGTCCAGGCGATGTCCCGATCGCCAGATTCCCCAGTTTTCGTCCGCATCCCATTACGAACGTTTGACCAGAGCGTCCCACCGCCCCAGTCCCCATCACTCTACATGCTGATCGTCCGCTGTAAAAGGACTTTCTCGGGAATGTTGCAGATCACCGGCATTCCGCGGCCGTCGACGAGATCTTCGGCGCATTGATCATCGGAGTATGCAAGATCACCGGCTGCACCGCGCCGGCCTGGGCTGCGATGAACCGGAACTCGACGGTCTTCGTCTGACCGGGCGCGAGAAGAACGGTGGTGGCGCTGGTGGGGAACCCCGCGTCGACGACGTCGGGCGAGGTCGTCAGCTTCCCATCCGCCCGGACTCCGCCGAAGAAGGTCCCGGCGGGGGCGGCCACCGACACGATGGTGCGGATGTCGCCGGCCCGGGTGCCGAAGATCCCACCCCCGGTCACCGACACGGGGAAGACGGATCCCGCGTTCGCCGGTGCCTGGCTGTGCAGCGTCACCGTGACGACGACGTCGCGATGACCGTCGTCGCGGCACAGCGTGCTTCCCGTCGTGATGGCGGTCTGCAAGAAGCGATCCATCTTGCTGCCGGTGGCATCGCTGAGGTAGACGGCGTACGCCTGCGCTCCGGCAGCAGCGTGTCGCACTGCCGGCCCGCCCAGGGGCGCTCGGCCCAGCACGCGCTGCTCCTCGGGCACGCTGCTCCATGCCGAGATCCGTCCCTCGGCCAGCGGCTTCTGCAGGGCCCAGGCCAGAGCCGACGCGCTCGTGCTGCCGTCCACGACGCGCTGGAAGACGCTCTTGGCGACAGCCTCGAAGAAGACGTCCTGCTCGGCCGAGTCCATGGTGAGATACGGAGCGACCAGCAACGCCTCGATGGCGTTGTCCGCCGAGAGCGTCGCGCCCTGCACCTTCACCGGTCCGGTCGCCTGCAGCAATGCCGTCAGAACATAGGGATCGATCGACAGCACGGCATCCGGAGTCTCGCCGGTATGCGTGTGCCACCACGCCGAGGCCAGTCGAGCCGTCAGCGTGAAGTCCGCGGGGCTCGTCGTGTTCTGCACGTACCTGCCGACCACGTCGCCGTACAGCTTCGTGGTGGATGCCGGCACCTCGGTGACCGGCTTGGCCGCAGGGGGGAACAGGGCGTCGCTGGCGACGCTGCTCAGGCTCACGCGTCCCTTCTGGGCGGTCAGCTCCACGAACGAGCCGCTGATGCCGCCCCCGGTGCGCAGTTCGGCGTTGTTCTGCACGATCAGCAGGATGTGCCGCGTGCTGTCGGCTCCCAGGAGGCCTGGGGCGATGTGCAGGAACGGTGCGGTGCCGCGGACGATCGGCGTCACCTGATCGGTGATCTTCTGCAACTGCTGCGCGCCGTCCGCGATCGGGGCAAGCACGGCGTGCAGGTCGAGCGCGTGGAGCTCGTGCTGAGAGGTCTGCAGCGCGGCGCCCGCCTCGGTGAGCGTCTGCGCGATGTCCTGCAGCGTGCGGACGTTGATCCCTCCGTCGGCCTCGCCCAGGTGCGGGAGCCGCGACGTCAGGGGCAGCGCGAGGTCGTTCACGAGCGTGTCGAGGCTGGCGGACACGACACGGGCGGTCGTGAGATTGGGCCCGAGCACGGGGAGCACCTCGGTCGCGCGCCAGATCGGATCGCCGGTCAGGTCGGTAGCGGCCTGGATGTGCGGGCCGGCGGCTTTGGCGATGGACTCGAGACGTGCCAGATCCTGGTCGGCGACGGCCTGGCGCAGGGCGTCGACCTGGGAGGTGACCGCGTCGAGCTCCTTCTTGGCCATGAGTGCGCGCGCACCCACCCAGGCGAGGGCGGCAAGGATGATCACCACCGCAGCGGTCAAGCCCCAGACCAGCCACCGCATACGCATGCTGCGAACCACGGACGTCCTCCCCACGAGCGCCGATCCGCGGTCGCAGCCCCACGCGCGACCCAGCGGAATGAATCCGAAGTCTACGCGATGAGGCCTCACGACCCCGTTTCCTGAAGATTTGCTCAGGATGCAACGATGTCCCCCATTTGGGGGACAATTTGTCCGCTACAGTGGTGATCGCACAAACACTGGGGACGTGCAAACGAAGACGCCCGACACGGGTGTACCGCTGGGGAGTGGGCCCGCGGGCGTCTTCAAACTCTCGTACGCGGTGACACAACGGTGTGGGTGCCGCGGACGAACATTTGGGGAACGACGCGCGGCACCCACCTTGGGATCGCAGGTCGACCTGCGCGGCACCATCTGGGGAATGATGCACTCATCGAGCTGGGGACCCGACGCGCAGGCAACCGCCATCCGGTCAAAGGATAGCGGAATGGGCCTGGTGGCAGGCAGAAAACGGCCCGACTCGCCGCGGATTGGTCGCGGGGCGCGCGTTTCGGCGTGCCGCGCGCAGTGTCATGAGAGGATGCGCGCATGAAGCCGCTCGATGTGGTGGCCGCGGTCATCGTCCACGGGGGCCGGGTGCTCGCCTGCCGTCGCGGCGAGGGCAAGGTCGACGCGGGCAAGTGGGAGTTCCCCGGCGGCAAGGTCGAGCGCGGGGAATCGCCGGCGCAGGCGCTGGCCCGGGAGATCCGCGAAGAGCTCGGCGTGGACGTGCGCGTGGGCGAGCTGCTGCGCTCGGACGTGACCGATGCCGCAGCCCGCAGCATCCGGCTCACCTGTCTGGCGGCGACATTGGCAGGGCCCCGCCCGACCGCCAGCACCGACCACGACCGGATGGAGTGGGTGCGTCCCACCGAACTCGCGATGCTGGATTGGGCGATGCCCGATCTTCCGATGGTGCGGGAGATCGCGGGCTGAAGGGTGCGACGTCCGCAGCGTGCCTGGTCAGACCCACTCGATCTCGGCTTTGAGCGGCACCGCAGGAACGCCTCCGACGAGGGTGCCCGCCGCGACGTCCTTCGTCACGACGGCGCCGGCGGCGATCACCGCTCCGTCGCCGACGGTGACGCCCTTGAGGATCGTCGCCCTCGCCCCGATCCACACGTGGTTTCCGATCCGGATCGGTGCGGCCGACGGCCTGCCGCCCACGATGTCGTGACTGTCGCTGTCCCGGATCAACACGTCGTCCGCGATCGCGACGTCGTCACCGATCGTGATCTCCCGGAAGCAGGAGATCCGGGTGCCGATGTTCAGATAACCGCCGCCCAAGGTCAGCACGCCGCCGCCGTCGACGACGATCCGGGAGCCGGTGAAGATGCGCATCCCACCGTTGAGGATGAGCTGCCCGCCGCCGGCGACGTGGAGCTGGCCGGGCAGATACATGCGTGACCCGGGCCACTGGGCGCCCACCTGCATCCAGCCCGGCCCGTCCACGCGGCCGTCGATCCGGACCTTCATCCCGGGGTAGACAGAGCCGCGGCCGCCCGCTCGCCGGAGCGCAAGAGTTCCCCGCAGGTTGAGGTCCCTCAGCAGCATCATGTCCCCCACACGTCGTCTGTCACAGTTCGGCGTCACCGTACCAGAGTGGCGCGCCATGCGCTGTGCGCGGGGTGCGGCTGGAGTCGGTTGACACCGTCCGATTCATAATGCTACGTTCTGGTCTAGTCCAGAAAATGCGAACGCATGGCGACAGAGGATCACAGCTTCCGGACCGCCTCGCATTCATTCAATTCAAAGGGGAAATGATGGGCAGACCAAAGGCGAGACTTTTTTGTCTGGCGATCACAGCGGCTCTCGTCACGGCGGGTTTGTCCGCGTGCTCTGCGGAGCCGAAGAGTGGGTCTTCAGGCGATGGCGAGACCATTCGTGTGCTGAGCTCGGGGCTCATCAGCGATTCGCTCCTGCAGAAGTTCAAGGACAAGACCGGGATCAGCGTGAAGTGGGAGCACATCAGCGGATCCGAATGGGCACAGGTCTTGCAGACCCGTGTCGCAGGCAAGACCGATATCGATGTCCTCAATGTGCAAAGCGGCGCGGAGTTCAACAAATATGCCAAGGCGGGCACTTTTGCGGATCTGAGTGGCGAGAAGTTCCTGGACAACATCACGGACGTCGGCTTGAAGCCCGGAATCATCGAGGGCAAGAATTTCGGGTACGCGCGCAACTTGTACGGGATCGGCGTGTTCTACAACACGGACCTGTTCACCAAGCTCGGCATCCACGTCCCCGCCAACTGGGACGAGTTCATGGCGGCGGCGGCGAAGATCAAGGCCGACGGCACACCGCCGATCGTCGTCAGCCCCGCGGAGAGCTGGACGAACCAGTACTTCTACCACAACGCGATCGCGGAGTTCGCAGACTCGCATCCGGACTTCATGGCGCAACTGCATACCGGCGAGTCGACCTGGAAGGACAACGATCTGTTCACCACGCAGATCAAGCGCGTGGAGGATCTGGCGAAGGCCGGCTACTTCATGCCGGGGAGCCAGAGCCTCAAGTTCGAGGACGCACGAATCGCGTTCACGTCGGGCAAGGCCGCGATGTGGCTCATGGGCAGCTGGGCGCTTCAAGCCCCGTTCAATCCGGCCGGATTCACTCCCGGCGCGTTCCCCCTGCCCATCAACGCCGCAGGCGAGCCGGCGGCCCGCGGATCGTCGTTGGCCGACAGCATGATCGCTGTCACCTCGTGGACCAAGAAGCAGGATGCCGCCAAGAAGTTCTTGGACTTCCTCTCGCAGAAGGAGACGGTCGCCCAGGACGCCAAGGAGCAGTCGATCGTCAGCTCGGTCAAGGGCGCCACGGGAGACTTCTCGCCCTACCAGAAGGACTGGAACGCCTTGATCGACGCGGGTGTCCCTTTCCCCGACGACATCGGCCCCGGTGTCAACGCGGAAGGCCCCAATCTCCTCGGGCAGATCATGGCGGGCACGTCTGGTGCCAGCCAGGTGATCGATCAGTTCCAGAAGATCCAAGACAATGACAGCAAAGTCGGGTACTGACGAGCGTCCACAGCGAGGCGAGTCGGTGTACCACCCACTGGCCGGGGACGGCGCCCACGCGCGCCGCCCCCGGTCGGGCAGACCTTCGCGGTCCGGGCGCCCGGTTCGAAGCAGGAGACGGTTCGAGGCCGGCTTCCTCGCTCTGGCAGCGCCCGCGGCGGTCGTGTATCTCGGCTTCCTGGTCGGCCCTGTCCTGGCGGGCTTCTATTTCTCTCTCACCCGGTGGGACGGACTGAACGAGCCGATCTTCGTCGGCCTCGAGAACTTCGTCCGGCTGGTCTCCGACCATCAGTTCATCGGGGCGGTCGGACACACGTTGCTCTTCGCTGTCGTGATCGTCGCCGGGCAGGTCGGCCTCGGCCTCGGGCTCGCGCTCCTGCTGAACAGGCCCCGCAGAGGCGTCGCGATCTACCGGGGATTGTTCTTTGCACCCTCGATACTCAGCAGCGTGGTCGTCGCCTTGATCTGGGGATTCATCTTCAACCCGCTCGTGGGCGTACTGGGTCAGGCCGCGCGGGCTCTGGGGCTGGGCGAGGGGGGTCTCGCCGATGTGCTGGGCAACCAGGCCACGGCGCTACTCGGGGTCAGCGCGGTGGTGATCTGGCAGTTCGCCGGTTACATGATGGTCATCTTCCTGGCTGGCCTGAAGGGGATTCCTGCCGACGTGTACGAAGCCGCGAGCCTCGACGGCGCGGCAGGCGCACGGCGCTTCTGGTACGTCACGCTGCCGCTGCTGGCGCCGGCGACGTCCGTGGCCATCACGATCTCACTCGCGGGGAATCTGCGCCTGTTCGACCAGGTGTATCTGCTGACCGGGGGCGGACCGGCCGGAGCGACCGACACGATCGCCACTCTCATCTATCGGACGGCGTTCGCGAACTCCGACTTCGGATACTCCGCCACTCAATCGGTGGTTCTCACGATTCTCGTGACGATCGTCGTTCTCGGCCAGCGGTGGCTCGCATCGCGGAGGAATCGGACATGACGATCGAAGCATCGGCTTCCCGGAGACGGTCGCGCAGCGGCACGATCGTGTGGATCGTCGTCCTGGCGATCTGCCTGGCCGTCACTGTCATCCCCATCGTGTTCATGCTGATGACCTCGGTGAAATCCCAGAGCGAGGTGTTCACCAACCCGTTGCTGCTGCCGCAGAGCATCCAGTGGGACAACTTCATCCGGGCCTGGGTCAGCGCCGACATTCCAGCCAGGACCGTCAACAGCGCGGTGATTCTCGTCGGCAGTGTGCTGCTGAGCACGATCACCGGTGCGGCGGCGGGCTACGTGTGCGCGCGGATCACGCCCCGCTGGATCGGTGCCGGCATCACAGGACTGTTCGCGCTGGGGCTGCTTCTGCCCGTGCAGAGCGCGTTGGTGCCCCTGTTCACTCAGATGCAGTCGCTCGGGCTGCTGGGCACCGTCGTCCCGATCATCCTTGTGGATGCGGCGCTGCAGCTTCCCCTGACAGTCGTGATCTTCTCGGCGTTCTTCCATGTGCTGCCGGAGGAGGTCGAGGAGGCCGCGTTCCTCGACGGTGCGAGCAGACTGCGCGTGCTGTTCTCCATCGTCATCCCCCTCTCCCGGCCGGCGATCGCGACCAGCGTGATCTTGAGCTCGGTCGCGGCATGGAACGACTATTTCGTGGCGCTGATCTTCAGTACCGACACCGCGATCCAGCCGCTGACCGTGGGGCTGGCGACGTTCAGCACGCAGCACTCGACGGATTGGCCGGCCACCCTCGCATATTGCACCGTGATCGCGGTCCCCATGTTCTTGCTCTATGTCCTCTTGCAGCGGTACATCACGGACGGCGTCGCGACCGGTGCGGTGCGCGGATAGGGCGGATAGGGATGTGTGATCGATGAATGACATGGAGGAGGGACGGAGATGAGCACGCAGGACAGTCGTGACCGCACCGTGATCGTGACCGGTGCAGGGTCGGGGATCGGCTATCAGATCGCGCGGAAGTTTCTCGAGATGGGTTCGACGGTGATTGCCGGCGACCTGAATCCCGATGGTGCGCCGGAAGGGAGCAGAAAGGTCCGCGTCGACGTGTCCGACCCCGGCGCCGTGCGCGCCCTCATGGAGGCGGCAATCCAGCTCACAGGACACATCGACGTCTTGTGCAACAATGCCGGCCTGTCGTCGACCACTGATCCGATCGAATGCACGCCGGAGGAATGGGATCGTGTCTTCGCCGTCAATGCGAAGTCTGTCTTCCTGGGAACCAAATACGCCCTCCCGTTCATGCTCCAGCAAGGATCCGGTGTCATCGTGAACACGGCATCCGCGGCCGGCATGGTCGGCTTGCCCGATCGAGCCGCCTACTGCGCGAGCAAGGGCGCCGTGATCTCCTTCACGCGTCAGGTCGCCGTTCAATACGCGGCGGACGGGGTCCGATGCAATTGCGTGTGTCCCGGCACGGTGGACTCGCCATGGGTCGGGCGTCTGCTGGGAGAGGCGGACGACCCTGAGGCGATGCGCGCGGCGCTCGTCGCTCGTCAGCCGATGCGACGGCTCGGGACGCCCGACGAGGTGGCCGATGCGGTCCTGTACTTGGCTTCACCGGCGGCGGCCTTCATCACCGGCACCGCGCTGGTGATCGACGGCGGCATCACCGCGGGCTAGGGGAGATGACAGTGGATCCCGACCATTCGTGGCACCTGTTTCCGGGGGACCGGGAGCACACGCCCAGCAGGCTTCTGGACGAGAGCACGATTCTCGAGTACCTCAGGGGCCGTGGCACCGTCGCCGGCGCCGACGTCCACGTCCGTGTGCTGTCCGGAGGCGTCTCCAACGCGGTGTTCCTGGTCGAGGACGGGCATCGGCGGATCGTGGTCAAGCAGGCGCTGCCGAAGCTTCGGGTGAAGGCGGACTGGTTCGCCGATCCGGCGCGGTCGCAGGTCGAGGCGGAGGCGCTCGAACGGCTGCATGCCATCAGTCCCGACGCGGTACCGCGCGTGCTCGACCGCGATCCCGACCGGCACACGCTCACGATCTGTGCCGCCCCGAGTGACTGGCGCAGCTGGAAGGACGACCTGTTGGCCGGGTCGATACGCAGCGACGTCGCGTCGCGTCTGGGGACTCTCCTGTCGGGCTGGCACACGGCGACCGAGCGTCAAAGCCTGTCCGAAGCGCTCGAGGACCCGAGGCTCTTCGAGCAGCTGCGCTTGGAACCGTACTTCGGCGCCGCCGCCGTGCGCCGGCCCGAGCTGGCAGCGGACCTGGACGGGCTGGTCCGGTCGATCCGATCCCGCCGGCGCTGCCTCGTGCTCGGCGACTTCTCGCCGAAGAACATCCTGGTGGGTGATGAGGGCCTGTGGGTCATCGACCTCGAGGTCGCGCACCGGGGCGACCCGGCCTTCGACGTGGCCTTCCTGCTGAGTCACCTGGCGGCCAAGTCCGTGCACGTGACGGGCGCTGCGGCAGCGATCGGCGGTGCGGCGGGCGCCTTCATCGGCGGGTACGGCACGGGCCCCGCCCTGGACGACGAGGAACACCTCGTCCAGGTGTTCGCAGGACTGCTCCTCGCGCGCGTGTACGGGAGCTCGCCCCTGGAATACCTCGGCGCCGACGAACGCGCGCTGATCGCGCGGCGCGCGAAACGCCAGATCCATACGCCCGCTCACACGATTGCGGAATCCTGGAAAGAGATCACCGGACAATGATGCAGACAGAGATCGTAGACGTGGACGCGTGGGAAGTGTTGGACAGTCGGGGACGACCCACCGTGGCATGTCGGATACGGCTGGGCGACGGCTCGGTCGGTGTGGCGACGGTGCCCTCGGGGGAGTCGACGGGCCGCCATGAGGCGCATGAGCTGCGCGACGGTGGCGAAAGGTACGGCGGGTTGGGCGTCCAGGGCGCGGTCGCGAATGTCCGCTCCGAGCTGACCGCCGCCGTCGTCGGACTGGACGCCGGCGACCAGCGAGCCGTCGATGTGCGCCTCCGGGCCACCGACGGGACACCGAACCTCGCCCGCCTCGGGGCCAACGCCGTGCTCTCCGTCTCCCTGGCGTGCGCGGTCGCGTCGGCGCAGAGCCGGCGTGCGCCGTTGTGGCAGGTGATCGGCTCCGCCCCCCGCCTGCCCCTTCCGATGGTCAACATCATCTCCGGCGGCGCGCACGCGTCGAACATGATCGACATCCAGGATCTCCTGGTCGTTCCTGTCGGAGCGGCCTCCTTCGCGGAGGCGATCGAATGGGCCGGACGCGTGCGGAGCGCGACGGCGAAGGTCGCCGATGCAGAAGGGATCGCCTCGGCCCTCGTCGCCGATGAGGGCGGCATCGCTGCGCGGCTGACCAGCAATCGTGCCGCCGTCGAGCTGCTGGCCAGGGGGGTGGAGGCGAGCGGTCTTCGGCTGGGCGATCAGATCGGCATCGCGATCGACGTCGCCGCGACGCACATGCTCTCACCGGATGGGCGCTATCGCCTGACCGCCGAGGACCGGATGCTGGACGCACAGGAGCTGGTCGACGAGATCGAGTCGTGGTGCGCAGCGTTGCCCATCCTCAGCGTGGAGGACGTCGTGGCCGAGGACGATTGGGCAGGGTGGGAGTACGCCTCGGAGCGGCTCGGACACATCCAGCTGCTCGGTGACGATCTGTTCGCCACACAGCTGAACCGGCTGGACGAGGGCAGGACGCGCGGGGTCGCGAACGCGGTGCTGGTGAAGGTCAACCAGAACGGCACTCTCACCGGCGGGCTGGACGTCGTCGCCCGCGCGCGGGAGATCGGCTATGCGCCGGTCGTCTCTGCCCGCTCTGGCGAGACGGAGGACACGTGGCTGGCAGATGTCGCCGTGGGCTCCCAGGCCGGCCAGATCAAGGTGGGGTCCACGGTCCGCTCGGAACGGAATGCGAAGTGGAATCGCCTCCTGCGGATCGAACGGGAGATCGGCGGGTTCGGCGACGTGCCGTATGCGGGAAGCGCGGCGCTCGGCCCGAGGGCCCAGGCACGCACCGCCCTCAGCGAGCTCTGATCGCGCGCAGCGCGGCGGCCAGAGTCCTGGAGATCTCCGCGGGTGATCCGTCCCGACGGAGCGCGGCCGCCAGCTCCTCGCCGGCGATGGCCTGGAACCGGGGCCACCAGGCGTGCCTCGGCCGGACGAACGAGGCCTCCAGCGTCGGTCGCGTGCGGGAGAAGAAGCCGCCCACGAGGGCGTCCGCCGAGGGGTCGTCCCATGTCGCCCGGCTGGCCGGCTGGCCGCCGTGAGGCAGGACGAGGTGCCTCTGGGTCGTGCGATCGGCCAGCCATGCCACGAACTCCGATGACGCCTCCTGGTGGCGGGATGACGCCGAGACGGCCAGGCCCGCCCCTCCGCGCAGGGACCTCGCCGGCAGCTGTCCGATGGTGGGCAGTCCGCCGAATCGCAGCCTGCCCGCCGGGGGTCGCTGGTAGTCCGTGTATCCGAACACCACGGGGCAGTAGACCGGACCCGGCGAGCGGGGATCAGCCATGATATCCAGCAGTGCCGGAGGGTTCCACGCGAACGAGCGGGGATCCACGAAGCGTGCGAGGTCGGCAAGGATCTCGATGGCGTGCACGGACCAGACCTCGCCGTCGTCGCCGACCGACCCGGTCATGCTCGCTGAGAGCGTCATCAGCAGGGCGATGGCATCGCTCGGGTACAGGGGCACCGCCACCGAGCCCGGGATCTCCGCCGCCAGGCGCAAGACATCGTCCCAGGTGCGCGGTGCCGCGACGCCCAGCGCATCGAGTCCCGCGACGTCGGACACCGAGACCTGACAGGCGGCATCGATGGCCGCCGCCAGCTGATGGCCGTTCCAGGAGTAGCTCTGAAAGCTCGAGCCGACGGAGTCGGCCGCGAGGCCCTGCAGAACGTGATCCGGGACGGTCCGCTCCAGCGGCTCGAGCGCGCCGGATTCGGCGGCGACTCCCATCATGGGATGGTCGATGACGATCAGGTCGACCCCGCGGGCGGCTTCGTGCACGGGTGCGTCGTTGAACGCGGCCAGTGCGCGCAGCGTCACAGTGAGGCGAACCTCGGGATGAGCATGCGTCCATGCTCGGGCGGCGGCGCGCATGGGACCCGTGCATCGGGGATGATCCCAGCACAGCACCGACAGATCAGTCATCGGAATCCGAGAGATCGCCCACGTGCGCGCCGATGTCGATGCCGGTCAGGTGCCATCGTCCGAGATTCGCGGCGATGAGCAGGCGGCCACGGAACGTGACGTTCGTGGGGTGGCACAGCGTGTGCGCGAACGTGTCGTGGGCGACTAGTTCCACGTCTCCTGGGCCGGGCACCCGCAGAACGGCGGACGGCTCGTAGCAGCCGACGTAGAGCGCGTCGTCGGGGCCGACGGCGATCCCGTCCGGAATGCATCCCGGCAGGTCCACGTGGGGTCGGAACGGGCCGGCGGGACGGTGATGCTCGTCGAGGTCGATGGCGAGGATCCGGCTCGCCCAGCTCTCTACCACGAAGAGCACGGATCCGTCGCGGCTTCGTGCCAGCCCGTTGGCGAAGTCCAGCGGCTGATCATGCCATACCTCGCCGGTGCCCGATGCATCGAAGCGGAGGATGCCCGCGCGCGGCTCATGGGCGTTTCCGCTGTCGGAGACCAGGAGGCTGCCGTCGGGCAGAAGGAGAGGGAAGTTCGGAGCGATGATCCGGTGGCCCGGGACGCCGTCCGCGAACACGTCGAGGGCACCCGATTCGGTGTCCAGAGCCCACACGCAGGCAGCCGCAAGGTCGCAGGCATAGAGGGTCTTCTGGCCGTCGAAGGCCAGACCGAGGATGAATCCCCCGGTGGATGCGCGCTGCTCGATGTCGTGGCCGTTGATCCGGTAGATCTGTCCGCCCTCGCCCCCGCACCACAGGTCGCCACCGGATCCTGCCACCACGCATTCGGCGTGATCCAGCCGCGGCGAGCTGAAGGTGCCGTCGAACAGCACGAAGGGCTCGGGGACTCCCGCGCCCAGTTTCACGGTCTTCTCCTTACGTGCAGCGTCGTCATCGCACGACTCCGATCTGCGACGTGAGGCCGCCGTCGATGGTGACGGTGGTGCCCGTCATCATCGCGGCGTCGTCGCTGACCAGGAACGCGACCAGCCGTGCCACGTCGCCCACCGACGTGATCCGGCCCAGCGGGTAGCTCCCGCCCCATTCGGCGAGGACGTCTTCGGCGCTTCGCTGGTCTCCTGCGGACAGCGCGGCCGCGGACCGGAGCATGGGGGTGTCCACGGAGCCGGGGGCGACGGCGAGAGCGCGGATCCCGTCCGCTGCGTGGTCCACCGCGAGGCTGCGGGTGAGGGAGACGATCCCGCCCTTGGAAGCCGCATAGGCAGGAACTCCACGCTGAGTCGCGAAAGCCTGCACCGAGGCGATGCTCAGGATCGTTCCGCCCCCGGCCGCCCGCAGGTACGGCACCCCGTACTTCGCGAGAAGGAAGACCGACCGCAGGTTGGTGTCCAGCTGGAGGTCCCACTCCGCCACATCCAGCTCCTCGGCGTCCCCGTACCGGACGACACCGGCGCAGTTGATCAGGATGTTCAGCTCTCCGAAATGTGCCGCCGCCTCGCGAAGGCCCTCTGCGACGTTCTCCGGGTCGGTCACCGAGCCGCTGACCGGGTAGACCGATCGTCCCGCAGCGCTCAGTTCGCTCGCGCGCTCCGGCAAGGCCTGGTCGATGTCGAACATGGCCACCGACGCCCCGAGCGTGCTCAGGAGATCGGCCACGCCGTGCCCGATCCCCATCGCGGCGCCGGTGACGAACGCGGCCTTGCCTGTGAGATCAGCGGACATGCCGAAGCTCCCCGTCTTGCGCGCTGGCGCCGGCGATCCCCAGGGATGGCAGGATCTCTGGGTTGTGCTGTCCCGCACGCGGGACCCCTCGGCGGACGGTGACCGGTGTCCGGGAGAAGCGGAACGGTGTCCCGACCGTGCGGAATGTGTTCGTGTCATCCTCTCCGACGGGAACCGACCAGATGAGGTCGTTGTGCCGGACCTGTGGATCCTGCTCCAGTGTCGCGTAATCCTGCACGGGGGCGCACCACACGTCGGAGGCGTCGAGCAGGTGGATCCACTCCGCGACGGTCCGCGCGGCCAGATGTGCTGACAGCCGCCGGTGCAGCCGATCCCTGTTCTGGAACATCTTCTCGTTGGTGTCGAACTCGTCGAGCCAATCCACGCCGAGCGCCCTGCCCAGCACCGGGCAGGGCGTCATCGCGAGCGCGAGGTATCCGTCGGCCGCCCGGTAGACACCGAACGGCGCCGTCCCGCCCACATGCCCGATCGCCTCGTGCGCGCGGTCGAGGGGTCCGCCGTGGTTCAGATGGACGGTCAGCTCCTGCTGCTGCGCCGCCACGGTGCACGAGAACAGATCCACCGATACCCGCTGGCCCTCGCCCGTGCGGTCGCGATGAGCCAGCGCGGCGAGCATCGCGACGGTCAGGTGCAGCCCCGTGTATTCATCCGAGATGCCGATCCCGTTCGGTGTCGGAGGATCGCCGGCACGGCCGGTGAGGAACATCGCTCCCGACATCGCCTGCACCAAGAGGTCTTGTCCCGGCCGGCCCACGTAGGGCCCGTCCTGGCCGTATCCGCTGGAGCTCGCGTAGATGATCGACTCGTTGTGCTCTGCGAAGTCGTCATAGCCGAGACCGAGTCGGTCCATCACTCCGGGCCGGAAGTTCTCCACGACGACGTCGAAATCGGTGGATGCTGCCAGCAGCGCCCGGACTGTGGCGGGATCCTTCAGATCCACGGTCACGCTCCGCTTGTTCCTGTTGAACGCGAGGAAGCTGTCCGTCTCGCCCTGCGTCCGGCTGGCGAGGATGCCCCAGTGGCGCATCCACTCTCCGCCTGGCTTCTCTACCTTGATGACGTCCGCGCCGAGGTCGGCGAGGATCTGCGTCGCCAGCGGGCCTTGCAGCAGTTGTGTGAAGTCGAGGACGCGCACGTGCGCGAGCGCTCCGGTCCGGTTGTCGGGGTCAGGCGAAGTCATGTGCAGTGTCCTTTCCGGATGTCTGTCGCTGGGCGGCTGCTCCTGCGGCCCGTTCGGCGTCGATGATCTCCCGGATCAGGGCGAATCGTTCTCTGGCGGGAACGAAGTCCAGCCGGGACACTCCGAGGGGATCCACACGTTCTCGAAGCGCGGTCAGTTCAGCCGCGGTGGGCGCGGAGGTGCGTGTCATGCCCCGAGCCGGGACGACATCGAAGCCCGTGGCCGCCTGGACGTCGGCTAGTTCGACTCCCGGGTGCAACTCGGTGACCTGCAGTCGGTCGGAGGCGGCGTCCCGCTCGAAGACGCACAGGTTGGTGATGACCTTCGTCGTTCCGGGCCGCAGGCCATACGACTCCCGCACCTCGCGTGAGCTCCAGACCCTTTGCGCGCTGACCATGTCCAGGGTGCGCACGGTGTTCCGCCGATCTTGGCGAGGCAGGTAGATGACGAAGTCGCGGTGGAGATTGGCGACGTCTCCCATGCCGCCCTGGCCGGGCAGGCGGATCCTCGTGCCGTCGGCGCGGGTGATCCACATGTTGTTCGTGGCACCCCGGCCATCGATCTGGGCGGCACCGACGACTTCGTGCGACACTCTGCCGGACTGGTAATACCAGTGGTACGTCTCGTCCCCGCCTGTGTGGCAGGCCGCGGTCTCGAAGTCGATCTGCTCGGCGAAGCTCAAAGACATGGGCCGGGCGTCGATGTCGACGTAGCCGCCGTTCAAAGACATCAACAGAGCGCGTGGTGCGTGGGTCTGCTTGGCCAGCAGGTAGGCGACCGCAGGAAGCGGGGATGCCGAGCCGAAGGAGCAGACGCTGTCGTCGTCGACGGTGCGCGCGATGTGTACCGCCATCAGCTCGGGGACGGTCCACTCCGCGGCGGGCGGGATGTGCCGGACGGATCGCATCGCCTCGACGAGTGGTCGTGTCGGCGGCACGGCGGACGCGCCGGCATCCGATTCGTCGAGGCCCCCCGCCCGCAACACGTGGATCGCCTTCGCGGTCTGCGGGGTCTCGAGGAATCGTTGGATCGCGAGGTAGTCGGTCCCGTAGTACGGCAAGCAGGAGGTCGGGAACGCCCCGCGCGGAGCCGTTGCGATCGCCGTGATGTGGCTGCGTGGGATGATGACCGATCGAGGCGATCCCAGCATCCCCTTGGCGACGCGCTCCTCGACGGTGACGAGCACCTCTTTCGCGGCGTAGATCGTCGACAGGTCCGTTCCCCTCGCGCCGGCGATCTCGACGTTCCCGTCGTCGTCGGCGCGCTGCGCATGCAACAGCATCACGTCCACGGGTATGGGCTCCACCCGCACCAATGGTGCTCGGCCCCGGCCCGCCCCGACCCGTCCGAGCCCGTCCGCCAACGCCGAGCCGGCCGGTTCTTGCATGAGGTCCCAGCCCAGGTTCTCGGCCTCTGCGCGAAGCCCGACGATGAGGTTCAGCGCAGTCCGCTCGATCAGTCGTATCCGTCCGTTCTCGGCAGCCGCGCGGAAGCGGGGCGCGGAGCCGAAGACATCCATGGCGCTGAAACAGAACTCCGCGCTGGCCACCGCATCTCCTGCCAGCAGGATCTCCAGCGGCAGTCCGCCGCCCCAGGCGACGTAGTGCAGATCGCTCGCTTCGGCGTCGACCAGGGCGAGCAGGGCGGCGACTGGGGCGCGTGTGAAATGGACTCCGCCGACGCTGACGCGGCTTCCAGGACGAACGCGCGCGGCCAGATCTGCGACACCAGTGACCCAGGGGCCTGTCGTGCTCATGGAGGATGCCGTCTGTGGCATGTCCGAATCTCCTCAACCGATGCCTGTTCGGGCAGGTGCCTGCAGCATCGTGGTCTGGACTATACCAGCAGCCGCGCCATAGTGCATGCGTGAAGCCGCGTCGTGGAGGCGATCGGCTACTCTCGTACACGGCGGGATGACGTTCGTGAGCGTCATATTGAGCGGATTCGACGTTGCACCGCGCGAGAGTAGGTGACACGGATGGCGTCTTCACACGGCGTTTCGATGCCGGGCGAGCTGATCGTGGGCCCGAAGGGCGCGCAGCTGCGAGACATCCTCGAGGCCTATGTCGCGACGCTCGAGCCCGGATCGCCTCTGCCCAGCGAGCGGGAACTCGCCCAACGCTTCGGCGTCGCGCGCATGACGGTACGAGGTCAGATCGACCAGATGGTGCATCGTGGCTTGGTCTACCGGCAGCTTCGTCGCGGGACGTTCGTCGCGGTTCCTCGTCATGCGCACACCGAGGAGTTGACGACGTTCACCGAGGACATGCGAGCGCGTGGTCTCGAGCCGGGGGCGCGCCGGATCGAGGTGGACGAGTTGCGCGCGGACCGTACCCTTGCCGCGCGGATGGAGGTCTCGGTCGGGAACAAGGTGTTCCGCGTGCGGCGCGTGCGCACGGCCGACGGATTTCCCATGGCGCTCGAGGAGAGCTATCTTCCCGCCGCGCGCTTTCCGGATGTGACGGAATCCGACTTCACCACCGGCAGCCTTTATGAGCTGCTCAACGAGCGGTACCACGTGGCGGTCGAGGAGGCGGACGTCCGGATCACGGTGCTGAGCCTGAGCGTCGAGAACGCGCGACTGCTGGAGACCGAGGCTGGTGCGCCGGCCTTCCTGAGTGAACGTACCGCTCGCGATCGTGACGGCGTGCTCGTCGAGTTCGCGTCGTTGATCTACCGGGGCGATCGCTACGAAGTGCTCATGCACCCTCGGCGGCGCTCGGCCGAAGAGGCCGCAGCCGAGGCTTGAGGCCGAGCGCCGGAGCCCCTCCCCGGCACGAAGGACCAGCGCGAGCCGCGTGTCGACTCGTGCCCCCTGCGCTGGCCGCACGCCGCCAGCGCACTCTCGGTTCCGTGCGACGCGCCGTGGGATTGACCGTGTTCGTCTGATCCGCAATACTGATCTGAACAATCTGGTCTAGTCCAGGATCGGGACCTCCCCCCGTGGGGAGCCCCGCCCGGTCGACGCCAATCGCGCCGAAAGGAAGAACATGTCGGACGTATTCTCCGATGCCGAGCGAGAGGACCTCATCGCTCGTTTCAGGCAGCTCTACAGCGCATCCGTCTACGACGTGCTCTGGAAGCGGGGGCTGACCGGCCAGTGCATGGACACCCGGATCGCCCCCCTCGACCCTTCGATGGTCGTCGCCGGCCCCGCCTTCACGATCCTGGGCGGTCCGGACCCGCGGGGCGGCGACGAGTACGTCGAGCCCGAGAAGATGCGGGACTTCGCCATGCTCCGTGTCCCCGAAGGACATGTCGTGGTGGTGGAGACGTCGGGCGAGGAGATCGCCGGGTGCTGGGGAGAGCTGCTGAGCACGGTGGCACAGCAGAACGGCGCTCGTGGCGTGGTCGTCGACGGCGGCACGCGCGATGCCCCGCTGCTGCGCAAGATGACCGACTGGCCGGTGTTCGCCCGCTATTCGACGCCCGTCGACTCGAACGGTCTGTGGCGGTGGAACGACTTTGATATCCCCATCACCGTGCGCGGCACCCGTACGGCGCGCATCCGCGTGAATCCCGGGGACTGGATCTTCGGCGATGAAGATGGCGTCCTGGTCATCCCGCGCGACATCGTCATGGATGTGCTCATCGAGGCCGAGGAGATCAAAGAGACCGAAAACCTGGTCCGGCAGGAGTTGAACGACGGTGCGAGTTTTTTGGACGTCTACGCCAGATTCGAGCGGTTCTAGGTGTCCGCGCAGCCGCTGCCGAGCGGAGGAACGAGCGACCATGATCGACGAGAGGCAGACCAATGAGCGTCGTTGAGACGAAGCTGGCGTCGCTGGGCATCGAACTGCCCACCAAGATCCTCAAAGGCAGGGCGATCGTCCCCTGCCGACAAGTAGGGGATCTTCTGTTCGTGTCCGGCCACGGACCGGAAGACAATGACGGCAACCTCCGCTTCCGGGGCCAGGTCGGCGGCGAGGTCAGCGTCGAGCAAGGATACGAAGCGGCAAGGCTGACCGGCATCGCGCTTCTACGCAGCATCCGCGACCACATCGGCGATCTCGATCGCGTCGGGTTCATCGTCAAGGCGCTCGGTTTCGTCAACAGCGCACCGGGCTTCTTCGACCAGCCACGCGTCATGAACGGATTCTCCGATCTGATGGCCGAGCTGTTCGGGACCAACGGCGTCCATGCCCGCTCGGCCATCGGGACCTCAGCGCTGCCGCTGAACCAGCCTGTGGAGATCGAGCTGATCGTTGCCCTGCGCTCACAGTGAGCTGATTCCATGACACTCCATGACGATCTGGGCCTGCGGCCGATCATCAACGCGGCGGCAGCGCTTACCGCGCTCGGAGGAGCCCTGATGCCGCCCGAGGTCCTGGCAGCGATGGTCGAAGCGGCCGGCGCTCCCGTCGACATGCTCGAACTGCACAGTGCTGTCGGTAAGCGGCTTGCGACGCTGACCGACAATGAGGCGGCCTACGTCACGCCCGGGTGTGCGGCCGCGATCGTGCTGGCGATCCTCGGGATCCGGACCGGAGGAGATCCTGCGCGGCTGACGAAGCTTCGAGGTCATTCCCAGGCCCCCGACGAAGTCGTCATGCACCTCACGCACCGGATCCCGTATGACGCTGCCGTGGCGCTGGCCGGCGCCAAGGTGCGCCAGTTCGGGAATGCCCAGCAGTCTCTCGCATGGCAGCTCGAGAGCGTGATCACGGAGCGGACGGCGGCCGTCCTCTATGTTGCCGGGGATCATCTCGCCTCCGTTGCGCTTCCTCTCGAACAGGTGGTCGAGATTGCGCACGCGCATGGTGTGCCGGTCATCGTCGACGCCGCCTCACAGCTCCCGCCCGTCGAGAACCTCTGGCGCTTCACCCGGGACCAGGGCGCCGACCTTGCGATGTTCTCTGGCGGGAAGGCACTGCGGGGGCCCCAGGCGTCCGGGCTCATGGTCGGTCGCGCCGAGCTCATCGATGCGGCGCGCAACAGCGGTGCACCGCATCAGAGGTGGGGGCGGGCCCTGAAGGCGGGCAAGGAGGAGATCGCGGGGCTCCTTGCGGCCGTCACCCGGTACATGAGCTTGGATCATGCGCAGATCGGGCGAGATTGGCTCGGCATCGTCGAAGGATGGGCGTCAACGTTGTCGCGGCAGTCGGGTGTCGTTGTCTGGATCGACCCGCGCAACGAGGCCGGGCAACCGGTACCGCGGCTGCACGTCTCGATCGACGAGCCCCGGCACGCGCAGGCCGTGATCGACTCGCTCGCACGGGGTACGCCGAGCGTCGTGGTTCTTCCCGACGTCGCCGGCGGGCGGATCCGTGGCTTCTGGATGAGCCCCGACGTCCTGCAGGAGGGGGAGGAACGCGTCGTGGCCGAGGCTGTCGTCGATGCGTTGGCGTCGATCAGCCGTATCACGCACGGGTCAGCGGAGAACGGCTCGTGAGCGAGGGTCGGCGGGCGCCTCGATGGCATGCCATGACGGGAAGGAAGTGCGTGACGTGAGGTTCATGAGGCTGGGATCTGCCGGTGCAGAGCGGCCGGTGCTCTTCGACCAGGGACGGTGCTACTCGCTCGAGTCGATCGCCCGGGACATCGATGCGGAGTTCTGGGAGACGAACGGACCCGCCCGGGCGGCGGCGGCGCGTGCATCGGGGGCGTTGGCGCAGGTCGACGCCGACGGCGCGCGCGTGGGCGCGCCGATAGCGAGGCCCTCGTCGGTGATCTGCATCGGCATGAACTATGCCGCTCACGCCGCCGAAGCCGGCTCTGCGCCGCCGGCGGTTCCGATCATCTTCCACAAGGCCCCGAACACGGTCGTCGGCCCGTATGACGACGTGGCCATCCCGCGCGCATCGAGCAAGACCGATTGGGAGGTCGAGCTGGGCGTGGTCATCGGGCGGCGTGCTTCGTATCTTGAGACGCCCGAGCAGGCGGCGGAGTACATCGGCGGTTTCGTCTCGGTCAACGATCTGTCCGAACGGGAGTTTCAGCTCGAGGTCTCGGGTGGTCAGTGGTCGAAGGGCAAGAGCTGCGCAGGCTTCTGCCCGACGGGTCCGGTGCTGGTCACACCCGATGAGATCAGGCCGGACGACCTCGGGCTCCAAAGCTGGGTCAACGGCGATCCGCGTCAGGATTCGTCCACCTCGGATCTCATCTTCGGTGTCGATTCCATCATCCATCACCTGAGCCAGTACATGGTTCTCGAACCCGGCGATCTGATCTGCACAGGCACGCCCGAAGGGGTCGCGTACTCCGGGCGGTTCCCGTATCTGCGTGCGGGAGACGTCGTCGAGATCGAGATCGAGGGTCTGGGCAGGCAGCGGCAGGTGTTCGTCTAGCACGGACGCCTGGTAGGCCAGCTCGGGAGGTTTGGCGTTTGCACCTTACCGGCCATTCCGTTAGGGGAGGCCGACCCAGAGTTCAGCGAACGTACTGCTTGGTGGCGTCGACGATCGGCTGGTAGTCCCAGTGCGTATCGTTCGCACGCATCGCATCCCGGACGATCACTCGTCGGCTCACGCTGTCGGCGCCTTCGGCAGCAAGCTTCTCCGGGTCGAACCGGTCGAAGATCAGCCGCCTCAGCTGCAGCCTGACCGGCTCATATGCGGGTTCTGTACTGAGGTCGTTCCATTCGTTCGGATCGTTCGTGAGATCGAACAGCTGCTCGTCGTGACCGTGGATGTACACGTATTTGAAGTCGCCGTCCCTGACCATGAAGCAGGGCGCGTGCACCTTCTCGAGGTGGTATTCGGAGAACACCGGGGTGGATCCGGATGTGTCTTCGGTCCCCGAGATCACCGGGACCAGGCTCCGCCCGTGCACGGGTGTGCGCTTCTCGGCGGGCACCTTCGCCACGTCGAGCAAGGTCGGCAGGACATCCACCAGAGAGACCGGCTCCGCGATATGGATGCCCGCGTGCTGCGCGCCGGGAAGGCGGACCAGCAACGGCACCCGCACGGACCACTCGTAGAACGCGCGCTTCTGAACCATTCCGCGCTCGCCCAGCATGTCTCCGTGGTCGCTGGTGAACACGATGACGGTGTTCTCCAGCTCCCCGGTCTCATCGAGTACCGCAAGCAGTTGCTGGATCTTTCGGTCGACGTAGCTCAGAGCCGCATAGTAGGCATGGCGCAGATGCAGCATGCTCTGCTTGTCGCGAAGGTCGTATCGCTCTGTTTCGTGGGCATCATTTGCCCAACGGTCCATGCTCGAGTAGGTGCGCTCTACGTCCACCGGATACGTTGGCGTCTTGATATCGGCTTCGTCGTACAGATCCCAGTACTCCTGCTGCACGTGGAACGGGTCGTGTGGATGGTGGAACGACACGATCAAGCCGAATGGCTGGTCCGTTCGCGCCGCACCGCCGGCCGTCCGATGCCGTTCGCGCAGATACTCGACAGCCCGGAACTGCGTCTCTTCGTCGTACGCCATGAACATCGTCCAACGACGCACACCGGGGTCGGGGTCGACATAGTGGCGGGCGTGGCCGCCCGCCGGAAAGCGTCCGTCCTCGTCACGCTCGGGCACCCAGTCCACTCCCGCCGGGAAGACGTCGGTTGTGAGGCGCCGCGCGAGACCGTGAAGCTGGTCCGGCCCGACGAAGTGCATCTTCCCGCTTGCGACCGGGTCATAGCCGGCACTAGCGAGATAATGCGCAAGCGTCGGCTGGTCAGCAGGAAAGACCGACGCGTTGTCGAAGCATCCGAAGCTCGACGGGTACTTCCCTGTCAGCAAAGCCGCCCGCGAGGGCGCACACAGGGGCACCGCCGTGTAGGCAGCACCGAAGACGATGCCTTCCGCTGCCAGACGGTCCATGCCGGGTGTCGCAGCCACCGGATCGCCATATGGTCCGGTGAGGAAGGGGACCACCTGGTCCGCCATGACGATCAGGATGTTCGGCCTGCCCACTTTGCCTCCGTCGGCTCACCCCGTATGTGGGAACGATACCACTCGGTCGCTGCGATGCGGCCAACGCAACAGCGTCCCTACCGATCCCCGGCTACGCGTGGACATTTGAGCGAGTCCTCGCTGGCGGGCACAGCGTGACGACGGGGAAATGAAGAAACCCCCGCGTGTAGAAGCCACGCGAGGGTCTCAGTGGCTCCGACGGGCGTCGATCCCGTGACCTCACGATTTTCAGTTGGATGACGCGGGCTGATGGGTGCCGGTTGGTGCTCGTTACCCGCGAGATTCCCGCGGAATGAGTTGCGGCTGGCACGAGTTGGTCCGGGTTGGAGTCAGTCGAGTTCCCGGCCCGTTGTCCGCACAGCTGGAGTTGTTGGTCCTGTATTCGTCGGGTCCCGGTGCGTGACCGTGTCGGAGGTCATCCGTAGACTACGGAACTATGCCGCAGGCCAGCACGAGCCCGGATCGACGTGACGTCATGGGAAGTCGTGCGCGTGGAGCCACGCGGGGCGGCAGCGAAGCTCTGGATCCGTGAGCCGGGTGGTTCTTCAACAAGGTTCGAGTCGGACTGGTTGTTCAAACCTGTGAGCACGCAGGAAAACGGTGTTCGTCAGATCTCGGACTGGACTGAGTGCGTCGGCTCGGTCATTGCCCGGACGATGGGCATTCCGGCGGCGGAGTCCCGGCTTGCGATGCGGGCGGGAGTCGACGGCGTCATCGTCCGGAATGTGCGAGCGCCCGGGTATGACATGGTCTCGGGGCGCCTGGCGATGTTGCACGAGATTGGTGTCGAGACGCGCGATTCTGTGCGCGACAAGACGGCCTCGATTGGACACTCGATCTCGAACGTCCTCCGGACGCTCGGTGAGTACTCGGCCCCGCCAGGGTGGGCGACTTGGGCAGACGCATCGGCAGTGGATGTGATGGTGGGATACCTCGTCTTGGATGCGCTCATCGGCAACGGCGATCGACACGAGCAGAACTGGTCCATCCTTCGTGCGCGCTCGAGTATCGACGATCTCCGTGATGCGATAGCTCCGTCGTATGATGTGGAGGCCTCTCTAGGATTCCAACTGAGCGACTACCAGCGGTCCGAGAGGCTACGGAGTCCTAGGACCATGGAGCAGTTCGCTGCCCGGGGACTCGCGAGGCGGTTTGACGGGGACCGCGCGACCAGCCTCGTTGATCTTGCAGTGCGGTCTGCCCGGAGCTGCACGGCTGCTGGCGCTCGACAGCTGCTTGGACTTGTCGAGCAGATCGCGACTGCAGATTTTCCGGCGCTGGTTTCCGGCGTAGACGGAGTGTCGGAGGTCGCGCGTACATTTGCAGTCAACGTTCTCGAGATCAACGGAAGGAGGCTCCGAGATGCTAACTGGAACGCAGGAGGAGCTGGTGACTGAGCTTGTCGTGCTGTGGCAGCAACCGACGACGCGTGCCATGATCCCCGTGGGATTGCTCGGGTTCGACGGGCGAACCTACCGCTTCGAATATCTATCTGCGGCTGCGACAGCGGAGGGGTTTCGCCCCCTGCTTGGGTTCAAGGACCTTGGCGTGGCTTACAAGAGCGACGAGCTCTTCCCCCTCTTCCACGAGCGGATCATGGACCCCTCGCGCGAAGATTTCGTCAGAGTCCTCGAAGACCTGCAACTCGATCCATCCACGGCAACGCCGTGGGAGCAGCTGGTGTACACAGGAGGCGGATCAGAAGGGGACACGCTTCAGGTGACGCCACTCCCGAGCGCCGACGAGGGCGGTTGGACGTGTGCGGTGCTCGCTTCGGGACTTCGTTACCTTCAGACCAAGTCAGTGCGGAGCGAACTGGGAGAGTCTCCCGTCTACTCTGAGGATGAGTTTGAAGCCGTACTGATGTCGCTGTCGCCTGGAGATCGCCTCACGGTTCGGCGTGAGATCGGGAACGACTACAACCCAGACGCGATGCTGCTCTTCACGAAGGAGGGGCATCTTGTGGGTTATCTGCCAGATTGGTTGGCGCGGTTCATTGCACCTTCCATGAAGGCGGGCGATCCCTGGCCAATCGCTCGTGTGGAGCGAGTCAACTCGCCGGCTGCTGGGTGGCATCTGCGGCTTGTGGTCTCGGTCAAGGGGTCCGAGTCGATTGAGGTTGCAGCGAAGCGGTTGCGTGCGGGAGGGGCACTCGACTACTGAGCTGAGCTGAATGGGCTCTTCGTCACCGCATGAGAACCCAATCGCGTGGTGGGTCTGGCGATGGGTGATCGCACAGAAATGGACCGGGCAAGCTGCAGAGGCCGAGCCCATGGGAGCAGGCTCTCGGAGCCTATTCGGTGATTCCCCGGTTTTGCCAGTCACCAAAGTTGATTCCCGTATCAACGTCGGTCCAGGACGTCCGGCCGTTGGCAGCGCGGCCGGCCACCACAGCAGCAGCGGCAGACGGTGACGAGAAGACCATATCCTGTGTAAACCGCGCCAATTCGTCTGTTTCGAGGTGGAGTGCTCCGTCGCTCAGAAGCCTGGCGTGGAGTTGCTGATACCCGGGGTGTCGATGGGTTCCGACCCATGCCGCCCTGGCCACGGAACCCTCGAGGACGGTGAACTCGCCATCTACCTCCTGCGCCAGCGCAGCGATCCCGTAGCGAGGCACGTTAAATCTGAAGGTCGGCGATGTACGTCTCGAGGGAATGGAACCCTTCGAAGGTTCAGTCAGCTGAGCGAGGGGCACCCGCGTCGGTCTGAACTCGGTTATTCCGAGAATCGGAAGCACGATCTGCACTTGGCTCAAGTAGTAGTCCATGTCTGCCACGTCCGCTTCCGGGAGGTGGATAGGCAGCGGTGAGGTCCCGTTAAGTACGCTGGCCCGTCGCGCGGAGGTTGCGGCGCCGATGAGTCGAGCTTCCAGGTGTCGGGCGTGAGCTTTTGTGAGATTTGCATCCTTCGACGTCAGGACCACAACTCGATCCCAAAAGTCCTTACCGCCGACGTTCTCGGGGCGGGCATGTTGACGTAGGCGGACAGCAATGTCGTCCCCCTCACCGACATAGACCGCTTTGCCCGAGGGAGACTGGGACTCCGCATCGTCGCCGAGGAGAAGATACACGCCGGTGCGGCGGACCTCCTCGCGCGCAAGGAGATCGGCGATATCAGAGCGTGGAGCAGCGACAACGTGCCCCGTCCAGTTCATGATCTCTGCCGTTAAGAGTCCGCCAGGTGTCCCGTCTACGAGATACACGCGGATCTGTTTACCACTGACCACCAGAACTCTCCCCACCGCTGCGGATGACACACTGCAGCACTCTTAGCTTGTCATGGGGCTCCGCGTCGTTGATGGCATGCGCCACGTCCGCCCACGACTAGGAGTCGAAGACCCCCTGTTCGCCTCGGACTCTGATACTGAGGCATAAGCGACCGCCATCACGCGGAAGCGAAGATTTCATCGATGCCGCTACGGATCGTCTTCATTGCTCGGTCTTGAGTCTCCTTGCTGGACATGAATTCCAGCGCGCTGTCGACGATATGCGTCGCATCTGCCCAGTCCTTAGGTATTGGAATGAGGAGATCGCGGATATGTTCAGGCTCTAGGTGCTGCTGAACGGACCCGTACTCGTTGAGTCGCATCTGATCCTGCGCTGGCTGGGACTGCAGATATGCAAATACGTACGCACGCAAGCGCTCATCGCGGATTCGCACTCGAATCGCGTCGTCAGAGACGATAGCTCCGTTGAGTGCGTTGGTGATGTACGCGACGCGCCCAATGGTACCTGACCTTGTGACCAATAGATCACCTCGACGCACTCGCACGGCGGCGAACGAGCGGCGCTGCGCGGGAGTTGCCCTCGACATATCCAGCCACTTGACACTGTCGCGCTTGTCTTGGAGGACAGCAGAGGGCGTGTAGTACGCCTCGATTGTGGAATCTGGGGTATAAAAATCGACGACCACATTGTCAGTGCGGAGGCGGGGGCCTTTGAAGATTGCCACGCCATTCTCCACGTGCCCGAGCGTGAGAACATCCCAGATTGAAGAGTCATCGAGTTGTTGGACGGCTCGAATGGATTCATTCAGATGAGGTAGATGGAACTGCGGGTTGATGTTGAGCGATTCGCTTGCCAATGCGGAGCGCTGGATGGAGAACTTGTACTCCGATGCTTCGAGCTTCCCTCCCTGGAACGCCTTGTATGCGTCCAGAATTTCTGAGAGATCTTCGTCTACGTCGTCAGTTGGTGCACCGTTGGTATCAACTCTGAAGATTGGCCGGCCCTCGCTGTCGCGGCCGATGCGTTGATTGATCGCCATGAAGATCGGATAGTCGGCGGGTGGGCGTTCGCCGGTCTCGTACTTGCGAACCAAAACCACACATGTTCGCACGCCGGTGTCTGGTTGAAAGCTGTTCTTGTGGAACGTCACGACAGCAAGGAGCTTTCCGGTGCGAAAAAGCAACTCTCTCGCCGGGCGATACGTCGCGGTGTCGAGGAATCCCTTGGGCATGACGACACCGAGGAGGCCGCCTGGGCGCAACCAATCAAGGCAGCGCTCGAGGAACAGCATCTCCGGTGGTCGGCTCTCGACGGGTCCAGTCATGTCAGGCTCGTAGTGCCCTTGAGCGTCTACCGACCAGCGCCGCGCGAGTTCATACTGGGCGAGTACGTCGGGGTCACTGATCTGTCCCTCGCCCACGCCTGCAAATGGTGGGTTGGTGACGATTAGCGTTGGCTGTCCCTTGCCGGACTTGTCGCGGATCCACGCATCAAACTCGGAATAGGGGCCAAGGCTGTTTCCTCGTGTCATCCCCGCGTGACCATCGCCATTAAGAAGCATCGCTGTCTTGGCGATCTTTACAAGCCGGGGACTGATCTCGACGGCAGACAACCGTTGCCGAAGATTCGCGAGTTGGTGTTCTCGAGCGGTAGACCCCGGTGTCGTCTGCGCAAGTATCTTGCGGCGGGCGTGTCGAAGCACCGCAGTTACGAAGCCGCCCGAGCCACCAGCGGGGTCGAGGGCTTTAACATCCGGACCCGGGTCTAGGGCATCGACAATGAAATTGACGATTAGGCGGTTTGTAAAGTACTGACCACGTGCTCGCTTCAGGTGGGTGGCGGTGTACTGTTCGTACGCGGCGCCCATGATGTCCCATTCATCTGCCTCATCGAGGCGTGACATCATTCGCCATTCTTGAAGAATTGCGACCACTTCTGTAATGGCTGAATCTGAGACGCGCACCGTTTCGTGTTCGTCGAAGACCGCCGGATAGTTCTCCGCATACCGTCGGAAGAGCGCGCGGACTCTCGCGGCGACAGCGACTCGTCCATCCTTGGAGGAATACTCATCCGATGTGACGTAGAAGAGAGGGTAGTCGCCAAGCTCAGTCTCGTCCTGCGCTTTTGCTAGAACGATCCTCACCATGTCCATGGTGAGGTCTTCCTCGTCGCCATCTATTCCGCGCCCGTGAAGCCTGTCGTTACATAGCCGAAGAAGGCCGCGTACGTCGCGCGGTCGACGCAACTCGGTCTTCGGGGGCCGCGCGACCGCGTCCCAGGTTTCGTCGAACGCTGGTACCTTTGGTGCGGGTTCGAGCTCGTTGTTGGGGAGCGTCCGGCGCCTGAAGGGTTGGAGGCTGTCGCCGTTGTACCAGACGCCGCCGCCAGCGCTCGTGTTGAAGATGTATGAGACAAGCTGGTTCCGGCCAGAATCGACATCTGGACGCTTGCACTCGACGACAAACTTGATCTTGCCCTGGTTGTTCGTGCTTGCAGCGTTAGCCGTAAAGTAGACCGCGATGTCCGCACGAGTCGGGGTGCCATCGTGCGCGACGACCTCATTCGAGCCTGCCATGATCTTGACTTCACGGCGCATCAGCGACTTGGCGTAACCATAGTCGTAGTGGAGGACCTTTAGGTATCGCTGACGAACGCGCTCCTCGGGGCGGTCTTCGAGCTCAGCTCCACTCAGGAAGTCGATGATCTTCCCGTTGATCGGGTCGACGTCGGGCTCAAAGTCGATGGCCATCTCTGCAGGTTGCTCCTCATCGGTCGAGTTGCAGACTATCTCGACTGTGGGGTCCCTGGCTGCCCGCCTGGCCGATGCGAGCGATGCTGACGGCGTGTCCGGCGAGGAGCGCCCGGACCGCAGCGTAGCGAGGACCGGACGCACCGCAGCCGGACACGCCGTCAGCATCGCTCGCCGAGCGGGATTTAGGCGTGTTCTATGATTCAAACGAACAGAGCCGTATTCTTGCCGCGAACGTCGAGGAGTAGCTCGCGCCTATCTACAAGAGCGAAGCAAGCTATGTGGTCGTAATCCTTGGCCCGCAGTATCCGAAGCGAGTATGGACGCGCTTCGAGTCCGAGCAGTTCAGACATCGCTTCGGAGAGAACGCCGTGATCTCTATTTGGTCCGCTGATGTCGACTACAGCGTCTTCGATCAATCTCGTGATTTTGGGGGCCTTACCATCGACCGGACGAAGGACATGAAGGCTCAGGTCGTGAGCATTGCGAACCATCTAGCTGAACGGCTCGCGCAGGATCGCGCAGAGGCCGCGGCTGCCGCAACGGTCGAGTCTGACGACGATACGGGCACCGGCAACGGCCAAGCTGTCGGCAACCGGAGTACCACTCTTGATCCTGTGTAGAAGATTTCGGGAGACGATCTCTCCCGCAGGCGGCGGGCAACTGACACTGTCAGCAGTGTGCCGTAGGGTGTAGTCCCGTAGGTCGCGACTAGAGGGTCTCTCGATGGCTGACTTTCGATCTGAGCGTATGCCCTCGCCCGAGGGGGAGGGGCGCGCCAAGTCGGCGCTCGAGTCCGCCTACGAGACCTACTACAAGGTCAACAAGGCTGCGAACAAGCGCCCGTTCGGGGCGTTTCCAGAGCTACGTCAGATGTTGCGCGGCTACGCGGGCGCTCGCGTGCTGGACCTAATCGGCTTCTGGCTGATGTGGCACCTCTGCGGGGGGTTCGAGAACACTCAGAAGGCGCTTGGAATCTCCAAGTCGCAGATGTATCGACGGATTGCCCAGTTCCGTGAGGCATTCGGGAAGCATCCGGACGTGTACGAGTTTGAAGGGATCGACCTCGATCCCGCGAAGTTCGCGGCGGGGTTTGCGGCGCGTTATCCTCCTCGCAAGGAAGATTAGTCGCATACATTGCGTCTATGGAGATAAGCGGCTAGTCTTACAATATGTGACTAGCTGATTCCTCGACTTCACCACCTATGGTCGGTGCTCTCTGGGGTCGCTATCGGCCTGTCGTGTTCTCGAAGATCGCGCCTGGCACTCAACGGGCGTACACGTACGCATGGCGACGTCGGGTTCAGCCGTGGTTCGCGGATCGGGTGATTACCGCGATCACCACTCTGGACGTCGAGGAAGCGTTCGCGAACTGGACCGGAGCGGAATCCACCAGGGCGGACGCGCTCAGTGTTCTGTCAGCGCTGTGCCGCGTTGCTGTGAAGGGCGGTTACATCGCGTCAAATCCGTGCATCGGGGGTGACCGGCGTCGGCAGCAAGCGTCCGATGTGGCGGCTCGGGCCCTCACTCGCGATGAGTTCCGCCGTCTGCTCGAGGTGCTTCCTGCCTCGGGACCGTACCGGCGCTTCGTGCTGGCGATGGTGTACACAGGCTGTCGTCTGGGGGAAGTCGCGGGCCTCCGGCTCTCGGACGTGAATTGGGACGAGCGCACGCTGAGCGTTGTTCGTACTGTGTCCCGGCCTCACCGGACAAGTCGCCGTAGGGCCCACCAAGGGTCGCAGGACGCGGACTGTGCCCGTCGTAGATCAGTTCGTTCCAATCCTGCGGGAAGCGGAAGCGGGCAAAAGCATCCACGACTATCTCTTCACGGGACCGCGCGGCGGCTTCATCAGTTCGAAGAATCTCAGCCGTGCGCTCGACTGGCGCCGGAAGCGTGCACTCGTCAAGGCGTTCGCGCCGGGTGAACGTGCTGCATTGCACTGGCGTGATCTGCGCCACACAGCGGCGGTGTTCTTCTTCGATGCCGGGCTCCCGGCGCCCGACGTTCTGGCCCTACTAGGGCATTCGTCGCTCATGGTGACGCAGCTCTACGCCGGTACGCGGCGACTCGCTGCGCGAAGAAGCGTTGAGCCGCTCTCGGCGTTCTTCGATGCCCAGTCAAGAGGTCAACTCGAAGGGGGTGAAGCGCCCGCGATGACCGGCACGACTTCGCCTTCGTAGAGGACCGATGGAGCCCGCGATCCCTGTGTTTGCAAGGGAAAAGAAGAACCCCCTCGGTGTAGAAGCCACCTCGGGGGTTCCCGTGGCTCCGACGGGCGTCGATCCCGTGACCTCACGATTTTCAGTCGTGCGCTCT
>CALKHM010000085.1 GCA_937988695.1 uncultured Microbacterium sp. | reverse complement strand
CCGGCGGCGGGCAAGTCACCGGCCGGCTGGGTGGTCTGGATCAACAACTACCTCGTCAAGGGCGACCACCCGATCTACTGGCTGTTCTACTTCCTGCTGACCGTCGCGTTCACGTACTTCTATGTGGCGATCACGTTCAACCCCACCGAGGTCGCCGACAACATGAAGAAGTACGGCGGCTTCATCCCGGGCATCCGTGCCGGGCGTCCCACGGCCGAGTACCTCGACTACGTCATCACGCGCATCACCCTGCCGGGCTCGCTGTACCTCGGCCTGGTCGCGCTGATCCCGCTCATCGCCTTGGCGACCGTCAGCGCGAACCAGAACTTCCCCTTCGGCGGCACGTCGATCCTCATCATGGTCGGTGTGGGACTTGAGACCGTGAAGCAGATCGACGCCCAGCTGCAGCAACGACATTACGAAGGACTTCTGCGATGACCTCACCCGCACGTCTGCTGATCGTCGGCCCGCAGGGCTCGGGGAAGGGCACCCAAGGCGCCCGTATCGCCGGGGCCCTCGGCATCCCCGCGGTGTCCACCGGAGACGTGTTCCGCGCGAACATCACCGCGGGCACGCCCCTGGGCGAACAGGTGAAGGCGATCACGGCGGCGGGCAACCTCGTCTCGGACGAGCTGACCGGAAAGATCGTACGCGATCGGCTGAGCGAGCCGGATGCCGCGAGCGGCTTCCTCCTCGACGGCTACCCGCGCAACATCCGGCAGGTCAGAGACCTGGACGAGTTCCTCGGCGGTCGTGGCGAGAGCCTGGATGCCGTCATCGAGCTGAGCGTGCCGCGCGACGAGAGCATCGCGCGGCTGGCGCTGCGCGCAAAGGAGCAGGGGCGCACCGACGACACCGACGAGGTCATCGCGAAGCGCCTGGCGATCTACGAGTCCGAGACCGCTCCGATCCTCGACGTGTATCGCGAGCGCGGCATCGCCCTGCGCATCGACGGCGTCGGATCGCTCGACGAGATCACCGAGCGCATCACGACCGCCCTCGCCGCGCGCGGCATCGTGCGCTCGGCCGCGGTCTGACGTGGGGCTTCGTCGCGGCATCTACAAGTCGCCCGCGCAGTTGCGGGCGATGATCGAGCCCGGGCTCATCACGGCGGCGATGCTGGAGACCGTGCGGCCGCTGATCGTCGCGGGGACCACGACGCTGCAGCTTGATGCGGCCGCGGCCGCGGTGGTCGCCGCGCGCGGCGCCCTCTCGAACTTCCAGATGGTGCGCGGCTACCGGCACACCGTCTGCGTCTCAGTCAACGACGAGGTCGTGCACGGCATCCCGGGGCAGCGCGTGTTGGCGCCGGGCGACATCGTGTCAGTGGATGCCGGAGCCGAGTACCGCGGCTGGAACGGGGACGCGGCGATCACCGTGGTCGTGCCCGATCCGCAGCAGCCGCAGCTCGTCGCGGCTCGCCAGGAGCTGTCCAGGGTCACCGAGGGATCGCTGTGGGCGGGTATCGCCGCGCTGTCCTCGGCGACGCACCTCGCCGAGGTGGGCGCTGCCGTGCAGGACTTCGTCGAGGCGTCGGGGCACGGCTACGGCATCCTGCGCGATTATGTCGGTCACGGGATCGGACGTCGCATGCACGAGTCGCCGTCGGTGTTCAACTACCGGGTTCCGCAGCCCGGCCCGGAGGTCAGGCCGGGGCTGGCTGTCGCGATCGAGCCGATGGTGGTCGGCGGCAGCGATGAGACGTTCGTGGGCGACGACGACTGGACCGTCTCGACCGTGGACGGCACGGACGGTTCACATTGGGAACATAGCGTCGTCGTGCATGATGGAGGTGTCTGGGTGCTGACCGCCCCTGACGGAGGGGCGGCAGGCCTGGCGTCGTTCGGCGTGACCCCTGTCCCGATCGCCTAGATCTCCCACCGACGAGAACGAGGATTCAATGGCCAGCGCTGTGCGCAAGACGAACTGGTTCGCCATCTGGGTGAGCATTGCCGCCGTCGTGGTGCTGGTCGCGGTGACCGGTGTCGTGATCGCGATCAACAACGCCGCCACCCGGCAGGCGACCGATCCGGGTGCCGCGCCTCAGGGCGCGATCATCGATGCGAGCAACGGCGCCGTCTTGTTCGGTGACAAGAGCGCGAAGAACACGATCGACACCTACGTCGACTTCCTGTGCCCGTACTGCAACCAGTTCGAGCAGAGCGAGGGCCCCACGATCAAGAAGCTCGTCGACTCGGGCGAGGTCGCCCTGCGCGTGCATCCGGTGACGATCCTCGACAACAACACGTCTCCGGCCGGGTACTCGAGCCGCGCCGCCAGCGCGTTCTACGCCGTGGCCGCGGCCGACCCCGACAACGCGTACGCGTTCATGCAGGCGATGTACCAGAACCAGCCGGCCGAGCAGTCGGCGGGCCTGACGTCGGCACAGATCGTCGACGTCGCCAAGAACGCCGGCGTGAAGATGACCAGCGCGCTGGAGAAGGCGATCACCAGCGACACGTATCAGAAGTTCGCGCAGGCGCACGGGCTTCCCGCCGACGCACAGGGCACACCGACCCTGGTCATCAACGGCACGACGGTGCCGGTCTCCAGCGACTACAACCCGCAGACCGACATCGTGGCGCACTTGAAGAAGTAGGTGCTGGCCGCGTATCGGTCGAGTTGCCGGGTTGTGGCGTCGCGCATATACTAATTCTTTGGTGCCCTGCGCCTGTTCTCGGCGTGTCTCCTTGCGAGGCCGGCATCACCATCCCACCCACGCAGACCGACCGGCCTGCAGAAACGATAGCGAGGCTATGGCCAAGAAAGACGGTGTCATCGAGATCGAGGGCACAGTGTCGGAGGCGCTGCCGAACGCGGTGTTCCGCGTCGAGCTCACCAACGGACACAAGGTGCTCGCCACGATCTCCGGAAAGATGCGGCAGAACTACATCCGCATCATCCCGGAGGACCGCGTGGTCGTCGAGCTCAGCCCGTATGACTTGACCCGTGGCCGCATCGTCTACCGCTACCGCTAGACCGGTCGAGAAGTAACGCCCCGGGCACCACCGTGCCCGCCCGGCGAAGACAGCGAACAGGAAACAGCATGAAGGTCCAGCCCAGCGTCAAGCCCATCTGCGATCACTGCAAGGTGATCCGCCGTCACGGGCGCGTCATGGTGATCTGCAAGGCCAACCCGCGCCACAAGCAGCGGCAGGGTTGATCTGAGCCGGGGCAATGCTGCGAAGCAGCGTTGCGGCGGCTCAGATCAAGGTTGAGCGAGGCCGCGCGAAGCGCGACCGAGACGAAACCTCACACGCAAGACCCGAACGACAGAACAACTCAATACCGAGCAGGCAGGAGAGGCGTTTCGTCTCGCTTTGCTCGCTCAACGACCGGAAGGTCGACCACGACAGGCAGGATCAGAACCCGCAAGGGGGACACCTCGGGCGGAGGCCCGGGCACCGATCCTGTTCCACACCTCCACCGACTCCTAGGAGAAGCGCATGGCACGTCTTGCCGGCGTCGACATCCCGCGCGACAAGCGCGTAGTGATCGCACTCACGTACATCTACGGCATCGGCCGAACCCGCTCGAACGAGATCCTCAAGGCCACCGGGATCGACGAGAACATCCGCGTCAAGGACCTCAGCGACGACCAGCTCGTCGTGCTCCGCGACCACATCGAAGGCACCTACAAGGTGGAGGGCGACCTGCGCCGAGAGGTCGCCGCCGACATCCGCCGCAAGGTCGAGATCGGTTCGTACCAGGGCCTGCGCCACCGCCGTGGCCTCCCGGTGCGCGGTCAGCGCACCAAGACCAACGCGCGCACCCGCAAGGGACCCAAGCGCACCGTCGCCGGCAAGAAGAAGGCGCGCTAGCGGGCGCCCCCAGAGGTTCAGGAGAAAACGCACATGGCACAGGCCAAGTCCGCCGCGCGCAAGCCGCGCCGCAAGGAGAAGAAGAACATCGCGCTGGGCCAGG
>CALKHM010000084.1 GCA_937988695.1 uncultured Microbacterium sp. | reverse complement strand
GCAGATGTATCTCAACGACTTGACGACGATCCCGGCGAACCTGGCCGGTGTCCCCGGAATCTCGATCCCGTCGGGCCTCGCGTCGGACGACGGCCTGCCCGTCGGCATCCAGTTCCTCGCGCCCGCGCGCGAGGACGCCCGTCTGTACCGTGTGGGTGCGGCCGCCGAGGCCCTGCTCGTGGATTCCTGGGGCGGCCCGCTGCTGGATCACGCCCCCGTTCTGGGAGGGGCTCGCTGATGGCTGCCAAGCTGATGGACTTCGACAAGGCGCTCGAGCTGTTCGAGCCGGTGCTCGGCTTCGAGGTGCACGTCGAGTTGAACACCAAGACAAAGATGTTCTCGGCGGCGCCGAACTCGTTCGGGCGTGAGCCGAACACCGATCTCGCACCCGTCGACCTCGGGCTGCCCGGATCGATGCCGGTGGTCAACGAGCAAGCGGTGCGCCACTCGATCAGCCTGGGCCTTGCGCTCGGCTGCTCGATCGCCCCGTCGAGCCGGTTCGCGAGGAAGAACTACTTCTACCCCGACCTGGGCAAGAACTACCAGATCTCGCAGTATGACGAGCCCATCGCGTTCGAGGGACAGGTCGAGGTCGAGCTCGACGACGGCACCCTGGTAGAGGTGCCGATCGAACGTGCGCACATGGAAGAGGATGCCGGCAAGCTGACGCACGTCGGGGGAGCGGCCGGTCGCATCCAGGGCGCGGCATACTCACTGGTCGACTACAACCGCGCCGGCGTGCCGCTCGTCGAGATCGTCACCAAGCCCATCTTCGGTGCCGAGCACAGCGCGCCGAAGCTGGCCGCCGCCTACGTGCGGACCATCCGCGACATCGTGCTGGCGCTGGGCATCTCGGATGCCCGCATGGAACGCGGCAACCTGCGCTGCGACGCCAACGTGTCGCTGCGCCCGCGCGGACAGGTGAATCTGGGCACCCGCACCGAGACGAAGAACGTCAACTCGATGCGGTCGGTCGAGCGCGCGGTGCGGTACGAGATCCAGCGGCAGGCGGCGATCCTCGCCGACGGCGGCACGATCACGCAGGAGACCCGGCACTGGCACGAGGACACCGGGGTCACCTCCCCGGGGCGTCCGAAGTCGGATGCCGACGACTACCGCTACTTCCCTGAGCCGGATCTGCTTCCTGTCGTTCCCGCGCCCGAGCTCATCGAGCAGCTGCGGGCCGCGCTGCCCGAACCGCCCGCTGCCCGACGCCGCCGGCTGAAGGCGGAGTGGGGTTTCACTGACCTCGAGTTCCAGGACGTCGCCAACGGCGGGGTGCTCGCCGAGGTCGATCAGACGATCGCTGCCGGCACGACGCCCGCCGCCGCGCGCAAGTGGTGGACCACCGAGCTCGCCCGCCTCGCGAATGAGGCCGGCCGCGAGACCAGTGATCTCGTGGAGCCCGCGGCGGTCGCCGAGCTGCAGAAGCTCGTCGACGCCGGCACCCTCACCGACAAGCTTGCGCGCCAGGTGCTGGCGGGCATGGTGGCCGGCGAGGGGTCTGCGCAGCAGATCGTCGATGCCCGGGGCCTGGCCGTGGTCTCCGACGACGGCGCGCTCATCGCCGCCATCGATGAGGCCCTCGCCGCCCAGCCCGACGTGCTCGCCAAGATCCGGGACGGCAAGGTGCAGGCCGCCGGCGCGATCATCGGCGCGGTCATGAAGGCCATGCGCGGCCAGGCCGACGCGGCCCGGGTGCGCGAGCTCGTTCTGGCTCGCGCCGGCGAGCCGGGAGCATAAGCAGGGTCCCGAGCGCGCCACCCAGTAGCGCGTCGGGCGTCCTTCCGGTCGTTGAGCGAGCGGTCTTCCCGGTCGTCGAGCGAGCGAATTTCCCGGTCGTTGAGCGAGCGAATTTCCCGGTCGTTGAGCGAGCGAAGCGAGTCGAAACGACGCCGTCTCTTCGCGGTGTCGTTTCGACTCGTCGTTGCGCTCCTCGCTCAACGAGCGGGGGTCGTCGCTGCCTCCTGTCGGAGGTCTGGGTGAGAATGGAGCGATGGGACGCGGGGACGGATCGGGCAGGCGCGTGTCGCCGGACGGTGCCGATGACACCGGTGCCGGCATCCTGCACGTCGACATGGATGCGTTCTACGCCGCGGTCGAGGTGCTCGATGACCCGTCGCTGCGCGGCAAGCCCGTGGTCGTCGGCGGGGTCGAGGGGCGTGGCGTCGTCTCCAGCGCGACCTACGAGGCGCGGCGGTTCGGCGTGCGCTCGGTTATGCCCATGGCGCACGCGCTGCGGCTATGCCCGGCTGCCGTCGTCGTCCCGCCGCACTTCCCTCGATATCTGGAGGTCTCCGGTCAGGTCATGGATCTGTTCCATGAGATCACGCCGCTGGTCGAACCGCTGTCGATCGACGAGGCCTTCCTCGACGTGCGTGGTGCGCGCCGGCTGTGGGGGTCGCCGGGAACTGTCGCACGGATGCTGCGTGCTCGCGTGCTCGCGCAGACCGGCCTGACCTGCAGCGTAGGAGCGGCAGCCACCAAGCACGTGGCGAAGATCGCCTCGACGATGAGCAAGCCCGACGGCCTTCTGATCGTGGCCGAGGCCGACACCGAGGACTTCTTGGCGCCCCTGAGCGTACGCACCCTGTGGGGAGTCGGACCGAAGTCTGCCGACGCGCTGGAGTCCCGCGGCATCCGCACCGTTCAGGACATCCGTGACACGCCCCGCCCTCTGCTCGAGCGCACCTTGGGCGCCGCGATGGGAGACCGTATCTGGCACCTCGCCCGGGGGCTGGATGCGCGCGAGGTCGAGACCGATCGCCTGGAGAAGAGCGTCGGGCACGAAGAGACGTTCCAGACCGACATCGCCGACGACCAGATCCTGCGCGTGGAGCTGCGCCGCCTCGCCGACCGCGTGGGCGCACGCCTGCGGCAGGCGGACTGGGAGGCGGCCACCGTCTCGATCAAGGTGAGGTTCGCCGACTTCACGACCGTGACCCGAGCGCAGACGCTTCCCGAGCCGACGGCCGTCGGACAGCGCATCGGCGCGGCGGCGCTGGAGCTGTTCGACCAGCTCGAGCGGCCGCAGCCGATCCGGCTGATCGGCGTGCGCACCGAGAAGCTGCGGCCCTCCGGCGCGGCGGGGATCGCGCTGTGGGACGACGACGCCGAGTGGCGCCAGGTGGAAGGTGCGCTCGATGATGCGGCCGCGCGGTTGGGGGCGGGCGCGGGGACCCGGGCGGCGCTGCCGGGCGCTCGACGCGACGTGGGCGGTGTCCCCCATCACCCGCCGGTGCGACGTCGGAACGACTGAGGGTGGGAATGTGGGCCGTGGACGGCTACCGTGGAGGCATGCCCAACATCGCACTCGAGCTCGGCAAGCAGGCCGCGTCGTTCGGCGTCAACGGCGCCTACGGCGAGCAGCAGGACGTCGACGGCATCCGAGTCATCCCGGTCGCCATCAGCTGGTCGGGCTTCGGCGGCGGCTCCGACGAGTCCGGCAACGGCGGTGGCGGCGGCGGTGGCTATGCGGTCCCGATCGGCGCGTACGTGCGCCGCGGCGACGACCTCCGTTTCGAGCCCAACGTCGTCTCCTTCGTCGCCGTCGCGATCCCGTTCGTCTGGGTCGCCGGCCACGCCCTGGCACGTGTCATCCGCGCCCTCAAGAAGTAGCGACGATCCTGTCGCCGATGCGTTGCGTGCGGCGGCGGAGCGCATCTCCACGGCCGCGACGGCAGGTCGCTTCCTCATGCTCATCGACGGGCGCAGCGGCGCCGGGAAGTCGACGCTTGCCCGGCTTGTCGCGCAGCGCTGGCCGGGCGAGGTGCAGACGCTCGCCCTGGACCGGGTCTACCCCGGCTGGGACGGGATGGATGCCGGTGTCGAGCTGGTGCGCGCGCAGGTGCTGGTTCCCTACGCGCGCGGCCGAGGCGGGCGGTGGCAGCGGTGGGACTGGGATGCGCAGCGCGCTGCCGAGACGCACGAGGTCTCGCCGACGGGCGCGCTCATCGTGGAGGGGGCGGGCCTGCTGACACCGGCCACGGCACAATACGCAGACCTCACCGTCTGGGTGGGGTCACCAGAGCCGTCGCGGCGCCGGCGCGCGCTGGATCGCGACGGCGATGCCTACCGGCCGCACTGGGAACGCTGGGCGCGGCAAGAGGAGCACCACCTGGTGCGAGACGCTCCCGACCGGCTCGCGCAGATCGTCGTCACGGTGCCGTGAGGCCCGGTGCCGGCATCAGTCGGTCAACTCGATGAGCGTCTCCAGACGGTAGCCCAGCCACTCGTACACCCCGAACCGTGGATCCGCGGGGTCATGGTCGTCCTCGCTCTCCACGTGCAGTCGGGAGGCGAGCACCAACCGCAGCGCCGTCAGCGCGCGCAGCCACGCGTCGACCTGCTCGGGCGACAGCGCGAGCGCCGTCTCCTCGAGCGCCTCGGCGTCGGTCGCGGGCGCCGTCAGCGGAGCGCCGAGCGAGGCGAGCACCGCCTGGGCGTCGGCATCCCGGTGCTCGAGCAGTTCGGATGCCGTCAGTTCGCGGAACTGCCGGGCCGCATCGGGGTCGTCGGGGTAGGCGTCGGGAACCAGTCGCTGCATGGCGGGATCGCCGGTGTCGGTGGCCTGGATCAGCTCGCGGAACTGGCGGAGGAGCTCGGCGAGGTTCACGGCCTCGATACGCGTGAGCGGCATGATGACCTCGGTCATTGCGGCGCCTTCCGGATGGTGGCCCAGAGGCCGTAGTCGTGCATGGCCTGTGCGTGCAGCTCCATCTGCTCGCGCGGTCCCTCGCAGACCACCGCATGACCTTCATGATGGACGGCGAGCATGAGCGTGGTGGCGACGTCTCGCGGGTAGCCGAAATACTGCTGCAGCACCCGGACGACATAGCTCATCAGGTTGACGGGGTCGTTCCACACCACGGTCTGCCACGGACGGTCCGAGTCTATGGCGGTGTCCAGATCCTCCTGCTCATGGATGTCGGGGGAGGCGAGCACGGTCATGCCCATCCCAGCTCATGCAAGCGCTCGTCATCGATGCCGTAGAAGTGTGCGATCTCGTGCACGAGCGTGGTGTGCACCTCATCGCGCAGTTCATCCTCGTCTGCGCAGACGTCCAGATGCGGCTCGCGATACACGATGATGCGGTCGGGGAGCTCGCCGACTCCGTACCGGTCACGCTCGGTCAGAGACCACCCGTCGTACAGTCCGAGCAGGTCGAGACTGCCGTCATCCGGGCGGTCCTCCACGACGAAGACGACGTTGTCGAGCCCGTCGACCATGTCGTCCGGCAGCCGGTCGAGCTCGTCGACCACGAGGGCTTCGAACGCCGCGGCATCCATCTGCAGCATGTGGGGAGACTCCTGGGCGTGTGCGTGGATTCCACCGTATCTCCAACGGGTGCCGGTGGCGGTCGGATATGCCGGAGCAGGCACGAGCATCCAGGTCAGAGCCGGATGCCGTGCAGACGCGCGTGCAGTGCTCGCACCTCGTCGGCGAGGTCATCGACGGGGCCCGCGGTCTCGATGTGCGGTGCCACCTCGCCGATGCGCAGCGGCGCGACCGGTCCGGGATCGACGCCCCAGTCGGTCAGCCATTGCATGAGCTGGTCGGTGCCGCTGGCGTACACGATGGTCCCCAGGCCCGCCCACGCGTGCGCTGCGCTGCACATCGCACAGTGCTCACCCGAGGTGTAGACGACGCTCTCCGCGCGTTCGGCGGGGGTGAGGTGCTCGACCGCCCAGCGTGCGATGGCGAACTCGGGATGGCGGGTCCGATCGCCGCCGCTGACCCGGTTACGGTCCTCGAAGAGGACGGGGCCGTCGGGACCGACCAGGAGCGAGCCGAACGGTTCGTCACCGGCAGCCAACGCGTCCGCGGCGATGTCGACGCATCGGCGCAGGTGCGGGACGTCGGTGGCTGTGATCGAACGATGGGGCATGACAACGATTCTCTCGGAGGCTGACATGACGTGCGCCTCGGCGGCATCGTGCCGACGCACGCGGTGACGGCTCACGCCGCGGCACGGAGGAATTGGGGTGAGTAACGGGGCTTGAACCCGCGACCTCCTGGACCACAACCAGGCGCTCTACCAGCTGAGCTATACCCACCATGCGCCCGCCTGCGCGGGCAACTGAAAGATTCTCTCACACCTGCGAGGCAAACGACGAAACGGCCGCGGCCGCCACCGCCTTCGCGTCATCGCTGGTCGGTCCGGGCTGGGGGACGAAGACCGCGTCGCGGTAGTACGCCAGCTCTCGGATGGATTCGCGGATGTCGGCGAGCGCGCGATGACCGCCGTCCTTCGTGGGCGCGTGGAAGTATGCGCGCGGATACCAGCGGCGCGAGAGCTCCTTGATGCTGGACACGTCCACGTTGCGGTAGTGCAGCCAGGTGTCCACCCGCGGCATGTATTTCGCGAGGAACATCCGGTCGGTGCCGATGGTGTTTCCGGCCAGCGGAGCCTTGCCGGTCAGCGGCACGAACCGTTTGATGTAGGCCAGCGTCCGGTCCTCGGCCTCCTCGAGACTCACGCCGCCGGGGATCTCGTCGATCAGCCCCGACGTGGTGTGCATCGCGGTCACGAAGTCGTTCATGTGATCGAGAGCAGCAGGAGTGGGACGGATGACGATCTGCAGGCCGGGATCGAGGGCGTTCAGCTCGAAGTCCGTCACGATGACGGCGATCTCGACGAGCTCGTCGACGCTGAGGTCGAGTCCCGTCATCTCGCAGTCGATCCACACGAGTCGGTCGTTCTCGGATGCTCCTGCCATGGCAACATCCTACTGACGTGGCCGGACACGCCGACGCGGGAAAGCCCCTCCGGGAGGATTCGAACCCCCGACCTTGCGGGTAGAAACCGCTCGCTCTGTCCCCTGAGCTACGGAGGGAAGGTGGTCGTTACAGGCTACCGGTCCCGACGTCGATCCGGGAACAGGCCTGGCCAACGGCTCCGCCGCAGCGTACGGTCGGCAGTGGGGGAAGGAGGTCACGATGAGCGGGGACGAGACACAGGTCTGGGTGGCCTACGGGCCAGGAGGTGTGGCCGGCAGCATCCGCCAGGACGGCGATGGCTGGACCGTCACGATGGCCGGCGCCGATGCGCCGACCGGCACGTATCCGTCGATGGAGGTCGCCAAGGCCGCGCTGCACTCGGCGATGGCACCCGGAAGCGACTGGCCGCGCTTCGAACAGCACTGACGGCGCGTTCGCTCATCGACCGAAGCGCAGGCAGTCTGCCGCGTCGTCGAGTGACCAGAAGGCGCCCAGTTCGCGGAAGGCTCGTGAGCCCGGGTGATACCGCATGGCGCGATATCGGACGCCGTGAGGGTGGGCGAACGCGTCGATGTGGCCGACGATCAGCCCGCTGGTGCCGATGACGCGCCAACGGCCCTCGCCGATCGGCGAGAGTCGCAGACCGGTACCTGCACGGAGGCGGGGCATCTGTGTGGCAGTGGACGTGGTGATCGACATGATGACCTCCTTGCTTCGAAGATAGATCCGACCACCGACATCCCGGCTGCCCGCTGTCCGCGCGCACTGTGAGACTTCCTCCCCTCCCCAGAGCCCATGTTCCGGCGAATCGTCCGCCTCTGTCCACAGATCGACGGAGCGCGTCCCATCGGACGTTCTGGCGCGCCACAGTGGAATCGGCTCCGGTGCCCTCGTGGGCACGGGGCACCGGAGCAGCCGCCGGCTGCCCGGCAGTGTCGGAAAGGACAGTGAGATGAGCGACACGATCACGATCACCGGAAACCTGGCCGCCGACCCCGAGCAGCGGATGATCGGCAACGGGACGACGGTGACGAGGTTCCGGGTGGGTAGCAGCCAGCGACGCCTCGATCGGAACACCGGCAAGTGGGTGGAGACCATGACGAACTGGTACGACGTCTCGGCCTTCCGGGCGCTCGGAGAGCATGCGTTCGCGTCGCTGCGCAGAGGGGAACGGGTGATCGTCAGCGGAAAGCTGAAGGTGCGCAGTTGGGAGAACGAGAAGGGCAGGGGGATGAGCGTCGAGATCGAGGCCGACGCCGTCGGACACGACCTGAGGTGGGGGACGACCAGGTACGCGCGGGCCGAGCGCGGCGATCAGTGGAGTGCAGCAGGTGAGGATGCCGCCGGTGCGGACTCCGAGCCGTCTGGCGCCGAGTCCGCCGGCGCGGAGGCCCGCGAGGGGGAGCCCGCAGACCGGGCGCCGGACGGCCGCGAGCCCGAGCTGATGGACGTCCCGTTCTGAGCTCCCGTTCTGAGCTCGTGGACGTGCCGTCCTGAGCTCGGGAACTGCGCGCCCGGGCGGGCTGTGGACGGGTTCTCTCGCACGCACCGCCTAGACTCGGGGGCATGCACTCGCGCCGCACCCGTCCCGTCGCCGGACGTGGCGTCGCGGCGGCGATCGCGGCGCTGACGGCGATCGCCGCATTGACAGGGTGCACGCCTTCCGGCACCTCGGCGACGGCACCCTCGGCGAGCGCACCGAGCTCGGCACCGTCGGGCTCACCGTCGGGCACGGCCGGAGCGACGGCTCAGCCGACGCCCGCCGCACCCGTGCTGGTTTCCGGCGGGACCGCGCAGCAGAACCTTCCGCTGTTCCGCGATGTGGTGCAGCGGGTCTGGTCGGGGCCGCACCGGGTGCAGGGCCGTGCCTACATCGACGCCCTCGTGAAGGCGGGCTTCGACAAGAAGGCCATGCAGGTCACGCCGGACCGCTCGACGGTGGGCAACCCGGCCGAGAGCCTGCAGTTCTCGGTGCACTGGAAAGACGGTCAGTGCCTCGTCGGTCAGGTCGGCCCCGACACGGGGACGCCGGTCGCCGTGGTGATGCCAGGGCTCCCCGACGGTGAATGCCTGCTGGGCAAGACCCGTGACATCGACTGGTGAGCCCGGCGAGCTGAGCCCGGTGAGCTGAGGCCAGCGGACTGGGCCTCGGTGGGCTGGGGCCGGGCGGGGCGTGCAACGCGACCGGGTAGGCTGGGAGGCTGACGTCACCACCCAGGGAGTGCGCTTTTCGTATGGCTGAATATATCTACCAGATGGTCCGTGCCCGCAAGGCGGTCGGCGACAAGGTCATCCTCGATGACGTCACGATGGCGTTCCTTCCCGGCGCGAAGATCGGCATGGTCGGTCCGAACGGCGCCGGCAAGTCCACGATCCTGAAGATCATGGCCGGGCTTGACCACCCGTCCAACGGCGAGGCCATGCTCTCGCCCGGGTACTCCGTCGGAATCCTGATGCAGGAGCCCGAACTGGACGAGTCCAAGACCGTGCTGGAGAACATCCAGGAGGGCGTGGCGATCAAGGCCAAGCTCGACCGCTTCAACGAGATCTCCGCGCTGATGAGCGATCCCGATGCCGACTTCGACACCCTGCTGGCGGAGATGGGCACGCTGCAGGAGGAGATCGACGCCGCCGACGCGTGGGATCTGGACTCCCAGCTCGAGCAGGCCATGGACGCGCTGCGTACCCCGCCGGGCGACGCGCAGGTCGCCAACCTGTCCGGTGGTGAGAAGCGGCGCGTGGCGCTGACTCGCCTGCTGCTGCAAAAGCCCGACCTGCTGCTGCTGGACGAGCCCACCAACCACCTCGACGCCGAGAGCGTGCAGTGGCTCGAGCAGCATCTGCAGAAGTACCCCGGCGCGGTGATCGCCGTGACCCACGACCGGTACTTCCTGGACAACGTCGCGGAGTGGATCGCCGAGGTGGACCGCGGTCGGCTCATCGGCTATGAGGGCAACTACTCCACCTATCTCGAGAAGAAGGGTGAGCGCCTGGAGGTCCAGGGCAAGA
>CALKHM010000083.1 GCA_937988695.1 uncultured Microbacterium sp. | reverse complement strand
GGACGGCGGCGACGTCACAATGACGTTCTGGAACAACGCCACCACCGGCCCCGGCAAGACGTACTGGAACGACACGATCGCCGACTTCGAGAAGGCGAATCCCGGTGTGAAGATCAACGTCCAGTTCATCCAGAACGAGGACATGGACGGCAAGCTGCAGACCGCGTTGAACTCCGGCGCCGCGCCGACCATCTTCATGGCGCGCGGCGGCGGCAAGCTCGCCGACGTCGTCAAGGCCGGCCAGGTGCAGGACCTCACCGGCAAGATCTCCAGCCAGACCAAGGCCGCGCTCGGCGACGGCGTGTTCAAGGCGTTCACGGTGGGTGACAAGATCTACGGCATGCCCGTCGCCGTGCTGCCGGGCGGCATCTTCTACAGCTCCGACCTGTTCAAGGCCGCCGGCATCACCGACACCCCCAAGACGATGGATGAGCTCGATGCCGACATCGCCAAGCTCAAGGCCGCCGGCACTCCTGCGGCGGTGGGCGCGAAGGACGCCTGGCCGGCCGCGCACTGGTTCTACTTCTTCGCCCTGCGTGAGTGCTCCGAAGACGTCATGAACAAGGCGGCATCCACCCGCACGTTCGACGACGGATGCTGGCTGAAGGCCGGGCAGGACCTCGCCGACTTCGCGGCGACCAAGCCGTTCAACGACGGCTTCCTCACGACATCCGCACAGCAGGGCGCAGGCTCCTCGGCAGGTCTGCTGGCCAACCACAAGGCGTCGATGGAGCTCATGGGCGCGTGGGAGCCGGGTGTCGTGCAGTCGCTCACGCCCGACAAGAAGCCGCTCGCCGATCTGTCCTGGTTCCCGTTCCCGGCCGTCGAGGGCGGCCAGGGCGACCCGTCCGCGATGATGGGCGGCGTTGACGGCTTCTCCTGCTCGGCGGACGCCCCGCCGCAGTGTGCACAGTTCCTCAACTTCATCGTGCAGAAGAAGTACCAGGAGGGCTATGCCACCGCCTACGGCACACTGCCGGCCAGCAAGGACGCCGTGGACGTGGTGACCGACCCGTCGCTGAAGGCGGTGCTCTCCGCGTACGGTGACGCATCGTATGTGATGCTGTGGCTGGACACGATGTATGGGCAGAACGTCGGCAACGCGCTGAACGTCGCGGTCGTGAACATGCTCGCCGGCAAGGGCGACGCCCAGGGCATCATCGACGCCGTGAACTCCGCGGCCGCCAAGTCCTAGGCATCCGATGGCATCCGTCATTCAGAAGGCATGCCGCGCCCGCCGAGCGGGTGGCCGGGAGGGATCCTCTCCCGGCCACCCGCCGACGCCGCGGCATCGGATGGCCCGTACGCCTCGAGCTGGTCATCCTGATCGCGCCCGCGCTCATCGTCTTCCTCGCGTTCGTGATCTTCCCGGTGGCGATGGCGGCGTACTACGGCTTCTTCAGCTGGAGCGGCTACGGGGCGGCCACCGACTTCGTCGGGCTGCGAAACTACGTCACCATCTTCACCGATCCCGCGTTCCACGACGCGCTGTGGCACAACGCCGTCATCGCCGTGCTGTCGCTGGCCATCCAGGGGCCGGTGGCCCTGGGACTGGCGCTGCTGCTCGGTCGCAAGATGCGTGGCCAGTCGCTGATCCGGGTACTCATCTTCGTCCCGTACGTGATCGCCGAGGTCGTCGTGGGCATCGGCTGGAGCCTCATGCTGCAAAGCGACGGCGCCGTCAACGGCCTGCTCGAGCGAATCGGCCTGGGAGCGCTGGCCACCGACTGGCTGGCCAACCCGAGCGTCGCGATCTGGTCGCTCATGGCGATCCTCACCTGGAAATACGTGGGCTTCGCCGTCATCCTGTTCCTGGCCGGGCTCCAGGGCATCCCCGAAGAGCTCTCCGAGGCCGCCGCGATCGACGGCGCGTCGTTCTGGCAGATCCAGCGGCACATCGTGTTCCCGCTGCTCGGGCCCACCATCCGCATCTGGGGCTTTCTGTCGATCATCGGCTCGCTGCAGCTGTTCGATCTCGTCTACATCATCTGGGGCCAGTACGTCGCCTCGACGGCCGGCACCTCGACCATGGCCACCTACATGGTCGTCAGCGGCCGCAACGCCGGCAGCTATGGCTACGGCAACGCGGTGGCCGTGGTGATCTTCGTCATCTCCCTCGTGGTCGCGTTGCTCTACCAGCGCTTCGTGCTGCGCCGCGACACCGAGGGAGCACTCACCGGAGGGAAGCGCCGATGACCACCCTTGCCGCGCAGCTGCGCCCGGACGGCACTGGGCGCGCCCCCGGGCGCCCACGCCGCCGCATCCGATGGAGCACCCCGATCGTCGCGTTCATCGCACTGCTGCTGGTGGGCGTGATGCTCGCGCCGGTCGCCTACATCATCATCGGGGGCTTTCGCACCAACTCCGAGATCACCCAGGACCCCTCCGGGCTGCCGCGGGTCTGGCAGTTCTCCAACTACCTCGAGGTGCTCGCCAGCGACGTGTTCTGGCGGGAGGTGGGCAACTCGGTGATCGCGGCGGTGGCCACGACCGTGCTCGTCGTGGTGCTCGGCCTGATGGCGAGCTTCGGCCTGTCGCGATACCGGTTCCGCGGTCGTGGCGCGATCTACACGCTGTTCACGGCGGGGCTGATGTTCCCCATCACGGTCGCGATCACGCCGCTGTACATCTTGGTGCGCTCGCTGGGGCTGATGAACTCGCTCGCGGGCGTCATCATCCCGCAGGTCGCCTTCGCCCTGCCAATGACGATCGTGATCCTCGTCCCGTTCCTGCAGGCGATCCCCGCCGAGCTGCAGGAGGCCGCCGAGATCGATGGATGCGGTCGGCTGGGCTTCTTCTGGCGGATGGTGCTCCCGCTGTCCAAGCCCGGAGTGATCACCGTCGGCATCCTCGCCTTCATCGCCAGCTGGAACAGCTACATGCTGCCGCTGTTCATCCTCAACGACGATGCGTCGTTCACGCTGCCGCTGGGCGTGCAGGCGTTCTCGTCGCAGTACTCCGTGGACACCGCCAAGGTGCTCGCGTTCGTGTCGCTGTCGATGCTGCCGGCGCTGATCTTCTTCAGCATCTTCGAGCGCCGCATCGTGGGCGGGCTGACCGGGGCGGTGAAGGGATGAGCGGCGCATCCGAACGTGTGCGCCGGCTGGTGGCCGACATGACGCTCGACGAGAAGCTCGCCCAGCTCGTCGGATTCTGGGTCGACCAGGGCGACGAGCTCGTGGCGCCGATGGCGGGCGAGATGGCGACATCCACCCGCTACGACGAGGCGATCGCGCACGGCATCGGTCACCTCACCCGCGTGTACGGCACGCGCCCGGTCGAGCCCGCCGAGCGCGCCGCGTGGCTATGGGAGCAGCAGCGCCGGCTACGCACGCAGACCCGGCTCGGCATCCCCGCGATCGTGCACGAGGAGTGCCTGACCGGGCTCGCCGCCTGGCAGGCTGCGACTTTCCCCACACCGCTGGCGTGGGGGGCGGCGTTCGACCCGGAGTCGGTGCAGCGGATGGCCGGTGCCATCGGCGCGTCCATGCGCACCCTCGGCATCCACCAGGGCCTCGCACCGGTGCTCGACGTCATCCGCGACGCGCGCTGGGGCAGAGTCGACGAGTGCATCGCCGAAGACCCCTATGTCGTCGGCACGATCGGCACCGCCTACGTGCGCGGACTGCAGCAGGCCGGGGTGCATGCCACGCTCAAGCACTTCGTCGGGTACTCGGCCTCGCAGGCGGGGCGCAACCACGCGCCGGTGCACGCGGGGCCTCGGGAGCTGGCCGACGTGCTGCTGCCGCCGTTCGAGATGGCGGTGCGTGACGGGGGCGTTCGTTCAGTGATGAACTCGTATGCCGAGATCGACGGGATGCCGGTGGCGGCCACGCCCGAGTATCTGACCGGGATCCTCCGCGAGGCGTGGGGCTTCGAGGGCACCGTCGTGTCGGACTATTTCTCGGTGGCGTTCCTGCACACGATGCACGCGGTGGCCGCCGACCGCGGCGAGGCCGCCGAGCTCGCCCTGGCCGCGGGCGTGGACATCGAGCTGCCCAACGGCGACGCGTTCACGGCTCCCCTGGCCGCGCGCATCGCCGACGGACGCACCGACCAAGAGCTGGTCGATCGCACCGTGCTGCGCGTGCTCGCGCAAAAGGAGGAGCTGGGCCTGCTCGACGACGACTTCTCGTCGCCGCCTGCGCACGTCGACCTCGACGGGCCCGAGCACCGCGCGGCGGCGCGGGCACTGGCCGAGCGGTCTGTGATCCTGGTCAGCAACGACGGGGTCCTGCCGCTGACCGCCAGCACCCCGCGCGTCGCCGTGATCGGGCCCAACGCCGACGCGGCCGAGGCACTCATGGGCTGCTATTCGTTCGCCAATCACGTGCTGGCCCACCACCCGGAGGTGCCGCTGGGCTTCGAGATCCCCTCGCTGCGGGAAGCGCTGCGCAGCGAGCTGCCTGCCGCGCAGCTCACGCACGTGGCCGGCTGCGCGGTCGAGGGCGAGGACCGTTCGGGGATGGATGCCGCGGTGACCGCGGCATCCGCCGCCGACGTCGTGATCGCCGTGGTCGGCGACCGCGCCGGCCTCTTCGGCCGCGGCACCGTCGGCGAGGGCAACGACGTCGAGAGCCTGGCGCTGCCCGGTGTGCAGCGCGAGCTCGTCGAGGCAGCCGTGGGCACCGGCACCCCGGTCGTGCTGGTCGTGCTGTCGGGACGCCCATACGCCCTGGACTGGGCGCTGGAGGGTGCGCTGGCACCGGCGGCGGTCGTGCAGGCGTTCTTCCCGGGCGAGGAGGGCGCGCCCGCCATCGCCGGGGTGCTGTCGGGTCGGATCGATCCGTCGGGCCGGCTTCCGGTGTCGCTGCCGCGATCGGCCGGTGCGCAGCCGTACTCGTACCTGCACCCGGTGCTCGGCGGGCCGAACGAGATCACGAGCGCCGACAGCACGCCGGCAGCGCCGTTCGGACACGGCCTGTCGTACACGACGTTCGCGCACGACGACCTGACGGTCGACGGCGACGTGGATGCCGGCGGGCCGTTCACCGCCACCGTGCGCGTCGCCAACATCGGCACGCGCGCCGGAGCCGACGTCGTGCAGTTGTATGCGCGGGACGTCTACGCCAGCGTGACCCGCCCGGTCGCACAGCTGCTCGGCTACCAGCGCGTCCAGCTCGAGCCGGGGGAATCGGTCACCGTGACGTTCGCCGTGCCCACGGCCCGACTGGCGTTCACCGGCCGCGATGGGGTGCGCATCGTCGAGCCGGGCACGATCGAGTTGTGGGTCGGCCCGTCGTGTGCGCAGCGCGAGACCGAGGCGATCGTGGAGGTCACCGGCGCGGTGCACCGGGTCACCGCCGCCGACGCACGGTTCGTGGACGTGACGGTGTCGGCGGGCGCGCTGGTGACGGCGGACTGAGGGTGGGTGGCGTGGGTGGGGCGGGCGCGCCGGGAGGCGCTTCAGCGGACGGCGAGCTCCGTCGAGAGTGCGGGGCGTGCGCGCCGGGAGCGTGCGAGGCGGGCGCGCCGGGAGGCGCTTCAGCGGACGGCGAGCTCCGTCGCGGTCCCGTCGACGACCACCACGACCTTTGCGGGGAGCTGCCCGCCGAGCTCGTCTCGGGGGAACACGAAGCTGGTGGGGGCGAGATCGTCCGTGCACGTGCCCGAGCCGGAGGCGAACGTGATCTTCGGCGTCGGCTCAGCCGTCGAGATCGCGGTCGGCATCGGCGGACACGTCGAGCTTCCCCACGCGACGACCACCAGCTGATCGGTGCCGCGGGCCACGGCGATCGGGGTGGCCTCAGACACCGCGGCATCCGACACCGGCACTTCTGTCGGCAGCCCGCGGACCTTCTCGAACGTCACGTCGGGGCCGGTGCATCCGGCGAGCCCGCCGGCTAGGACCACTACCAGCACCGCGGCGACCGGCACCGCTGCCGCCATGCCGAGACGATGACGCATGGTCGCCCCCTTGCCGATCCGGTGAAGCCCACCATAGACCCGGCGTACTGTCGGAGCATGTACGTCCCCCACTTCAACCGGATCGACGACCTGACGGCCGCGCGGGCGTTCGTCCACGCGGCATCCGTCGGGACACTCGTCACGGCAGGCGCCGACGGCGCTCCGGATGCCACGCTCCTGCCCATCCTGTGGGAGGGCGACCGCATCATCGCTCACTTCGCTCGCGCGAACGAGCACTGGAAGCGCATCGCCGAGGGATCCACGGGGCTCGTCGTCGTCTACGGACCCGAGGCGTACGTCACGCCGTCCTGGTACGCGGCCAAGGCCGAGCACGGCAAGGTCGTGCCGACGTGGAACTACTCCGCCGTGCAGCTGCGCGGACCGGTGAGCGTGCACGACGACGTGGACTGGCTGCGGAATACTGTGACCCGCCTCACCGACCGGCATGAGGTCGACCGCGGCCACCCGTGGGCGGTCACGGACGCTCCGGAGAAGTACGTCGCCGGCCAGCTGCGCGCGATCGTCGGCGTGGAGCTCGTGGTCGAGCAGGTCGACGCGAAGGCGAAATGGAGCCAGAACAGATCGGACGCCGACCGCGCCGGCGTGGTCGCCGGATACGACGCCGAGGGCCGAGAGGACGCCGCCCAGCGGGTGCGTTCCGGGCAGCTCTGACCCCGCGCCCCGGTCGTTGAGCGAGCACAGCACTCCCGGTCGTTGAGCGAGCACAGCACCCCGGTCGTTGAGCGAGCGCAGCACCCCGGTCGTTGAGCGAGCGCAGCGAGTCGAAACGAGCCCCGCGCTCCCGCCCACTCCCGGTCGTTGAGCGAGCACAGCACCCCGGTCGTTGAGCGAGCACAGCGAGTCGAAACGAGCCCCGCGCTCACCCCCACTCCCGGTCGTTGAGCGAGCACAGCGAGTCGAAACGAGCCCCGCGCTCACCCAGCGACGGTGATGCCGAAATGCTCCGCGAACAGCGGCGCCATGAGCACCGTCTGGGCATGGCTGAGCGTCGCTCCCGTGAGATTCTCGACGCCCGCGATGACGTGCATGTCGAGTCCGCGCAGATCGACGTGCACCAATCGTGCACCGTCCAGGCGCAGCGTCTGGACCGCGCAATCCTCGAAGGCGACGCGCGCCAGCCGGGCGTTCGTCAGGTCGAGCTCGTCGATCGTGCACCCCGTGAACTGCACATCACACAGCCGTGCCGCGCGCAGGTTCACCCAGCCGAGCTTGCTTCCCGTCACGGTGACGCGCTGGATCTCTCCGTCGTAGAGTTCGACCGATCCCAGCCGTGAGCGCAGAATCTCGGCATCCTGGATCGTCGCCCGCGCCGCTGCGAAGACTGGCGCGTTCAGCCGCTCGATGCGAGTCTGTACGAACCGAGCGGCTCGGAACTGCGTCTCGTGCGCGGTGAGTCCGGCCAGTTCGCACTCGGTGAACGAGATCCCCGACAGGTCGACGCCCGAGATGTCGGCATCGGCGAACCGGGTCACGTCGAACATGCCGTGCGCGGCCAGGTCGCCCACGATCCCGTCGACGAGATCCGGAAGGTCGAGCGGGTCGATGGATGGGGTGGTGAGCGTGACCTTCTTCGGCATCGGGTCCTTCCGAGTCGCACTCGATCGTAGCGGTGGCCGTCGACACCGTCATCCGGTTCCGTCGCGGCGCGTGGGGCCTACGGTGCCCGAGGGGTCAACGCCGATGCGATCTGGGCGTACCGACGGCAAGGTGGGCGTACCGACGGCAAGGTCGGCCTACCGACGGCAAGGTCGGCGTAATGGGGGCAAGGTCGGCGCGGGGTCACACCGGGGGGACGAGCGTGATCTCGTTCCACATGCCAGGGCGTGCGAGCTCCCCGTACGACACGTCCACCCCGGCCGCGCCGACCGACGCCGTGCACAGCAGCAGCGACTGGGTGGGATAGCCGTGCACGCGGTTGTCGCGGATGATCGCGCGGTCGTCGTCGGGGCCGAGCCTTGCCGACTGCGCGAGCACATCGAGCCAGGCGCGCTCCCAGTCGTCCCGCGACGAGGCCTGCGCGAACGCATCGTGCCAGGCGGTGATCCGTGCGGTGCGCGGGTCGTCGAGGTCGTCGTGCGCGATCATGTGCACGCCCGAGCCGACCGACGTCTGGCGCACCGCCGCCCCGTCCCAGGTCGTCACCGTCACCGAGCCCGCGGTCACCTCGACGAGGTTGAACCCCAGGACCGCGGGAGTGGGATGCGGCGGCCGGCCGCACACGGCATCCAGCACGATCCCGCCCCGCGAGATCTGCCTCATCCCGTCGGGAACCGGCGGGCTCGCGCGGTTCAGCAGCACGGCCAGCCGGCCGGCTGTGGCATCCGCCGCCAGCCACGCTCCGCCGGCGCGGACATCGCGCACGCCGACGACGCCGGGGCGATCCGGCCACCACGCCCCTAGCGGCTGCCAGTCACGCGTCGGGTCCTCGTCGCGCACGGCGAGCAGACGCACCGGCTCGCCGGCCGTCTCGGGGACGTGGAGGATCACCGTGCACACGGCGCACCGTCGCATGGGAGGATCGAGCCATGTTCGTGGTCGTGGGAGTCACCGGCGGCATCGCCGCCTACAAGAGCGTGCATCTGGTGCGGCTGCTGGTCAAGGCCGGTCACGAGGTTCACGTCATCCCCACCGACGATGCGCTGCGGTTCGTCGGACTGCCCACCTGGGAGGCGATCAGTCGCCATCCGGTCACCACCAGCGTGCACGACGACGTGCCGCAGGTGCGCCACGTGGCCCTGGGCCGCCAGGCTGACCTGGTGATCGTCGCTCCCGCCACGGCTGACTCCCTCGCGAAGATGGCCGCGGGCCTGGCCGGCGACCTGCTCGGGACCACCCTACTGGCCACCACGGCCCCGGTGGTCGTCGCTCCTGCCATGCACACCGAGATGTGGCGGCATCCCGCCACGCAGGCCAATGTTGCGACGCTGTCCGCCCGTGGCGTGCACGTCGTCGGCCCTGCCGACGGGGAGCTCACCGGCGGCGACTCCGGCCCGGGCCGCATGCTCGAACCCGAGGAGATCGTCGAGCGCGCCCTGGCCGTTCTGCGTCCGCAGGACCTCGCCGGGCTGACCGTCGCCGTCTCGACGGGCGGCACCCGGGAGCCGATCGACCCGGTGCGCTTCATCGGCAACCGCTCCAGCGGACGTCAGGGCGTCGCGCTCGCCCGTGCCGCCGCCGACCGCGGCGCTCACGTGACGCTGGTCGCCGCGCACACCGACGATGGCGTGCTGACCGATGCCGCGGGGCTGACCGTGGTGCATGCGGGGACCGCCGCAGACCTGCTGACCGCGATGACGGATGCCGCCGCCACGGCGGACGTCGTCGTGATGGCCGCCGCGGTGGCCGACTACCGTCCCGTCTCAGCCTCCGACACGAAGCTCGCGAAGGAGTCCGCCGGGGGCCCGGAGCGCACGCTCGCCCTCGTCGAGACCGAGGACGTGCTCTCGAACCTCGCCCGCGACCGGCGCAACGGCCAGATCGTCGTCGGCTTCGCGGCCGAGACCTCGCACGGTGAGGAGCTGCTCGAACGCGGCCGCCGCAAGCTCGCCCGCAAGGGCGCCGACCTGCTGGTCGTGAACGAGGTCGGGTGGGGCCGCGGGTTCGAGGCGGGCGAGAACGAGGTGATCGTGCTCGGTGCGGGCGGACACGTCGTGGCTGCGGCATCCGGAACCAAGCGCGCCGTCGCCGACGCGATCTGGGACGCGGTGCTCGCCGCGCGCTGACCCCGCCCCCCGCCCCTCCCCCCGCCCCAAATTCACATGAATTTGCCCAGTGCACATCAAACTGCCGGCGGTTTGATGTGC
>CALKHM010000082.1 GCA_937988695.1 uncultured Microbacterium sp. | reverse complement strand
ACCAGATGGTGCGCGGCACCGTCAACCTGCCGCACGGCACCGGCAAGACCGCCCGCGTCATCGTGTTCGCGGTCGGCCCCGCGGCCGAGGCCGCGCTCGCGGCCGGCGCCGACGAGGTCGGCAGCGACGAGCTGATCGAAAGGGTCGCCGGCGGCTGGACCGATTTCGACTCGGCGGTCTCGACCCCCGAGCTCATGGGCAAGGTCGGCCGTCTCGGCAAGGTGCTGGGCCCCCGCGGCCTCATGCCGAACCCGAAGACCGGCACCGTGACCCCGGACCCGGCGAAGGCCGTGTCCGACATCAAGGGCGGCAAGATCGAGTTCCGCGTCGACAAGCACGCCAACGTGCACTTCGTCGTCGGCAAGGCGTCGTTCACCGCCGAGCAGCTCGACGAGAACCTCAAGGCCGCGCTCGAGGAGATCGTGCGTCTGAAGCCGGCCAGCTCCAAGGGCCGCTACATCCAGAAGGGCGCCGTGTCGACCACGTTCGGTCCCGGCATCCCGCTGGACGTCAACGCCATCTGAGCCTGACAACGACGAGGGGCTCCGCCTACGGGCGGGGCCCCTCTCGTCGTTGTCAGAGGGCGCCTTCCGTCGGCGTAGGCTGACGGCATGTTCACCGTCGAACAGCGCCGCTCGCGGCGCGGGATCCGATCCGTGGGGTGGGGCGGATGACGGATCCCGACCTGCAGCAGATGTATCAGCAGATCATCCTCGACCATGCGCGTGAAAGGCACGGCGCGGGCCTCGCCGAGACCGCCGACGCGTCGTCGCATCAGATCAACCCGACCTGCGGCGACGAGGTCACGGTGCAGGTGCGCATGCACGATGGCCGTATCGCCTCGCTGAGCTGGGACGGCATGGGCTGCTCGATCTCGCAGGCTTCGACGTCGATGCTGCATGATCTGGTGCTTGAGCTGACTCCCGCTGCCGCCGCCGAGCACATCGCCGCCTTCCGGGCCGTGGTGCACTCGCGCGGCGCCGATCCCGGAGACGCCGACGTGCTGGGTGACGCCGTCGCCCTGGCAGGCGTGAGCCGCTACCCGGCCCGGGTGAAATGCGCCTTGCTCGGCTGGGTCGCCCTCGAAGACGCGCTGCACGGGATCGCGCCGTGATGGGCGTGGCCGGAGTGCTGCTGGCAGCCGGCGCGGGCCGGCGGATGGGGGCACCGAAAGCGCTGATGCGGGATGCCGTCGGCGTGCCCTGGGTCACGAACGCGGCCCGGACGCTGGTCGCCGCGGGTTGTGCCCCGGTCATCGTCGTGGCGGGAGCCGAGGCCGATGCCGTTCGCGACGCGCTCTCGCATGAGCCGGTCGAGCTGATCGTGGCGGCGGACTGGAGCGATGGCATGAGCGCATCGTTGCGCGCGGGCCTGCGGGCTGCCGCGACCACCGACGCCGATGCGGCGCTGATCCACCTCGTCGACCTGCCCGACGTCGATGCGCGGGTCGTGCGCCGTCTTCACGCGCACGCGACCCGCGAGGCGCTGGCCCGGGCCGGCTACCGGCGAGGGTCGCACGGTCACCCCGTGCTCATCGGTCGTGCGCACTGGGCGGGAGTCTGCGCGGGAGCCGTCGGCGACGCCGGCGCTCGTGCCTATCTGGCCGACCATGTCGTGGTCATCGTGGACTGCAGCGATCTGGCCGACGGCACCGACATCGACGAGCCCGCCGACCTGCCCGTGGGCTCGTCCCTGCCTAGGCTGAGGGCATGAGCCCGTCCGTGCCGATGCCCGCCTCCCCAGACGACGTCGCCGAGACGCTGCGCCGGGTGGGGTACCTGCCCGACGCGGGCCTGTCGACGGTCGCCTATCTCGCCCTTGCGCTGCAGCGCCCGCTGCTGGTGGAGGGGGAGCCCGGCACCGGCAAGACGGCGCTGGCCGAGGCGCTTGCCGACGCGATGGGGATGCCGTTGATCCGCCTGCAGTGCTATGAGGGCATCGACGCGACCCAGGCGCTGTACGACTGGGACTTCACCCGCCAGATCCTGCACCTGCGAGCCGCCGAGGCGGCGGGGGCGGGAGCAGCCACCGACGAGCTGGAGCGCTCGCTGTTCGATGAGCGGTTTCTCCTGGCCCGCCCCATCCTGCGCGCGCTACGAGAGAGTCCCGTCGTGCTGCTCGTGGACGAGATCGACCGTGCCGACGACGAGTTCGAGGCCTTCCTGCTCGAAGTCCTCTCCACCAATCAGGTCACGATCCCGGAGCTGGGGACGGTGACGGCATCCGTGCCGCCGGTCGTGATCCTCACCTCGAACCGTACGCGCGAGCTGCACGACGCGCTCAAGCGCCGCTGCCTGTACCACTGGATCGACCACCCCGGGCTCGCCCGGGAACTGCAGATCCTGCGCATCCGCCTGCCGGAGGTCGACGAGGCGTTGGCCCGCCAGGTGGCCGCCGTGGTCGCCGAGCTGCGCCTGCGCGGTGAGATGCAGAAGCCCCCGGGCGTGGCCGAGACGCTCGACTGGGCGCGCGCCCTGCACCAGCTGGGCGCGCACACGCTCGACGTGGAGACGGCCGCGGCCACCATCGGAGCGGTCTGCAAGTACCGCGAGGACATCGAGCGGGTGCGGGCGAGCCTGGACGTCCTGCTCACGGCGTGAGGATGCCGCATGGAGACCGGGGAGAGGGATGCCGACGGCGCGGCGCCGATCTCGCCGGCGGCGGCGCTCGTCGGGTTCACGCACGCACTGCGTGCGGCGGGGCTGGCGCAGAGCCCCGACCGCGCTCAGCTGTTCGCCGCCGCGACGGCCCGGCTGGGCGCCGCCCGTCGTGCCCACGTGTACTGGGCGGGTCGGGCGACGCTGTGCGCGGCGCCCGATGACATCGTCGCGTATGACAAGGCGTTCGCGCACTGGTTCGGTGCTCTGCCGGTGCGCTCTGGCAGCCCGCGTGCGGCACCGAAGACCGTGGTGCAGGCAGGACTGGACCGGCCGGCCGGCGAGGTCGGCACGGGCGACGCACGGCTCGTGCCCGTCCTCGCCAGCGACCAGGAAGCGCTCGGCCATCGCGACATCGCGAGCTTGTCCGCCCAAGAGCGGCGGCGGCTGGCGGGCATGTTCGGCGGCCTGACCGTGCGGCTGCCGCAGCGACGCGGCATGCGTCGCCGTGCGGCCCACCGCGGCGAGATCGACGCCGCCGCCACCGTCCGCTCGCTGCTGCGCCACGCGGGCGAACCCGTTCGGCTGCGCCACCGCCGGCGCAGCCCGAGGCCGCGACGCATCGTGCTGCTTGTGGATGTGTCGGGGTCGATGGCGCCGTACGCCGACAGCCTGCTGCGACTCGCGCATCGCATCGTGGCCGCCGCGCCCCAGACTACCGAGGTGTTCACGATGGGCACCCGGCTGACCCGCGTCACGGCTGCCCTGCGTGCCCGCGATCCTGACACGGCGCTGCGGCTGGTGGGGGCGGCGGTGCCGGACTGGTCCGGGGGGACCCGGCTCGGCGAGCAGATCCGCGCCTTCCTGGATCGGTGGGGCCAGCGAGGTCTTGCCCGATCCGCTGTGATCGTCGTCTTCAGCGACGGCTGGGAGGTGGGCGAGGCCGCTCTGCTGGGCCGGCAGATGGCCCGGCTGCGCCTGCTCGCGCACGCGGTGCTGTGGTCGAACCCGCACCGCGGCAAGCCGGGGTATGCTCCGGTGCAAGCGGGGATGGCAGCGTCGCTCCCGTGGCTGGACGACCTGGTCGCAGGCCACTCGCTGGCGGCGTTCGATGAGCTGTTGGAGGCGATCGGCAGTGCGTGAGATCCTGGCGGAGCTGCGGGAGAGCTG
>CALKHM010000081.1 GCA_937988695.1 uncultured Microbacterium sp. | reverse complement strand
CCGTGGCCACGTCGATGGCGGCCGTCAAGGCACGCTGCGTCGTGTCGATGAGAGCGAGATCCTCGTCCCGCGGCGTGCCGACCACGAACGACACCGCGGAGTCGGCGACCCAGCCGTCGACCGCGGCGGCGAAGTCGAGGGAGACGAGATCCCCGTCGCGCAGTGCGTAGTCCCGGGGGCGCCCGTGCAGCACGGCGTCGTTCACCGAGGTGCACAGCACCTTGCCGAACGGCCCGGAACCGAACGAGGGCGCGTAGTCGATGTAGCACGATTTGGCCCCCGCGGCGTGGATCATCTGGTGCGCGCGCTTGTCGATCTGCAGGAGGTTGGTGCCCACCTTCGTCTCGTCGCGCAAAGTCGCCAGGACCTCCGCCACGAAACGGCCCGCCGGCCGCATCTGCTCGATCTCAGCCGGAGTGCGCAGTTCGATCATCGTCTTCCTCTCGTCGCTTTCCATTCTCGCGGATGCCGCGGCCACTCGCGGCTGCCGCGTCGCGGCGCTGTGAATGCGCTCCGCACTGCGGATGCGGCCGGGCCTGCGCAGCCGCGGCAGCGTACGATCTGAGCATGTGGGTGCGACGCGGCTTCTTCGCCTGGCTCTTCCCGGCGGCGATCGTCCTGCCGGTGTGGCTGGTCGTCGGATGGGCGATCTTCAACGCGAGCGGATGGGCCTTCCTCGGCACGATCTTCGTCGCGGCGCCCGCGGTGTTCGCGGGAGAGCTGATCGTGGCACTGCTGATCCGTTCCAGGCCCGCCGTGCGGGCGTCGCGCGCGGTCTCCTGGTGGGACGTGCTCTGGGTCACGGTGTGGCACGGCCTGGTGATCGCGCTCGGCTGCTTCTTCCAGACGTCCTTCGCGCTGATCCTGGTGTGTGCGATTCTCGGGTTCCTCGCGCTCTTCTGGTCGTCGCTGGCCCAGTTGTGGGCGCAGGCGCGCAACTCCTTCGCACGACTGTGGCCGAGTGTCGCGGGCAGTGATGCACCGGATGGCGGCACGGACGTCGACCGTGAGGCTCGGCACGGCCGGGTGATCGTGGTGACGGAGGCCGATCGGCCGGGTGACGGCCGCAGTCCGCGCTGACGTTTTGGCCGGGCCGTGGCATCCATGGCAGAATGGATGATCGTGCTCGCACACCGGCTCTGCCTCAGGGGAGTCCGCGCGTCGTCCTGACCGCGCAGCGCGCACCGACTCACGTATCCCATCCACTTCGGCGGTCGACCTGTGGCGGCCGCAGAGAGAGACGATCATGCAGATCCTCGACGCCGTCGACGCGGCTTCGCTCCGCTCCGACATCCCCGAGTTCCACCCCGGCGACACCGTCAAGGTGCACGTGAACATCACCGAGGGAAGCCGCAGCCGCATCCAGGTGTTCCAAGGCGTCGTCATCGGCCGCTCCGGCGACGGAGTGCGCGAGACCTTCACCGTGCGCAAGATCAGCTTCCAGGTGGGCGTCGAGCGCACCTTCCCCGTCCACAGCCCGGTCATCGACCACATCGAGATCGTCACCCGCGGCGACGTGCGCCGCGCCAAGCTGTACTACCTGCGCAACCTCCGTGGCAAGAAGGCCAAGATCAAGGAGAAGCGCGACAACTGACGCGTTCCCGACGACGCCCCGAGGCATGCCGCCCCGGGGCGTCGTCGTCTGTTGGGAAGAGAGTGTGCGACGCTGTAGTGTGCGATCGTCGAAGGACCCCCATGACTGAGAATCCCGCGGCAGCCGAGGCCCGCGCACGTCCCTCGAAGCGTCGCGGTGCCCTGACGTTCCTGCGCGACGTCGTCGTCATCATCATCATCGCGCTGCTGGTGTCGTTCCTGGTCAAGACCTTTCTGGTCAGGTCGTTTTACATCCCGTCCGGCTCGATGGAGAACACCCTCCAGATCAACGACCGCATCCTCGTCGATGAGATCACGCCGCGGGTGACCGGCTACCATCGCGGCGACGTCGTGGTGTTCCGGGATCCCGGCGGATGGCTCGCTCCGGAAGGGGCGCAGGTGCCGCAGCCCTGGATCGTCGGAGCCGTGGACTGGGTGCTCTCGCTCGTGGGTCTGTCGGCACCGGACAGCGACGACCATCTCATCAAGCGCGTGATCGGCCTGCCCGGTGACCATGTCGCGTGCTGCAACGCGATCGGGCAGATCACGGTCAACGGCCAGCCGCTCGACGAGACGTCGTACATCAAGCTCGCGCCCGGTGAGACCGAACCGGAGGTCGTGCCGTTCGACGTGACCGTGCCGGCGAACTCGCTGTGGGTGCTCGGCGACAACCGCGACCGGTCGCGGGACTCGCGGTACAACCAGGACCAGCCTGGCAAGGGGTTCGTGCCCATCGCGAACGTCGTGGGCCGGGCGTTCGTCGTCACCTGGCCGTTCTCGCGGTTCGGGATCATCGACACCCACCATTCGGTCTTCGCCGATGTGCCGTCGTCGAAGACCGCCGGAGCATCGCCGTGACCGTCGTGGAGCCGCGGCTCACGCTGGAGCGGCGGTTGTTGCGCGAGCGCACCGTGCTCATCGCCTGCGACGAGGTCGGCCGCGGCGCGCTGGCGGGTCCCGTGGCCGTCGGCGCGGTGGCGATCGACGCGCCCACGGCACGGCGACGGGTTCCCAGCGGACTGCGCGACTCGAAGCTCGTCCCCGAGCCGCGGCGGGCGGATGTCGCCACTCGCGCCTCGGGGTGGGTGAACGCGCACGCCGTGGGCTGGGCGACGGCGGCGGAGATCGACGAGTCCGGGATCATGCGCGCACTCGGCCTGGCCGCCGTGCGCGCCATCGGAGCGCTTCGCGACGCGGGCGTCGCCGTCGACGAGGCCATCGTGCTCCTGGACGGCAACTACGACTACATCGCCCCGGTCGCGGGCGGGCTCGATGTGCGCGTGCAGATCAAGGCCGACCGCGACTGTGCGAGCGCGTCGGCGGCATCGGTGATCGCGAAGGTGGCACGGGACGCGCAGATGGTGCGGCTGCATGAACGGCATCCGGCGTACGAGTGGGTGCACAACAAGGGCTACGCGAGCCCGGTGCACCGCGCGGCGATCCGCGCGCACGGTCTGAGTCCTTACCACCGCGCCTCGTGGGCCATCGCCGACGCTCCGACCCTGTTCTGACGGCCAGGCCCGACGACGTGGGCACACCGTCGGGCGCGACCTAGGATGGAGAGACCATGGACGATGACTTCGACGACTACGACCGCGAGCTCGAGCTGGCGCTGTACAAGGAGTACCGGGACGTCGTCTCGCAGTTCGCCTATGTGATCGAAACTGAGCGTCGCTTCTACCTCGCCAACGAGGTGAACGTCGTACGTCGAGACACCGAGCACGACTTCTATTTCGAGATCACGATGAAGGACGTCTGGGTGTGGGACATCTACCGCGCCGACCGGTTCGTGAAGTCGGTGCGCGTGCTGACGTTCAAGGACGTCAACGTCGAGGAGCTGCAGCGCCGCGATCTGCACCTGCCCGAGGAACTGTCGCTGGACTCCTGACCGTCCGCATCCTCTCCTGCCCAGCAAGGGGAGATCCGCGGATCCTTCGTCGCTGTCCACAGATTCCGCCGCACGCCCGCGGGGCGGGACAGGATCGCGGGAGCATGCCGTCATGGCAGCGAAAGACGAGCTCGGCAGGGCGGGGGAGAACCGTGCGGCCGCGCACCTGACCGCGCGCGGCTTCGCGATCCTCGATCGCAACTGGCGTTCGACCGGCGGTGAGGTCGATGTCGTCGCCGATGCCGGGCGAGAACTCGTGTTCGTCGAGGTCAAGACGCGTCGCACTGATCTGTTCGGCGACCCGCTCGCCGCCGTCGACGCACGTAAACGCGCTCGACTGTGGCGGCTCGCACATGCCTGGTGCCTCGCGCACCCGGACCAGGCCCACGGTCGGCGATGCCGGCTCGACGTGATCGGGATCACCGGTGCCGATCCCGCGACGGCGCGCCTCGAGCATGTCGAGGACGTGCCGTGGGTGTGACGCGCACCTGGGCGGTGGCCCTCAACGGGTTGGACGGGACGCTCATCGAGGTCGAGGCCGACCAGACGAAGCAGATCCCCGAGTTCCGCATCATCGGGCTGGCCGACAAGGCTCTCGGCGAGGCCGTGCAGCGCGTGCGCAGCGCGAGCGAGAACTGCGGCCTGCCGTTGCCGAAGCGACGGTTGACGGTCAACCTGTCGCCGGCGAGCCTTCCCAAGCAAGGATCCGGGTTCGATCTCGCGATCGCCATCGCGGCCCTGGCCACCGACGGGTGGATGGATGCCGGCTCGATCGCCCGCACCGTGCACATCGGGGAGCTGGGCCTGGACGGACGGCTGCGGCCGGTCCGCGGCGTGCTCCCCGCCGTGCGCGCGGCTGCCCGCGCCGGCATCGACCGAGCCGTGGTCCCCTGGGCGAACCTTCCCGAGGCCCAGCTGATCGATGGCATCCAGACCGTGGGCGCGGTCGCGCTGATCGACGTGGCACGCCTGCACGGCGCCGACCTCGAGCCCGGCCCGGCGATGACGCCCTTGGGCACAGGCAGCGCGCAGAACCCGGACGAGCCCGTTCCCGACCTCGTCGACGTGATCGGCCAGGAAGACGCCGTGGAGGCTCTCATCGTCGCAGCCGCGGGCGGTCACCACCTGCTCATGATCGGTCCGCCCGGTGCCGGCAAGACGATGCTCGCGCGCCGCCTGCCCGGGATCCTGCCCGAGCTCGGTGACGAGGCGGCGCTGACGGCAGCATCGATCCGCTCACTGTCGGGCGCGGAGGTGACTCGCCTCGACCGCACACCCCCGTTCGAGGCGCCGCACCACAGCGCGAGCGTCGCAGCCCTCGTCGGCGGTGGTTCCCGCGTTGTCCGGCCCGGAGCGATCGCCCGGGCAAGCGAAGGTGTCTTGTTCTTGGATGAGGCCGGTGAGCATTCGGCGGGCACGTTGGACGCGCTGCGAGAACCGTTGGAGACCGGTCGGATCGTCATCCATCGTGCGGGTTTCACGGCAGCCTTCCCGGCCCGGTTCCAGCTCGTGCTGGCGACGAATCCGTGCCCCTGCGGCAACTATGGCGTGCGCGGAGCGGATTGCACATGCCCACCGGCGGCCATCCGCCGGTACCTCGGGCGTCTGTCGGGCCCGCTGCTGGACCGGATCGACATCGAGGTGCAGATGTCGCGGGTGGTGGTGGCCCGCCGAGACGCAGACGCCGCGGTGGTGACGACCGCGGCGGCGAAGGGGCGGGTGATGGCCGCGCGCGAGCGTGCCGCCTTCCGCCTGCGCGAGACGGGCTGGCGACAGAACTCCGAGGTGCCGGGGCCGTGGCTGCGGCAGGGGCCTTTGGCGCCCGCGCCGATGGTGCGCCGTGCGCTGGATGCCGCCTTGCAGCGCGGGTCGCTCACTCTGCGCGGCTACGACCGCGTGCTGCGGGTCGCCTGGTCGTTGTGCGACCTGGCCGGCCGGGATCGGCTGAGCATCGACGACATCGGCCGTGCGCTGTATCTGAAGAAGGGGATCCGACCATGACCGAGTTCCGCTGGGCGGACGCCGACACCCGCGTCGTCGCGCCGCTGCTGCCCACACCCCTGGACGACGACGCGCAGCTGGCGCACGCGTATGCCGCAGCCGTCTGGAGCTGCCTGGTCGAGCCGGGCGACCGGATCGCCGGTGCGCTCGTCTCGGCTCTCGGGCCGGAGGCCGCACTCCGCGAGGTGCTGACCGGGGCCCGGGGCGGGGTCGCGGCGGATGCCGCCGGGCTGAGCCGCGAAGAGCTGCGCGGCGGTCTGGACCGGTGGCGCCCGCGCCTGGACCGCGAGCAGATCGCGTTCGCGATCCGGGCGGCGGTCCATGCCCGCGTCCACCTGGTCACGCCTGCTGACGAACGCTGGCCGTCGGCGCTCACGGATCTCGGCCCGTACGCCCCGTTGTGCCTGTGGGTCAGAGGTGACCCGCGTTCGCTCTCCCGGATCGCGCCCGCGTATTGGTAGCCTGCGTTATTTGCTGTGGCGCTATTGGGGGTCTGAGAGCGGGTTTGTCGTGCGATCGATGAGACCGTGTGTCGGGCAGAGCCAGACCAGGGCGATGCTGCTGTCGATGTGGCCGGGTTCGAGAGGCTGTCCGCAGGAGGGGCAGTCCCGACCTGGGGGCAGACCATCCACTCCGATGCCGTCGACGTCATCAGATGGGTTGGTTTCCGTAGCGAACTCAACTGGCGTGCTCACCCGCGTTCCGGCCGTCTCCTCGCGGCGTTGCTGGGTGTGTTCAGGGCAGAGCGTCCAGATCCATCCGCGGAGAGTGACCTGGTGTCCCGGGTTGCCGCAGTCCTCGCAGATGCTGCCGCTCTCGCCCTCGGCAGCCCAGATGATCTCGTTGAACGTCATCTGGGTGTCGACGTCGTCGGTGTCTTCGGGGCGGGCGTAGTAGCGTAGGGCGCCGAACTTCGTCTTGCATTGCTCGACGACGTATCCGACGTCGATGATCTCGCCCCAGACGTCCGCTATGCGGTCGGCGATGGCCTGAATCTGAGGAGGGAGTTCGTCGGTCACCATCCCATGATGGGTCAGGCGCCGCAGCTTCCTCATCGATGGTGGCGAAATGGCGTCCTCATGACCACCGGGTGCCCGGGGATCCGCTACGAGGGTGCGGTCCCATTCGCTCGGCGCGGTTCAGCATCGGCACCCGTCAGGTAGCGTCGCTATCTTGGGCGCGCCGCGAAGTGCGTCTGGTCGGAGTCACCGGGTCGCGGGGCGTGCCCATTCCTCGCCACGATCAGGTGCGGGCCCGTTATCGTCGTCGGGCACGGTGACGGATTCGTCGGTGGCGTGGAGCGCCACGCGGGATCGTCTCGTGAACGGGGACGGATCGGCGCCCGTGTGCCGCCTCGTCTGGATCGCGAACAAGACGACGCCCAGGGCGACGGCCGCGAGCGACGCCCACACGTTCGCGGGAATGCCGAGGTAGCCGATGCTGGACGGGTCGATGCGGATCGATTCGAGGTAGCTGCGTCCGGCGCCGTACCAGATGAGGTAGGCGGCCAGCACCTTGCCCCATTGCAGCGTGAAGCGCCGCTCGAGGTACAGGATCAGCGCGAACCCGAGCAGGTTCCAGATGATCTCGTAGAGGAACAGCGGTTGAAACAGCGTCCCGACGGGTAGCCCGGGCGGGAACTTCGGGTTGGTGGATTCGATCTGCAGACCCCACGGGAGCGTCGTCGGGAGGCCGAACAGCTCATGGTTGAAGTAGTTGCCGAGACGCCCGAGCGATTGAGCGACCAGGAGCGCCGGGGCGAGGGCGTCCGCGATGCTCCAGAACCGGACCTTCGCGCGGCGGCACGCGATCCAGATACCTATGGCGCCGCCGATCAAGGATCCGTACAGCGCGTTGCCGCCGTCCCAGATGGCGAACACGTTCCACAGGTTGTCACCGGGCGCGAAATAGTCACCCACGTGGGTGAACACGTGGTAGAAGCGTGCACAGACGATGCCGAGCGGCACCGACCAGAGGGCGATGTCCACGGCGAAACCGGACTCGATGCCACGCCTGTTCAGGCGATGCCCCAGGATCAGCACCGCCGCGATGATACCGGCGATGATGCACAGCGCGTATGCGTGGATCGTCAGGGGACCGATCTGAAACTGCGCCCACGAGGACGGCGGGCTGGGAATGCTTGATCTCACTGGTCACCTTTCAATGGGTTCACCCGGAACCAGAACCGGCTCAGGATACGCGCAGAGCTCATCGTCGCGGCTGAGAAAGCAGACCTGGCATCCGCGGAATGAAGCGGCCTGACCGTCACTATCCCGATCACGCTGCCCCCTTGCGGATTACCACGATGAGTCCGATCAGCCCCAGGACGTTCGCGGTCAGCGCGGTGATGATCACGACCGCAGTGCCCTGGTCATAGGCGAAGCCGAGCACGGCGCCGGCGATGAGAAGCCCTACGCCGCGGAGGAAGGCGAGCCATCCGAAGGCGATCGCGCGCGCGGAGGACGGGATGAGTTCGCTCACGACCGCCTTGACGGTGGAATCGAGGGTGCCGTTGACGAGGCCCCAGACGGCGACGCCGACCCAGATGAGGGTGACGTCGTGGGTGAAGGCGACGACGGAGATGGCTGCGGCGACCGGGACCAGGACCAGGGTGCGGGGACCGAATCGGTCGTAAGCGCGTCCCATGACGAGACCGCTTGCACCGTCGACGAGCATCGCCGCCGCGAACAGGATCGGCACCTGCGCGTCGGTGAGCAGCCCGCGGGACTGCGCGTGGAATGCGAGGAGGGGGAAGGACGCGACGCCGCCGGAAAGGATCCCGACGGCGGCGACGTAGAGCCAGAACTTCCCCGAGAGCCTGCGCGACGTCGGATGCTCAGTCGTGGGTGCTGCCTCGGGAGGCTCCGGTTGTTCCGCACGCTGTCGTAAGGGCTCTTCGTAGCTGAGCGGGTCGGGAACCCTGTGGCGCAGCCAGAGGAGCAGGGCGAGCACGAGGATGCCGGGAATGATCAGTGCACCGAACGCGAGCGTGTAGTCGCCGTCCCGCCAGCCGAGGATGGCGGCGAGCAGCAGAGGGCCGAGGACCGCTCCGGTCTGATCGAGAGCCTGGTGCACGCCGAATGCGCTTCCTCGGCCGGTGCTCGCCGAGGCGTACGACAGCAGGGTGTCTTTCGCGGGAGACCGCACCGCCTTGCCGAGGCGCTCCGTGCCGTACAGCAGCAGGGCGGGCGCGAGAACGCCGGTGACGCCGATGAGTGGAACACTGAGTACGGTGAGGGCGTAGCCGACGATCGTCCAGGTCCAGTAGTGGCGGGTGCGGACCACCGCGTAGCCGGTGACGACGCGCAGGCCGTATCCGATGAATTCCCCCGCCCCTGCGACGACTCCGACGACCGTGGCCGACGCGCCGAGAGTGGCGAGATACGGGCCGATGATGCTCCGCGCACCCTCGTAGACCATGTCCGCGAGCAGGCTGACGATCCCGAACGCGACGATGAAAGGCCAGGGCCGCAGCGTGCCACGGCGAGCCGAAGCCGGGTCCGTCGGGGCTGAAGAAGGAGGCGATGTCATCGTGCCGCGATGCTCAGCCCGCGGGCGCGACGCGCACAGTCATCTCATCGAGGTTCGGCAGGTGGCGCTTCACCGCGGCCTCGGCGTCCGTCGCCACGCGGTCCGCGTCTACCAGGGTCATCGATCCCGCCCGGACGATCGCATCGCCGTGAAGGCGGTGACCGACCCAGCGTAGTCTGACCCGTTCCACCGACTGGATCTCGGGAAGATGCGCGAGCGCGTGCTCGGCACG
>CALKHM010000080.1 GCA_937988695.1 uncultured Microbacterium sp. | reverse complement strand
CTCGGTGTCGGACAGACCGATCTGCCACCCCTCGCCGTCGATCCCGGATGCCGCCGCTCCCGCGGCATCCGCATCAAGGTCGGCGATCACCACGTGTGCACCGCGACCGGCCAGTTCGTGCGCGCAGGCCAGCCCGATCCCGCTCGCGCCGCCGGTGACGACCGCGCGTCGGCCTTCCAGATCCTGTATCATCGCACGCTCCGTTCCTCTCTCGCCATCATCGTCGCGACGTCCTCTCCGCGCATTAGATTCGCCAGTTATATATCCCTGGTATATACTTTTGGTATGCCTCGCGCTGAAGACATCTCCGAGATCGTGACCGCAGCGCACGTGCTGACCCGGCTCGCCGCGCTCGAGACCAAGAACGACGCACCGTCCACGCAGTGGCGGGCATTGAGCATCCTGCAGTCCGACGGCGCCATGCGTCTGGGCGAGCTCGCCGCTGCCAGCCGTGCCACCCAGCCCGGCATGACCCGCCTGATCGGCCAGCTGGCCGAGGCCGGGCTCGTCTGCCGGGACCATGACCCCTCCGACTCCCGCGCGACCGTGATCAGCATCACCGCACGCGGAGGTGAGGAGCTCGCCGCATGGCGGATCGAGCTGCGTGACGCCCTTGCACCGTTGTTCGCCGATCTGTCCGACGAGGACTGGGCGGTGCTCTCCCATGCCGCACGAATCCTGAAATCCCGCACCACCCTTCAAGGAGCCGCTCGATGACATCCGCATCGTCCACAGGATCGATCTGGCGCCAGCCCGCACAGGTGTGGGCCGTCGCCTTCGCGTGCGTGGTCGCCTTCATGGGCATCGGCCTGGTCGATCCCATCCTCCCGGCGATCGCCGAATCGCTGCAGGCCGACCCCGTGCAGACCGAGCTGTTGTTCACGAGCTATCTGCTGGTGACCGGTGCCGCGATGCTCATCACGAGTTGGGTGTCCAGCCGCATCGGCTCGAAGGCGACCCTGCTGGTGGGCCTGGCTCTCATCGTGCTCTTCGCGCTGCTGTGTGCGACCAGCGGCAGCGTCGACGCGATCATCGGCTTCCGCGCAGGATGGGGCCTGGGCAACGCACTGTTCATCTCCACCGCGTTGGCCACCATCGTGGGCGCCGCGTCCGGCGGCAGCGAGGCGGCCATCATCCTGTACGAGGCCGCGCTGGGCATCGGCATCGCCGTCGGCCCGCTCCTGGGCGGCCTCCTGGGCGAGATGAGCTGGCGCGGCCCGTTCTTCGGGGTGGTCGTGCTCATGGCGGTCGCCTTCGTCGCCGTTCTCGTGCTGCTGCGCACCAAGGGTGAGAAGCGCGCACCCATGCCGCTGTCGGCTCCCTTCCGCGCCCTGCGGATTCCCGCACTGGCCGTCTTGGCCGTGGCCGCGCTGTTCTACAACATCGGCTTCTTTGTGCTGCTGGCCTTCTCACCGTTCGTGCTCGGCTTCTCGGCCATGGGCATTGGGCTGACGTTCTTCGGCTGGGGGGTTGCCCTGGCGATCACCAGCGTATGGATCGCACCGATCCTGCTGCACCGGATGCCGCGCACCACGGTGATGTTCATCATCCTGCCGCTGCTGGCTGCCGACCTGATCGTGGCTGGTGTGCTCGTCGCGTCGGTCGTCGCACTCGTGGTCTGCATCGTGGTGGGCGGTCTGCTGCTGGGCGTCATGAACACGGTGCTCACCGAAGCGGTCATGGAAGCCACCGACCTGCCCCGGGCAGTGGCGTCGTCGGCGTACTCCGCCGTGCGCTTCATCGGGGGCGCCGTCGCCCCGCCGATCGCTGCCGCGCTGTGGCACGCGTTCGACGCCTCGATCCCGTACTTCTTCGCGGGCGCGTCGGTGCTCGTCGCGACCCTTGCCATCCTGCTCGGCCGTACCGTGCTCAACCGCATCGATGTGCACGAGGCGGATCTCGAGGAGGAGGGCGCCGCGGTGCTCATCGGCGACGCGGCCTGACCGCATCGCCGCGCACGCGTCGGCTGGTCGGTTCTCAGGCGTACCGCCGGACGGCCTCACGGATCTGCTCGGCGAACGCGTAGATGCCATCCAACGAAGTGATCGGATGACGGGTCTCGCGCTTGTCCTCGTCGAGCAGCCCAAGGTACTTCGCCGAAGAAGCGTTGAAGTGGAGGCGCGCGATCGGCCTCCTGTTGTTGTCATCGAGCAGAATCGCGAAGTAGCTCTTCGAGTCGCGCTGAGTGATCCGCTCCGGCTTGACCTCACTGCACGCGATCGCTTTGACGATGCGGTATCCGAGAAGTTCCTCTGCGGTGGTCTCGATACCGTCTCCGTCGGGATCTACGTGATCGGTTGCAGCCCCATCGTCGGCGGTCCCATGATCGGTATCGTCGACGGCGGCCGGCACCGCACTCAATGCCGCCTTGAGCCGACCGTTGACCTGATCGTTCAGATACCGGCGGATTGCCTTCACCACCAGCGGTGAGAACTGTTCCCTGACTCGCGCCGTGAAGGCGCCGTCGTATACGCGCGATGTGAAGAACTTGACCAGCTCGACAGTCGGTTCCTTGAACACCGCGCCGATCTCCCGCTTAATGGCACCTACGTACTTCAGCTCCTCCGCCGCACTGACGATCGAGTCGAGATCGAACGATGCCTTGCTGAGCTTCTGGATCTCCGGAACGACAGTGTCGTCGATGTCGCGCAGATCCAGCACCAGGAACGGCTTCTGGTCCATACGATTGGGTGCGTCGACGTCGGAGTAGAACTGCCAGACCACGCCGTTGGTGAGCACCGCGACTCGCGCATTCGTCACACCGAAGTAGCGATAGAGCTGAGACGCGTGCTCGATCTTCAGCTCGCCCTTGTTGATCTTGCACTCGATCAGGATCTGAACTTCGCCGTCCTTGACGATGGCATAGTCGACCTTCTCACCTCGTTTTATGCCGACATCTGCCGTGAACTCCGGAACGACCTCCTTCGGGTCGAAGACGTCGTAGCCCAGCACGTTCGCGATAAAGGGCATCACGAATGCGTTCTTGGTGGCTTCCTCAGTCTCCACGGAGACCGCCTCGTCCAAGACCTTGCTGGCCAGCGCAGAGAGCCGCTCGCTGAAGTCCATTGATTCTTCCCCGTTCCTCGCCTCAGCATCGATATACCGAGACAGTACAGGTTTGTGAGAACTTTCTCACCAAGGGATCGCCTCGGGCGATTGGTGAGGCGGTCTCATGGCGAAGGGGCGTGCTCGCCGCTCGCAGCTACATCCGGGGTCGAGGAGGATGCACAATGCTCATCCGCCACGACCTGCAGCATTTGCCTTATCCCGGCGAGCTCCGTACGAAGCTGTTCGACTTGCGCGGCTGTGGCCGTGTCAGCTCGGACGGTCTGGTCCGAGATCTTCTCCACGATCCAGGAGGCCAGCGTCGCAGTGACGGCCCCGATCAGCGCGATCCCCCGACCATGAAACCAGCGGCAATGCATCTGCCGACGAAGGTCACCGGGGTGAAGTCCCCATACCCCACGGTGGTCATCGTGACCAACGCCCACCACAGCGCTTCCCCGAAGGTGTCGATCGTCCCGTGCCCATCTTCGGCGTCGAGGATCGCCAGAGCCGCGATGACGATGATCAGTACCGCGGCGGCGATCGTGTACACCACGACTCGCCCACGGAGGATCTTGCCGGCACCCCGCTGCACGAGCGCACTAGCAGTCAGGAACCGCATCAGACGCAGCGGGCGCAGCATCGGCAGCGCAACGATCGCGAGGTCGAGCAGATGTCGATAAAACCACCGCCAGGGATGCTCTGCAACAACCAATCGCCCGACATATTCGACGACCAACACAGCCCAGGTGATCTAGATGAGCCCTTCGGCGACCACGGCGAGGGCACCGCGCGGTCGGGCGACGACCTGCACCCGTCGGACGGCGTCGCACCCTTCGTCTCCTCTGGGCCGTCCGTGGAGACGGGCCGCCCAGATGCAGCGAGAATAGGCGTATGCAGGTTCGGGTGTTACACATCGCGGATTGCCCCAACTGGCGAGAGGCAGGGGCACGGACGCGGCAGGCGCTCGACACCCTCGGTCTGCGTGACGTGCCTGTCGAGTACGTCCTCATCCGGACGGACCGAGAGGCCACCAGAACGGGTTTTGCGGGTTCGCCGACGATCCTCCTGGACGGTGAAGACCTGTTCCCGTCGGACGGGAGAACCGCGGATCTCGCGTGCCGGGTCTACGTCACGGAGACGGGGATGGCGGGCGCGCCCAGCCAGCTGTCCCTGGAGCAGACACTGCGCGACCGCGTCTGGCCGAGTCCGCGCTGTGCTGGTTGAACAGCGGTCCTACAACAGATCGAACGCTCCACCGAAGGGCTCGGTGTCATCGCCCGTGTCGCGAGGATCGAACTGCACTGTCTCGACCGAGAAGGTGACCTGGGTGGTTTCCGAGAAGAGCACGCTCACTTGCCTGTTTCCGACCACGACGAACTCGACGAATTGTCCATCCGTACGGACTGCATCGACGATCCGCCGCTTCAGAACTTCGACATCCTGGCCCTGGGCAAGGAGGAAGGTTCCGCCGTTGATCGCCATCTCAGTTCGCACCATCGTCTGTGGGGCGTCCATCGGGCGACTCTACCTTCGGAGTCCGGATGCCCGGAAGGGGGCTTGCTTAATCGCGGCCGCCGGGCCACAATCACGATCTGGCGCTTCAGCGACTCGGTTTCAGCCGATATCCGGCGTGCGCCAGAGGGGCGCCTGGCCTGACGCACAGGAGTGAGACTGAGAATCCCCGCCCGGATGGACCGGACGGGGAAGATGTGCGCCCCCTCGGATTCGAACCGAGAACCCACTGATTAAGAGTCAGTTGCTCTGCCGTTGAGCTAGAGGCGCCTGGGCCCGCCGCAGAGGCGGACCGAGGATCCACACTAGCATCCCGGTCCTGTCCCGACGAAATCGACGACGAGCGGCTGACGGCTACTCTGGGGAGATGGACTCCCCCATCCCCGCACAGGCGCACCACGCTGACTTCGAAGACGATCTCGCGCTCGCCTTGCGCATCGCGGATGCCGCGGACGACGTGTCCATGGAGCATTTCGACGCGCCCGGTCTGGGGGTGTTGCTGAAGGCCGACTCCACTCACGTCACCGACGCCGACCTTGCAACCGAACGCGCGATCCGTGACATTCTGACCGCACAGCGGCCCGAGGACGGGATCTTCGGCGAGGAGTACGGCACGAGCGGCTCGACGACCCGACAATGGATCATCGACCCGATCGACGGCACGGCCAACTACATGCGGGGCATCCCGATGTGGGCGACGCTCATCGCCCTGGCGGTCGACGGCATACCGCAGGTGGGTGTCGTCAGCCAGCCCGCACTCGGCCGCCGCTGGTGGGCCGCCACGAGTCAGGGCGCGTGGACCAACAGCACCGATGACGGGCCGCGGCGCCTGTCGGTGTCATCCGTCGAGACACTCGACCACTCGAGCGTCAGTTTCCAGAGCATCGCACAGTGGGATGAAGCCGGCCACCTCGACGGACTCGTGCGCCTCAGTCGCACGGTCTGGCGCGATCGCGGCTACGGTGACGCCTGGCCGTACATGCTGCTGGCCGAGGGCAGACTCGAGATGGTCGCCGAGTTCGACGTCAAGGAGTACGACATCGCCGCCCACGTGCCGATCGTGCGTGAGGCCGGCGGCCGGTTCACCGACATCGACGGGAACGACAGGATCGACACCCGGTCGTCGCTGGCGAGCAACGGCCTTCTTCACGACGCATACCTGTCGCTCGTGCACGAAACGGAACGCCTGTGATCTCTGACCACCGGCATCCCCCTCGCATGCTCCTGGGCGTCCTCATCGCCTGCAGCGCACTTACGGTGCTGCTCGCCGGGTGCACGAACGACCCGGGCACCGCTGCTCCCACCGCGCCTGGGCCGGTGGCCTCCGCCCCGATCAGCGGATCGGGCGTCTCGGACTCCCCCTCGCCGAGCGCCACGCCGAAGCTCACCTGCGACAGCATGCTGATCGCAGGCACCGTCGAGCAGTTCGCCGAGGTGGGATGGACATCCCGACAGGACCCGTTCTACGTCGACAACATCCAACTCCCCGGAGGCATCCAGTGCATCTGGGGCGATCCTGAGGTGCCCAGCGACAATGTGCAGGTGTACGGCTGGGCGCCCGTGACGGCGGATCTTGCCGCCCAGGTCACCACCGAGCTGACCGGGCAGGGATGGAAGAAGACCGCCGACGGCACGGCGACCGTCTTCACCCCGCCCGAGAACACTCCGATGGGCCTGGCCTACCGCCTCAGCGACGGCGGCATCTCGGTGTCCGACACCACGCAGGGTCTATTGCTGGTCGAGTGGCCGCCGGCACCGTGAGCGGTCTGCGAAGCAGCATCCGACTCACGGTGTGAGCAACGTCTTGATGGCGCGCCGCTCGTCCATGGCCGCGTACGCCTCAGCGACGTCGCGCAGCGGCAGGGTGAGGTCGAACACCTTGCCCGGCTCGATGCGTCCGTCCAGCACTCGGCCGAGAAGGTCGTCGAGGTAGGCGCGGACCGGAGCCGGACCGCCGCGGAGACCGACGTTGCGCCAGAACATATGCTGCTGCGGAATCTCGCGCACGTGAGGCACGCCCACCCAGCCGACCATGCCGCCCGCGCGGGCGGATTGGAGCGCCTGCGTCACGGAGTCGACGGTGCCCACGCACTCCAGCACGGCATCCGCCCCGAGCCCTCCGGTGAGGTCGAGCACTCGCGCGGCACCCTCATCCCCCCGCTCCACGACGACGTCGGTGGCGCCGAACGAGCGTGCCACCGCCTGCCGGTCGGGATGCCGGCTCATCGCGATGATCCGTTGCGCCCCGAGCTCGCGCGAGGCGAGCACTCCGCACAGGCCGACCGCGCCGTCGCCCACGACCGCCACCGTCGAGCCGCGCGTCACACCGGCACTGATCGCAGCGTGCCAGCCCGTGCACATCACGTCGGACAGCGCCAGGATGCTGGGAATCAGGGCGTCGTCAGGCGTCCCGGGCGCTGCCACCAGCGTGCCGTCGGCATTCTGCACGCGGATCAGCTCGGCCTGGCAGCCGTCGTATCCGGTGCCGTGCGGGCAGTTCGTCTGCATCCCGGCCCGGCACACCGCGCAGGTGTTGTCGGACGTGCGGAACCCGCCGACGACGAGATCCCCCACTCGCACGGTCGCGACGGCACGACCGACCTCCTCGACCACACCGACGTACTCATGACCGATCGGCGTCGGCTCGGGGACGTCGGCGATCCCGCGATAGCGCCACAGGTCCGACCCGCACACGCAGGCCGCCACCGTGCGCACGATCGCGTCGGTGGGTGCCTGGATGACGGGGTCGGCGCGCTGTTCGTAGCGCACGTCGTGCGGCCCATAGATCACTGCTGCGTACACGGCACGCTCCTTGCTCGAGATGAGGTGACTCCCCGACCATCACACCTGGATCCACGCTGGCACGGGAGTGCGGGATGGTCCAGGCACTGCCAGGCCCTCCCTGCCAGGCGGCACGCAAGAACATCGAAAGCCCCTCGATCCGCGTCTTTCGCAGGGTCGAGGGGCTTCCTCTCCGTGACAACGGCTTGGTGGAGATGGGGGGAATCGAATTCTGCCGGCCCCTCCGCGTCATTCGGCGGAATCGGCCGTGAACCCGCGTAATTTCGCGGGTTTTCGAGGTTTCTCAGGGGTGTTCAGATGTCCTCAGAGTGGTTGAAGTTTCCTCAGATGTGGGCAAATTGTGGGCAAATCGGGTTCCGCATGCTCGGAGTCGGGCGCTCCGACAATCGGCCAGATCAGCGGTTGGGATCGGTGCAGTGCCCGTCGGGAGCGGTTCCTAAGCGGAGCGCGCAGCGCGGAGTCTGGAAAGAGCGAGCGGCGAGAACGGAGCCGTGCCCGACCGCTATCCTCTCGCCGTCGGAGCAGTCGGCACCTCAGAAGTCAGCTGGCGTGATCGAGAGTCTCGCGCGCACAGCGTCCGCTTCGCTCGCGCTCGGCCATCGGACCTCGTATCGGCCCCGTCTGCTCGGGCTCCACTCGTCGCACTCGATGAATCCTGACCTCAGCTGTTCGACATACGACCCCGGCGGGTAGTCCTCGATCGATCGCTCGCGGGAACCATCCGGCCACACAGCTACGAGCCAGACCCACCACTGATTCCGGAGTGGACTGAACGGTGACCAGAACTCCGAGAGCGTCGCAGCAAGGTGACCGACGACCGCTCCGTCCTGAATCAACTCGCCGACTCCGTCGCGGAACGGTTCGATCGTCGAGTCAGCCTCCGGCGGCTTGATCCAGCGGCGGCGGTTGGACATGAGTTGATCCTGTCACGCAGCGGGAAAGGCGATTGCGATTCGTGCCGCCAGCTCATGGACGTCTAGCCCGCCCACGGCATCGTTGGACAGCTTCCTGACTAGTTAGCGCGGCCACACAACATCTACCTGGTCGACGATGAACGATCCTCCGATCAACGGCCAGTCGGCTTCGAGAAAGCAGAGCACGCCCTGCACCCGCACCTCCGGGCGCTCGATGGCGGCGCTGACGACCTCGACCTGTGAGCGCACTCCCGCGACGAGTTTGTTCCCGTCCCGACCGCCGATGCGGAGCGATTCAACCCGAGGTCTCAGAAAGCCACCTTCGACGTGCATCGCGGGCCGCTTCCCCTTGTGCCGCTTCGCGTCGACGATCCAGACCCCCGTCGGGCCGATCACGATGTGATCGATGTTCGCGCGCGTCCCCGGGATACGCCGGTCGTGCAGCATGCGGAACGTGTCAGGAAGCTCTGCGAGGCGCTGGGCCAAGAGCTCCTCCCCCGCTGCCCCACTCGCCCAGGCGCGCGTGCTCTGCGGCTCGTCCGACAGCGCGAGGATAAGTCCCCCCAGCTTTGGATGGTTCGCCCGGATTCGCTGTTCGCGCTTGTCCTTTCTTCGCTCGTACTCTCGTCGCGCAGAGGCGCCGGCGACACCCGACGCGTCGGCCACGGCCACCTCGCAATCGACGCACCGTACAGTTTTGGTCGCTCGCTCATAGATCGCTGGCGTTCCCGCGGAGAGCTGCGCGCCGCAGAGTCGGCAGTTGCCTGCGTACCGCAGGTTCATGCGCTTGTCGTCTTGCCCTAGCTCGGCGGTCACGACGCAGAACGTATCAGGAAGCGCGTCGGATGACGGATCCGGAGGCGGTTAGGCGCTAGCGTTCGAGAAGGTCACACTGACGATGGAGTCGAGATGGCAGAAGAGAAGCCCTGGAATGCCGCGCGCCTGATCCCCACCTCCGGGATCAATGGAGCCGAAGAGCAAGAGCGAAGGGCGACATCCGCGCTCCTTGCCGTGATGAGTTCCGTCAAGGAGTACGGGCGAGCGATCACGAGCAAGATGGGCGCTCCCGCCGGTGCGATGGAGACCTATATCGAAGTGCCGTTCCTCCTCGGCGACAAGAAGGTGTTCCCAGACGGCCTCATCCGAGTCAAGCGCGGATCGAAGTCGTGGACCGCGCTTCTCGAGGTGAAGACCGGCGGCAACGAGCTCCAGCGTGAGCAGCTCGAGAACTACCTCGACGTCGCCCGCGAGCACAAGTTCGACGCGCTCCTGACGATCTCCAACGAGATTCCGCCGTCCGCCGGAACTCACCCGACGGCCGTCGACAAGCGCAAACTCAAGTCCGTCTCCATCCATCACCTGTCGTGGACGGAGGTACTCGCGGCGGCGGTCATGCAGAAGGAGTTCCGCGGAGTCGCAGACCCCGACCAGGCCTGGATCCTCGGCGAGCTGATCCGCTACCTCGAGCACCCGAAGTCCGGTGCCGTCGAGTTCACCGACATGGGCCCGAGTTGGGTGCCGGTTCGGGATGCTGTCGCCACCGGCACACTTCGGAAGTCCGATAAGGATGCGGCACAGATCGCGGGACGTTTCGACGCGCTCCTGCGATACGGCACGCTCAAGCTCGGCCAGCGACTTGGCACGGATGTCACGCAGGTGCTCTCGAAAGCCGAGGTGGCGACGCCGGCGCTTCGGATCGCAGCGCTCACCGACATGCTCGTGAGCGAGGGCAAGATGCACGGTGCGATCCGGATCCCCAACACTGTCTCGCCGTTGACGCTCACCGTCGACATTCGTGCCGCACAGGTGACCGGCTCGTTCAACGTGAGCGCGCCAGGCGACGGGCGTCCGACTACTCGGATCAACTGGCTGCTTCGACAGCTGAAGGATGCTCCCGACACCGTCCGCATCGAGGCATTCGCCGCGCGACAGCGAGGCGGCAACGCGGAGCTACTACGGACGGTCCGGGAAAATCCCGCCGTGCTGATCGCGGATCCATCGAAGGAGATCAAGTCCTTCACGGTCACCTACTTGGGCAAGATGGGCGCCAATCGACTGTCGGGTCGATCGGGCTTCATCGACTCGGTCATCGACGGCATGTTCACGTCCTACGACCTCATCGGCCAGCAGCTCAAAGACTGGGCCGCTGCTCCACCGCGCCTCCGAAAGCC
>CALKHM010000079.1 GCA_937988695.1 uncultured Microbacterium sp. | reverse complement strand
GGGGTCGGGATGCCGGGGGGACAGCGCGGCGAACGTCCCGGCCAGCGGCGCCGCCAGCACGATCACCGCGAGCACCGCGAGGATCGAGGCCGGACCCGCGACCTGGGCGGTCAGGCCGGGCAGCACGAGCAGTCCGCTGCCGAGGATCGCCGCGACGTAGAGGGCCGTTCCCTGCAGCACGCCGATGCCGCCGAGCCGGATATCCGCGGCCTCGGCGCGCGCATGCGTCTGGGTCACGCTGTCAAGTATGGGGGTGGGCACCGACATCCGACGACGACGGGCCCCGGCATCCCGCAGACGGCCGCCGTGCTCAGATCGGTGACACTCCCGCACGCTCGAACGCGGATGCCGCCGCCGACCTCGACGCGTCGCGATCGGCCGAGACCAGCCCGAGGCGGGTGCGGCGGTCGAGCACATCGTCGATGCCCAGCGCGCCCTCCACACGCACCGCCCATTCCAGCTCCTGAGCGGTGACGCCGCAGGCCGCCGCCGGGCCGGCGCCCAGGCCCGCCACGAACGCGGCCTCCGCCCCGTAGCGCCGCACGAGCCGGGAGGGCGCGGCCACCTCGGCCAGCCGCTCACGCGGCCACGCGCCCACGAGCGGCAGAACCCTCGTGCGACACTCCCCCGCCACCAGCCCGGCGTGCCGGATCGCGGCATCCACGCCGTCCTCGGCCATGCGGCGGAACGTCGTGAGCTTGCCGCCGACCACCGAGACGACGCCGCTGGACGAGGTGAGCACGGCGTGCCGGCGCGACAGGTCGCTCGGCTGATCGGCGTGGCCGGCCAGCAGCGGCCGGAGCCCGGCGAACGCACCGATCACGTCGGAGCGACGCAGCGGCTCCTGCAGCACCCCGCCGAACACGTCCAGCAGCTCGTCGACCTCGGCGTCGGTCGCCGCCGCGACCTCGGGCGGCGCGCCCGGTGCGGGCACGTCCGTCAGCCCGATGTACGCGCGTCGGTGCGGTGCGGGCACGGAGAACACGAACCGCGACGACGACCCGGGCACCGGCGCGGTCAGCGACACGTCCGCCAGGCCCAGGCGCGCCGCGTCCACCACCAGATGCGTCCCACGACTCGGCTGCACGTGCACGCCGTCGTCGAAGCGTCCCGCCCAGACGCCCGTCGCATTGACGACCGCTCGCGCCCGCACCGCGAGCTCGGCTCCGGTCACGGCATCGCGCAGCACGGCGCCGTCGCCGACCGCGGACACGGCCTCGAGACGGGTGAGCACCCGGGCGCCGTAGCCGGCCGCCGTGCGGGCGACGGCCACCACGAGCCGGGCGTCGTCCAGCAGCTGACCGTCCCACCCGCGCACACCGCCGCGCAGCCGGTCGCGCCGCACGGCCGGCGCGAGCCGCATGACCGTCCGCGCCGAGATCGGGCCCGGGTCGGGAAGGATGCGGCGCGAGGTCCCCGCCGTCAGCCGCAGCAGGTCGCCCAGCGCATATCCGGTGCCGATGTATACGCCGCGCGCAAGGTGACCGGGCGCGTACAGCGGAACGATCTGGGCCAGCGGCCGGGTCAGATGCGGTGCGATGCGCGTCATCAGCAGATGCCGCTCGAGGGCACTCTCCTGCGCGATCGCGAACTGCCCGGTGGCGAGGTAGCGCAGCCCGCCGTGCACGAGCTTCGAGCTGAACCTGCTCGTGCCGTACGCGAGGTCGTGCTTCTCGACGAGCACCGTGCGAAGACCGCGGGATGCCGCATCCAGCGCGATCCCCGCTCCGGTGATGCCGCCGCCGATCACGAGCACGTCGATGTCGCCGCCCGCCGCCAGCTCGTCGAGCTCTCGCGCACGACGAGCCGCGGTCAGCGCCGTGGAGTGCGGCGTGCGGCCCCACACGGTCACCGCAGGTATCCCGTCAGCGCCGCGGCCAGCTCACGCCGCCACGCCTGCCCGCCGAGCCACGCATCGGCGACGGGCGCGGCCAGCACCGCCGACTGGGCCACCAGCAGCACCATCGCGGCGAGCTCGCCGGGTGCGCCCGCACGCACGTGGCCCGCCTGCTGGCCCGCGCGCACGCGGGCGGCGACCTCGCCGTGGATCAGCCGCTGGCTCGTGCCGACGCGCTCCAGGACGTATCGCGCGAGCAGTTCCGGGTCGCTGCCCCGCAGCGTGTGCAGCAGCGGCATGCGGCGGATGCGATCCGCGGTGTCCACGAGGGTCGCCACGAGGTCCTCGAGCGACGCGTCCGGCTCGCGAGCAGGCAGGACGGCGGTCAGCTCGCGGGTGACCAGCGCCGCCAGCAACGACTGCACGTCCGGCCAGTAGCGATACAGCGTCTGCCGCGACATGCCGGCCCGCCGGGCGATGTCGGATGCCGTGGTGCGACGGATCCCGTGCGCTCGCACTTCGGCGGCCGCGGCATCGAGGATGCCCGCCTCGGTGTCGGTCATCGCATCAGCCATGTGACAAATATACGTACTGTGTCATACTGTCGCCATGCTTCCCGACGAGGCGAGGATGCCGCACCCTCCGCTGGCCGTGCCGGCGCCCGCACCGCGCCCGCCATGGGACGGCTGGTCAGAGGATGCCCCATCCCTGCCGGCGGGGGCTCGCGCGATCGCCGCCGCGCTGCTGCGCGGCACACCGCATCCCGTGCCCCGGCGAGCGCCCGCGCCGCTGCCGCCGACGCGGCTGGACGAGGAGACGGTCGCGGCGCTGGCGGCCGTGACCGAGGTGGCGATCGACGACGAGGCGCGCCGCATGCACCTGGGGGGAAAGAGCACGATCGACCTGCTGCGCCGACGCCTGAACCGCGACGAGGCGGCCCCCGACGCGGTGGCGCGCCCGGCGACGCACGACGAGGTCGGCGCGGTGCTTCGCGTGTGCGACGAGCGCGGCATCGCCGTCGTGCCGTTCGGCGGCGGCACGAGCGTCGTCGGCGGCGTGGACCCCGACGGCGGGATCGACGGGGCCGGAGCACGCCGCCTGGCCGTCACGCTCGACCTGTCGCGCACGGCCGCTCTGCTGGCCCTCGACGAGACGTCGCTGGTGGCAGGGTTCGGCGCGGGCACGACCGGGCCGCAGGCGGAGGACCTGCTCGGCGCGCACGGTCTCACGCTCGGCCACTTCCCACAGAGCTTCGCGTACGCGACCCTCGGCGGATTCGCCGCGACGCGCTCCTCGGGACAGGCCTCGCGCGGCTACGGCCGGTTCGACGACCTCGTGCAGCGGCTGCGCGTGGCCACCCCCACCGGCGATCTCGACCTCGGACGCGCGCCGGCCAGCGCCGCCGGCCCCGACCTGCGCGAGCTGTTCCTGGGCAGTGAGGGCACGCTCGGGGTGATCACCGAGGTGTCCGTGGCGGTCCGACGGCGCCCAGCGGCGACCGTGTACGGCGCATGGAGCTTCCCGGACTTCGCCTCGGGCGCCGACGCGGTCCGCGCGCTCACCCAGCGCGGCATCCGTCCGACCGTGGTGCGGCTGTCGGACGAGACCGAGACGCGCGTGAACGCCGCCCTCGGTGGCCACCTCACCCGCCTGCGCGGAAGTCTCGCCGTCGCGACGTTCGAGGGCGAGACCGCGGCAGATGCGACATCTCTGCGCGCGCGCACCGACCAGGTCTTCCGCGCGCACAGCGCGAGGTCGCGCGGCGAAGACCCAGCCCTGTCCTGGGAGCGCGGCCGGTTCTCCTCACCCGCCCTGCGCGACACGCTGCTGGGCATCGGCGTGCTCGCCGAGACGCTCGAGACCGCGACGACCTGGGCGAACCTGCCGACGCTGAAGGCCGTCGTCACCACCGCGCTGATCGATGCCCTCGCGGCCGTGGGCACCAAGCCCGTCGTCATGTGCCACATCTCCCACGTCTACCCCGCCGGCGCATCGCTGTACTTCACGGTGGTGGCGGCGCTGTCCACCGACCCGATCGCCCAGTGGACGGGCGCGAAGCAGGCCGCATCCCTGGCCATCGTCGCCGCCGGGGGCACGATCACCCACCACCACGCGGTCGGCCGCGACCACCGCGCCCATCTGCGGGCCGAGATCGGCGAGGCCGGCGTGCGGGTCCTGCGGGCAGTGAAGGATGCCGTGGACCCGCACAGCATCCTGAACCCGGGCGTGCTGATCCCGCCGCCGCCCGGGGACGCCCCGTGAGAGTCGCGCTCGTGGCGAACCCGGCCGCACGGTCTGCCACACGCTCGAACGCGGCAGAGCGCGCGGCGGCGCGGTTGCGCGAGCACGGCGTGACGACCTCGGTCATCTCCGGCGGATCACCCGCCGAGACCGCCGGACTGCTGCGCACCGCGCTGCAGCTGGGCGTCGACGGCGTGCTCGTCGCCGGCGGCGACGGCACGGTGAACATCGCCCTGCAGGAGCTGGCGGGCACCGGCGTCCCGCTCGGCATCATCCCGGTCGGCACCGGCAACGACTTCGCGGCGGCGGTGGGACTGCGCGAGCTCGACGTGGACGCCGCTGCCGAGGTCGTCGCCGCCGGCCGCACGCGCGAGGTCGACCTGGCACGCATCGTGCGCGCCGACGGCACGAGCCGGCTGTTCGGCACGGTGCTGGCGTGCGGGTTCGACGCCCGGGTGAACGACCGAGCGAACCGGATGCGACGGCCGCGCGGCTCGTCCCGGTACACGATCGCGCTCCTGGTCGAGTTCCTGACGCTGCACGGTGTGCCGTTCGCGATCGACCTCGACCTGGCCGACGGTACCACCGCGCACCTGGACCAGCAGCTCGTACTGGCCGCGGTCGGCAACGGACCCAGCTACGGCGGTGGCATCCCGATCTGCCCCGACGCCGACCTCACCGACGGCCTGCTCGATGTGACCGTCGTGCACCCCGCCGGTCGACTGCGTCTGCTGCGACTGCTGCCGAAGCTCTACCGCGGTGCGCACACCGACCTCGACGAGGTCTGTACGCACCGGGTCCGCGGCATCCGCTTGAACAGCCCCGGTGCCTCTGCATACGCGGACGGCGACCCGATGGGCATCCTGCCCGTGCGCGTGGACGCGGTGCCCGCGGGCCTGCGCGTGTTCAGCGCGCGGTGACGGCGCCGGCGAGGTCGACGCTCGCCGTGCTGGGGGCGCGGCCGGTCAGTGCGCTGCCTGCACCTCGCGCAGGCGGCTGAGCACCAGCAGGCGCAGCTCCTCGGGAGCGGCCTCCTTGCACGACCGGGCCAGCACCTCGGTCAGCGTGCGCGAGACGAGAGCCTCGTCCCGGCATCCCGGGCACGACTCCAGATGCGCGCGGATGTCGGCCTCTGCCGTCTTGCACACCTCGTTGCGCAAGTATTCCTCGAGGTCTTTGCGCGCCTTCTCGCAGCCGCAATCGGTCATTTCGTGCTCCCTGGTGCAGTGATGCCGCGCTCGGCGGCGTAATCGGCGAGCAGTTCACGAAGCATTCGCCTGCCACGATGCAGACGGCTCATGACCGTGCCGATGGGGGTCTTCATGATGTCGGCGATCTCCTGGTAGGCGAAGCCCTCGACGTCGGCGAGGTACACCGCCATCCGGAAGTCCTCCGGGATGGACTGCAGCGCCTCTTTGACGACGGATGCCGGCATCCGGTCGATCGCCTCCGCCTCCGCGGAGCGCGCCGTGGTCGACGTCGTCGACTCTGCGCCGCCCAGCTGCCAGTCCTCGAGATCGTCGATCGGGCTCTGGTACGGCTCGCGCTGCTTCTTACGGTAGGTGTTGATGTAGGTGTTCGTGAGGATCCGGTACAGCCACGCCTTCAGGTTCGTGCCCTGCCGGAAGGTCTGCCAGGAGCCGAACGCCTTCACGAACGTCTCCTGCACGAGATCGGCCGCGTCGGCGGGGTTGCGCGTCATGCGCATCGCGGCGGCATAGAGCTGGTCCATGTACGGCAGCGCCTGCTCTTCGAACTGCGCACGCACGTCGACTGTGGTCTGCGACTCATCCATCGCCCGCAAGTCTACGTGCGGCGCCTGCCCCACGGCTGGGCGTTCCAGAGTGGCGATCATCCGGCTCCTTTCGCAGGTTCGTTAGGGTAGAACCCGATGACCGACCACCGGTATTCCCCCGCCGCCGGATCAGACGCATCCGGGGCCTCGTCCGAGGCCGGCGCCTGGCGCGCCCCGGCCGCCTCCGGTCCGCTTCACGCCCTGGTCGCTGTGCCCGGGTCGAAGTCGCTGACCAATCGCGAGCTGGTCCTGGCCGCCTTGGCTGACGCCCCCAGCACTTTGCACGAACCGCTGCACTCCGACGACTCGGCGCACATGATCCAGGCACTGCGCGCCCTCGGCGTACAGATCGAGCCGGTGCCCGGCGAGGGCGCGTTCGGCGATGACCTGCACGTGGTCCCGATGTCCGGCGCGCCCGCGGCGGGCGAGATCGACTGCGGTCAGGCAGGGACCGTCATGCGTTTCCTCGCGCCGGTGACCGGCCTCATCGAGGGCGAGGTCACGCTGACCGCTGACGCCAGCGCGCTGCACCGGCCGATGGGCGCGATGATCAAGGCGCTGCGCGACCTGGGCGTCGACGTCGATGACGAGGGGCGGTGGGCGCTGCCGTTCACCGTGCGCGGCCATGGGCAGATCCGCGGCGGCGAGCTCACCATCGACGCGAGTGCGACGAGCCAGTTCGTCTCCGGTCTGCTGCTGGCAGCCCCGCGCTTCGACATCGGGCTGCACCTGATCCACGACGGCGACCGGCTGCCCAGCATGCCGCACATCGACATGACCATCGAGGCGCTGGCGCATCGCGGGGTGGCCGTCGAGCGCCCCAACGCCGGCGAGTGGGTGGTGCCGGCCGGCCCGATCCGCGGCAAGGACGTCCACGTCGAGCCCGACCTGTCCAACGCGGCGCCGTTCCTGGCCGCCGCGATGGTGGCCGGCGGGCGGGTGTCGGTCGCGGGATGGCCGGTGCACTCCACTCAGCCGGGCGCGCTGCTGCCCGACATCCTCACCGTCATGGGCGCACGAGCCCAGCGGCGCGGCGGAGCCCTGCACGTGACAGCCGGGGATCGCATCGCGGGCGTCGACCTCGACCTGTCGGCTGCCGGAGAGCTCACACCGACCCTGGTGGGGCTGGCCGCCCTCGCCGATTCCCCGTCGACGATCCACGGCATCGGACACATCCGCCAGCACGAGACCGACCGTATCGCCGCGCTCGTCGAGAACCTGCGCGCCCTCGGCGGCGAGGCCGAAGAGCTCGACGACGGCATCCGCATCATCCCGCGCCGCCTGCACGGCGGGCTGTGGCGTGCGCACCACGATCACCGCATCGCCACCACCGGAGCGCTCCTGGGTCTGGTGGTCGACGGCGTCGAGATCGACGACATCGGCACGACTGCCAAGACGATGCCGGAGTTCCCGCAGCTGTGGGCTCGCATGCTCAGCGACGAGTCGGGGGATGCCGCGGCCTAGCCGTGCCCGCACCATGAGCTGGCTCGACGACACCGACGACGACGAACCGGAGTTCGACGAGTCGGACGTGCGAGTGCGCCCGAACCCCAAGGCCAACCGTCCGCGCACCAAGCGCCGGCCCGCACATGCCGACGCGGTGCTCGCCCGGGTGCTCAGCGTGGATCGTGGCCGGTACACGGTGCTGGTGGGCGAGGACACCCCGGGCGAGCACGAGGCGACGGCGGCACGGGCTCGTGAGCTTCGCCGGCAGGCCATCGTCACGGGTGACCAGGCGCGCGTCGTCGGCGACACGTCCGGCCGCGAGGGCACGCTGGCGCGCATCGTGGGGCTCGCGCAGCGCACGACCTTGCTGCGCCGCAGTGCGGATGACACCGACCAGGTGGAGCGGGTCATCGTCGCGAACGCCGACCAGATGCTCATCGTGGTGGCCGCGGCCGACCCCGAGCCCCGCGCGCGGCTCGTGGACCGCTACCTCGTCGCGGCGCTGGATGCCGGCATCCGCCCGCTGCTGGTCGTGACCAAGACCGACCTCGCCGATCCCACGCCGTTCCTGCGGCACTTCGACGGGATCGACCTGCGCGTGTTCACGAGCGCGCGCGGTGCGATGCCGATCGACCGGATCGGCGCCGCCCTGGTCGGGCACTCCACCGTGTTCGTCGGCCATTCCGGGGTGGGCAAGTCGACGCTCGTCAACGCGCTGGTGCCCGACGCGGGCCGGGCCACCGGCCACGTGAACGAGGTGACCGGGAGGGGCAGGCATACCTCGAGCTCGACGGTGTCGTTGCGGTACCGCGCGGCGGAGGGCACCGGCTGGGTGATCGATACGCCCGGCGTACGCTCGTTCGGCCTGGGGCATGTCGATCCCGCGCACATTCTCGAGGCGTTCACCGACCTCGCCGAGGTCGCCCGGGACTGCCCGCGGGGCTGTACGCACCTGCCCGACGCACCCGACTGCGCGATCGCGGAGGCGGTGGGGTCGGGGCGGCTGGGACCGGCCGCCGCGGGGCGGCTGGACTCGCTGCAGCGCCTGCTCGCGACCTTCGCCGACGCGGCCGAGCGCGGGCGTTGAGCCCCGGCATCCCCGGCGTGGCGGCCTCCCGGTACGCCGAGCTTGCCCCCGGTCCGCCGAGCTTGCCCCCGGCCCGCCGAGCTTGCCCCCCGTTCGCCGAGGTTGTCCCCGGTACGCCGAGGTTGCCGCCGGCCCGCCGAGGTTGCCCCACGAGTCGGAGGAGAAGAGCGCGCACCGCCAAGACAATCTCGCCGTCCAAACGGCAATCTCGCGTAACCAGGGACAACCTCGCGTAACCGGGACGGGGGGCGAGGATGCCGCGGGTCGCCGTAGGCTGGGAGCATGACCACGCTGCAGCCCGGAGACACCGCCCCCGACTTCACCCTCGTCGACCAGGACGAGAAGGAGGTCTCACTGCACGACCTGCGCGGGCAGAAGGTCATCCTCTACTTCTACCCGGCGGCCATGACGCCAGGATGCACGACCCAGGCGTGCGACTTCCGCGACAGCATCGCCGCGCTCGGCGGCGCCGGCTACGCCGTCGTCGGCGTCTCGCGCGACACGCCGGAGAAGCTGCGCGAGTTCCGTGAGCGCGATCACCTCACCTTCCCGTTGCTGAGCGACCCCGACCGCGCCGTGCACGATGCATACGGCGCCTGGGGAGAGAAGATGAACTACGGCAAGAAGATCGAGGGAGTGCTGCGCTCGACGTTCGTCCTCGATGAGAACGGGGCCGTCACCCTCGCGCAGTACAACGTCAAGGCCACGGGCCACGTCGCGCGACTGCGCGCGACCCTCGGCCTCGGCTGAGCTCAGCGGCGCCCGTCGCGGTCGTCCTCGTCCACCGCACGCCTGTCGCCACCGTCCTTGTCCGCCGCGCGACGCTCGGCACCCGCACGACGCACGGCGAGCACCAGGGGCACGAGGCCGGCCAGCCCCAAGAGCGCCAGGCCCAGCGCGATCAGCGGATGCGCGTAACCGCCGCTGACCGCCCCCAGGGCCACCGCCAGGATGAGCAGCTGCACGACGATGCCGCCGGACCGTCCCCACGAGACCCCGCGTGCGACGCCCACCGAGAACGCGCCGACGGCCACCGCGCCGATCAGTGTGAGCACGATCAGGGCGATCCCGCTGACGACGGAGTCGGCATCTCCCGCGCCGAGCTCGACGACCTGCCAGACGACGAGGGCGAACGCACCGAGGGCCTGCACGCCGAGGACGGCGGCCGCCACGCGCGTCGACGGGGTCGCTCGCATCACTGACCATCTCCTTGCGGCGGCCGGGCGATGCCGGCGGCGCCCTCGATGCGTTCAGCGCCCTGACAGCGCGTCACGCAGGATTCAGCAGTCCAAAACCCTTGATTCGGCCGCGACGCTATGTCACGATGGAACACGTTGTGTGCTCCCACAGCGCGGTGGGGCGAGCATTCGGCTCGCGCAGCCTCCAGGTTACCCGAACCCGAATCCCGATCTGGACCCGTACCCCACACGACGTGATCTTCCCACTCAAGGAGCACCCCTATGGATTGGCGCGACAAAGCCGCTTGCCTCACTGTCGACCCGGAGCTGTTCTTCCCGGTCGGCAACACCGGTCCTGCCGTTGAGCAGATCGAGAAGGCGAAAGCGGTGTGCGCGCGGTGCACGGTCACCGAGATCTGCCTGCAGTACGCGCTGGAGACCGGTCAGGACTCCGGCGTGTGGGGTGGCCTGTCCGAGGACGAGCGCCGTGCCCTCAAGCGCCGCGCGGCCCGCGCGCGTCGCGCCTCCTGACCGCATCCCGCCTCAGACGACCTCGCGCTCCAGATAGCGCAGCGGGATCTCGATGGTCACCTCGGTGCCCTCGCCGTTCAACGTGTGCCAGTCGATCGAGCCGCTCAGCTCGCCCTGGATGAGCGTGCGCACGATCTGCGTCCCGAGCCCCTGACCGACCTGCCCCTCGGGCAGCCCCACACCCGTGTCGCGCACCCGCACCTCGAGGTGGTCCCCCGTGCGGTCGGCACTGATCTCGACGTCGCCGTCCTGCCCCGCCAGACCGTGCTCGACGGCGTTGGTGACCAGCTCGGTCAGGGCCAGCGCGAGCGGCGTCGCGTACTCACTGGGCAGAGGGCCGA
>CALKHM010000078.1 GCA_937988695.1 uncultured Microbacterium sp. | reverse complement strand
TCGCCAAGTTCGAGGTGACGTTCGGGGTGACGAGCGGCGAGCTCGTCGAGCAGCGCCGAGACTGCCGCGCGCAGCGCCGCGAGACGGGATGCCGCCTGGTCGGCGGAGTCGCCGCGGACGTCCAGATATGCCTTGAGCTTGGGTTCGGTGCCGGACGGGCGCACGAGCACCCGCCCGCCCGCAGCCACCTGCAGCCGCAGCATGTCGGTCGGTGGCAACCCGTCACGTCCGTCGCGGAAATCGTCGACCGCTTCCACAGCCGCGTCCCCGAGGCGTTCGGGCGCTGCCTCGCGCAGCCCCGCCATGATCCGACCGATCACGGTGACGTCGTCGACCCGGATCGCCACCTGGTCGCTCGCGAACGCGCCGAAAGTCTCGTCGAACTCCTCGAGCAGATCCGCCAGCGTACGACCTTCGCTGCGCGCGTCGGCGGCCAGGTTCAGCACCGCGATCGCCGCTGAGATGCCGTCCTTGTCACGCACGGTGCGAGGATTCACGAGATAGCCGAGCGCCTCCTCGAACCCGTAGACCAGCCCGGGCGCGCGTGAGATCCACTTGAACCCGGTCAGTGTGGCCTCGAATGCGAGACCGTAGTGCCGGGCGACCGCCTGCAGTCCGGGGGAGGACACCAGCGAGCACGCCAGCGAGCCGCCGGCCGTGGCATCCGCCGCCGCCCGGGCCGCCCACCAGCCCAGCAGCAAGCCGATCTCGTTGCCGCTCATCCGTCGCCAGCCGCCTTCGGCGCCGGGCGAAGGGATGCCGACGGCAAGCCGGTCCGCGTCGGGATCGTTCGCGATCACGAGCTCGGCATCGGCCTCCCGCGCGGTCTGGAACGCGAGATCCATCGCCCCGGGCTCTTCCGGGTTGGGGAAGGAGACGGTGGGGAACGTGCCATCGGGCTCGAGCTGGGCGCGCACCGGAGTCGGCTGCGGATAGCCGGCCGCCTCGATGACGCGCGACGTGGTCTCCCAGCCGACGCCGTGCATGGCGGTGTACACCCAGCGCATCCCGTGCGCCCCGGCCGGGGCCGGGCCCACGGCCGCGGTCGCGGCGACGTAGTCGTCGACGACGCTCTCGGCGGCCACCTCGTATCCAGTCGAGCGCGGCAGCTCGCTGACCTTCTGGTGATCGGCCACCTGCTGGATGTGTGCGGCGATCTCGCCATCGGTGGGAGGGACGATCTGCGATCCCTGGTCGGGGCCGCCCAGGTACACCTTGTAGCCGTTGTCGTCGGGAGGATTGTGCGACGCTGTCACCATGACGCCTGCGTCGGCGCCGAGGTGACGGACCGCGAACGCGAGCACGGGCGTGGGCAGCAGGCGGGGGAGCAGGATCGTGCGCAGCCCCGCTCCGGCGAACAGCTCCGCCGAGTCGACGGCGAAGATCCGGGAGTTGCGGCGGCCGTCGTCCCCGATCACCACGGTGGACGGCGCGTCGGGCCCGGCGTTCTCGTTCAGGTACGCCGCCAGCCCGGCGGCCGCCTGCGCGACCAGCCCCCGGTTCATGCGCCGGCTGCCGGCGCCGAGCCGTCCGCGCAGGCCGGCCGTGCCGAACACGAGCCGGCCATCGAACCGGTCCGCGAGGTCGGCTTGGGCCTGGTCGTCGCCGTCGCGTGCACGGACGATGAGATCGTCCAGCTCGGCGCGGGTGTGCCCGTCGGGGTCCTGGGCGAGCCAGGCCTGTGCGCGTTCGATGAGCGTGTCGTCCATCACAGTGCCTCGTCCATCACAGTGCCTCCACCATCACAGTGCCTCCACCATCACAGTTCCCCCACGACGCGGGCCAGCAGCCGGGAGATCACCGGCTCGGCCTCGCGGCCGGCAGTGAGCACCTCCTCGTGGCTGAGCGGAGTCTCCTGGATGCCGGCGGCGAGGTTGGTGATCAGCGAGAAGCCGAGCACCTCCATGCCGGCCTCGCGGGCGGCGATGGCTTCGAGCGCCGTCGACATCCCGACGATGTCGCCGCCCATGATGCCGGCCATGCGCACTTCGGCCGGCGTCTCGTAGTGCGGGCCGCGGAACTGGCAGTACACGCCCTCGTCCAGGTCGGGGTCGACGGTGCGCGCCAGGTCGCGCAGCCGCTTCGCGTACAGGTCGGTGAGGTCGACGAACGTCGCGCCCTCCAGCGGGGATGCCGCGGTGAGGTTGATGTGGTCGCTGATGAGCACCGGGCGTCCCGGCGTGTATGCCCGGTTCACGCCGCCCGCGCCATTGGTGAGCACCATGATCGCGGCACCGGCGGCTGCGGCCGTGCGTACCGAATGCACGACCCGGCGCACGCCGTGGCCCTCGTAGAAGTGGGTGCGGGCACCGATCACGAGCACACGTCTGCCCGACGGAGTCAGGATGCTGCGCAGCGTCCCCACGTGCCCCTCGAGGGCGGGTCTGCTGAACCCGGTGACCTCGGTCGCGGGCACCTCGGCGGTCGTCTGGCCGACGAGGTCGGCGGCCTTGCCCCAGCCACTGCCCAAGGTCAGGGCGATGTCGTGGCGTTCGACGCCGGTCAGGCGCGCGATGTCGTCGGCGGCGGCGCGGGCGACCTGGAACGGATCTGCGGTCGGGTCGTCCAACGGGTTGTCGGTCATGACCACCACCGTATCGCCGGGCACCCCCTCCCGCCGAGATGCTCCTCGACCTGCGGCCGCCTCGATGCGCACCCGGCGGCGGGTTTCAGCCGACGGGGGATGCCGGGAGAGAATGGACCTCATGTCGTTGAGCTTCGAGCGCACCCAGTCCGTGGCCGTCTTGGGCGGCGGTCCCGGCGGATACGAGGCGGCGTTGGCCGCCGCCCAGCTCGGAGCGGAGGTCACGCTCGTGGAACGGGCGGGGGTGGGCGGATCGGCGGTCATCACCGACGTCGTCCCGTCGAAGAGCCTGATCGCGACCGCCGACGCGGCCGTCTCGATTGCCCAGGCATCCGATCTCGGCGTGCAGCTGTTCGCCAAGGGCAAGGAGGGCAAGCCCCTCAAGCCGGAGATCGCCATCAACCTCGCCGCCGTCAATCACCGGCTGCTCTCGCTGGCGCGCCAGCAGTCCGATGACATGCGGGCGGCGCTGGTCGAGGCGGGCGTGCGGATCATCTCCGGGCATGGCCGGCTGGAGGGACGCAACGCCATCGTCGTGTCGACCGGCCCCGACGGCACCGATTTCGATCGGGTCGAGGCCGACACCCTGGTGGTGTCGGTGGGCGCCGCGCCGCGTGAGCTGCCCAGCGCGCAGCCGGACGGTCGCCGCATCCTCACCTGGACCCAGCTGTACGACATGAAGGCGCTGCCCGAGCATCTGATCGTGGTGGGCTCGGGGGTCACCGGCGCGGAGTTCGCCGGTGCCTACATGAACCTCGGCTCGGAGGTGTCGCTGGTCTCCAGTCGTGAGCAGGTGCTGCCCGGTGAGGACAAGGACGCGGCAGCAGTGCTCGAGAAGGTCTTCAAGCGCGGCGGCATGCACGTGCTGTCGAAGTCGCGCGCCGGGAAGGTGGTGAACACCGGCGACGGCGTCGAGGTGACGCTCACCGACGGGCGCGTCGTGTCGGGCAGTCATTGCCTCATGGCTGTCGGGTCGATCCCGAACACGAACGGCATCGGTCTGGAGGGTGCCGGCGTGCAGATGACCGATTCCGGGCACATCCAGGTCAACCGGGTCGCGCGCACGTCGGTGCCCAACATCTACGCCGCCGGCGACTGCACGACGTTCGTGCCCCTGGCATCGGTCGCCTCCATGCAGGGACGCACGGCCGTGTTCCACGCGCTCGGCGACGTCGTGATCCCGCTGGAGCGCCGCCGTATCGCGTCGAACATCTTCACCGCGCCCGAGATCGCGACGGTCGGCTGGCAGGAGGCCGATGTCGAGGCCGGCTTCATCAACGGCGTCTCCCACAAGCTGCCGCTGGCAGCGAACCCGCGCGCGAAGATGATGGGCATCAAAGACGGCTTCGTGAAGATCATCGCCCGCTCGGGCAGCGGCACGGTGATCGGTGGCGTGATCGTCGCGCCGAAGGCCTCCGAGCTCATCTACCCGGTCGCGGTGGCCGTGGAACGACGGCTGACCGTCGACCAGCTCTCCCGCGTGTTCGCGGTGTACCCGTCGTTGTCGGGCAGCGTCACCGACGCGACCCGTGCGATGCACCAGATCAACGTCGTCGGCTAAACGACGGCGCCGGTCGCCGGCAGCCGAGGCAGGATGCCGTCGCCGCACGTCACGGAGCGATGGTGGTGGCCCCGGGATCGACGCCGATGAAGAACGCGCCGGTCGCTCCATGACTGTCGGCGGTGATCGTGAGACCCTCATCGAGGGTGGTCAGCTCGAGGTATGTGCTGCCGGGGCACGACACGTCGGTCGAGGTCCACGCGCCGGTCGGGTTGCCGTTGCTCGCCCGCACGGCGGACGCGGTGAGCGTCACCTGTGCATCGCCCGCGCACTGGAACTCGATGACGTGGTCGCCGGCGGCCAGGGACAGGTCGGTCGTGCTCGTCACGCTGACGTTCCCCTCCGGGCCGAACGACCCGGACATGCTCGCCGCGTACGGCTGTGCGTCGGCAGCGGAGTCGAAGTAGTGCTGCCACGGATCGGTCCCGGCGAACGCCGTGCCCTCGATCACGACGAGTGCGGCGACGGCCACCGTAGACGTGGCACGCACCGTCACCGAGGTGGCACGGATGCCGGATGCCGCGGCAAGGGCGATCACGTGGTCGGTCCGGTCGCAGGTCGCCTCGCCGCCGCCCAACGCGTGCGTCGCTGCGCGGGCGCCGGACCCGGCGTCGGCTCGAGGCCTCCCGGTGCCCGCCTGAGCCTGGATGCGGATCGTTGCGCCGCCGGCGCAGCGCACGCGCAGATCGGAGACGGCTGACGCGAACGGAAGCACGACGGCTACGGGTTCAGCGCCGCCGGTCGTTCCGGCCTCGAGCACCGCGCGCCCGAGGACAGCGGGCGTGAACGTCACACGGTCGAACTGCTGGGCAGCCCATGCCGCCTCGACGTCGGCCTCGAAGCTCGGCGCGGGCGCGCAGGCGGCGAACGTCAGGCAGGCCGCGACCAGAGCCCCGGCGGCCACGATGCCGCGGGCGAGAGGTTTCCCCATCCGATCACAGTAGTCGGTGCGTGATCACGCGAGCCGCGTACGCCGTTTCGCACGCGAGCCGCCCGCACTGGTCGCGGTCAGGAGATCGTGAGCAGCTGGTGACCGGCCGACACCGTCGTACCGGGCGCCGCGCCGATCGAGCCGATCACGCCGTCCTTGTGCGCCTGGATCGGCTGCTCCATCTTCATCGCCTCGAGCACGACGACCAGGTCTCCCTTGACGACCTGCTGGCCCTCTTCGACGGCGATCTTGACCACCGTAGCCTGCATCGGCGACTTCACGGCGTCGCCCGATGCGCCGGCGCTGGCGACGGTGGTGTGCGAACGCCGCGACGGCGGCACGACCGCCGGCCGGCCCGCCGCGATGGGTGCCGCAGCGATGCGGTCGGGCAGGCTGACCTCCAGCCGCTTGCCGCCGACCTCGACCACGACGGTGTGCCGGGACTCGGCGGGCTCGGGGTCGCCGAGCTCGCCGTCCCAGGGTGGGATGTCGCCTGCGAACTCCGTCTCGATCCATCGGGTGTACACGCCGAAATGCCCGTCTTCGGCCGTGAACGCCGGGTCGCGCACGACCTTGCGGTGGAACGGCAGCACGGTGGGAAGACCCGCGACCTCGAACTCGTCGAGTGCGCGACGCGCGCGTTCGAGCGCCTCGGCGCGGTCGCGGCCGGTGATGATGATCTTGGCCAGCAATGAGTCGAACGCGCCGCCGACGATGTCACCGGCGGTCACCCCCGAGTCCAGGCGCGTCCCGGGGCCGCCGAACGTCTTGAACACCTTGATCGGCCCGGGCTGGGGGAGGAACCCGCGTCCGGGGTCCTCGCCGTTGATGCGGAACTCGATCGCGTGCCCGGTCGGCTGCGGATCGCCGTAGTCGAGCGTGCCGCCCTCGGCGATGCGGAACTGCTCGCGCACGAGGTCGAGTCCGGTGACCTCCTCGGAGACAGGATGCTCCACCTGCAGCCGTGTGTTGACCTCGAGGAACGACACCGTGCCGTCGGCACCGATGAGGAACTCGCAGGTGCCCGCGCCGACGTACCCGACCTCGCGCAGGATCGCCTTCGACGACGAGTAGAGCACATCGCGCTGGGCGTCGGTGAGGAACGGCGCAGGTGCCTCTTCGACGAGCTTCTGGTTGCGACGCTGCAGCGAGCAGTCGCGCGTGGAGACGACGACGACGTTTCCCGTGGCATCCGCCAGGCACTGCGTCTCGACGTGCCGCGGCTTGTCGAGGTACTTCTCCACGAAGCACTCGCCGCGTCCGAACGCCGCGACAGCCTCACGCGTGGCCGATTCGAACAGCTCGGGGATCGTGTCCATGTCGCGCGCGACCTTCAGGCCGCGGCCGCCTCCGCCGTAGGCCGCCTTGATCGCGATGGGCAGGCCGTACTCGGCGGCGAAGGCGACGACCTCGTCGGCTCCCGAGACCGTGCCCTGCGTGCCCGGAGCCAGCGGGGCGCCCACCTTCTCTGCGACGTGCCGCGCGGTCACCTTGTCGCCGAGGGCTTCGATCGCCTCCGGTGACGGACCGATCCAGATCAGGCCGGCGGCGATGACGGCCCGCGCGAAGTCGGCGTTCTCTGCCAGGAAGCCGTACCCGGGGTGCACGGCGTCGGCACCCGAACGGCGCGCGACTGAGAGGATCTTGTCGATCGACAGGTACGTCTCGGCGCTCGTGGTGCCTTCCAGGGCGTAGGCCTCGTCGGCGAGCTTGGCGTGCAGGGCGTCGCGGTCCTGATCGGCGTACACGGCCACGGACGCTTTTGCGCTGTCACGTGCCGCCCGGATGATGCGTACGGCGATCTCGCCGCGGTTCGCGATGAGCACCTTGGCGATTTCAGGCATGGACTTCAGCCTACCGACACGATTCCGCCCCGATTTGAGCGCACCACACAAGATGGGCCGAAAAACATGTTGGAGAATCTACGAGGACGTCCACGTATCCGGCCACCGCACCCCGAGCTCGCGCACGAGCCGGCGCAGCGTTGACAACGACATCCCGACCACCGTGGAGGGGTCGCCGTCGACTCGGTCGATGAACGGGCCGCCCAGGCTGTCGATCGTGAACGCGCCGGCCACCAGCAGCGGCTCGCCGGTGGCGACGTACGCGGCGATCTCGTCGTCGGTCACATCGGCGGCGAAGGTGACGGATGCCTCGGCTGTGCCGTGCGCCTCCACCGGGGCCTGGTCGGGGCGCAGACGGTACACGCTGTGGCCCGAGTGGAGGATGCCGGTGCGCCCGCGCATCTGCTGCCAGCGGGTGGTGGCGGCCTCCGGCGTGTACGGCTTGCCGAGGATCTCGCCGTCGAGCACGAACATCGAGTCGCCGCCGATGACGAGGCCCTCGAACGACGGGTCGTCGGCCGCGAGGCGTGCCGCGACGTCGGCCGCCTTGCGCCGCGCCAGCAGCAGCACGTACTCGGCGGGCTCGAGCGCGCGGTTCTCGGCGGCTTCGACCGCGGCCACCACGGCCTCCTCGTCGACATCCGGCGCGAGGCAGGCGGGTTCGATGCCGGCCTGCCGCAGCAGCATGAGGCGGGCAGGAGACGTCGAGGCCAGGCACACGCGCATGGGACCACGGTAGTCGGACACCGGCCACCACGCCCTCGGGCACCTCGCGGGGACCGCGCTCGAGGGCCGCCCGTCGTTCGCGCCACGCTCCCTCGGCGACCGGTGACGTGTGACACGATCGAACGATGCAACCCGGCGACCAGATCGAGCTCGACGTCACCTCCGTCGCCCATGGCGGCGTCTTCGTGGGCCGCCACGAAGGACGCGTCGTGTTCGTCCCCGACGCCATCCCCGGCGAACGCGTGCGCGTGCAGCTCACTCAGACCGGTGACAAGGCGTTCTGGCGCGGGGAGACCATCGAGGTGCAGGATGCCTCCCCCCACCGCCGCGCGCATGTCTGGCCGCAGGCCGACGTCGACGTGCCACCCGAACAGCGCCCCGGCGGTGCCGATTTCGGGCACATCGACCTCGATCATCAACGCACACTCAAGCTCCAGGTGCTCCAGGACGCGCTGACCCGGATGGGCGGCGTCGACCTGCCGGTGCGGATCACCTCGGTCGAGGGCGACGACGGCACCCGGTGGCGCACCCGGGTGAGCCTGCACGTCGACGACGACGCACGCATCGGCCCGTTCGCCGCGCGCAGCCACCGCGTCGTGCCCGTCGACGACCTTCCGCTGGCGACGCACGAGATCGCAGACGCCGCGGCGCAGCTGCGCGCCACGGCGCCCGGCCGCATCGACCTCGTCGTGCCCGCCGACGGTCGCGTGCGCGTGCTTCCTCGTCCTGCGCGCGACACGCGCTCCGCGCACCAGCCGGGCGCCCACCGCCCCACCGCGGGGCGTGTGCGCCCGCACGGCCCACGACCGGAGCGCGAGACCATCGTCGAACAGGTCTCCGGCAGACAGTTCCAGCTCGACGCCGGCGGCTTCTGGCAGGTGCACCGGCGCGCGGCTGCCGCTCTGACCGACCTCGTCGCCTCTTTCCTCCCCGAGCTCGATCCCGAGGGCCTGCATCTGGACCTGTACGGCGGGGTGGGACTGTTCGCGGCCGTCCTGGGCGACGCCGGTGCCGCGCACATCATCAGCGTGGAGTCCGATGCCCGCGCCACCGCGCACGCCGACCACAACCTGGCCGCCTGGCCGGGCGCACGTGCGCAGGCTGCGCGCGTGGACCGGTGGCTCCCGCAGTTCCGGGACTGCGCGGACGCCCGCGAGCTCGGTCGTGTGCGGGGCGGCGTCGTGGTGCTGGATCCGCCGCGTTCGGGCGCGGGAGCGGCTGTCGTCACCGAGATCGCCGCCCTGGCCCCGGCTTCCGTCGTGTATGTGGCGTGCGATCCGGTGGCTCTGGCGCGCGATTTGAAGACGTTCCGGCAGCACGGCTATGAGGCGGCGGAGGTCCGTGCCGTGGACCTGTTCCCGAACTCGCACCACGTCGAGGCTGTGGCGTCACTGAACCGCGTCACACGCGAGGGCGACGGCCGCGATAGCCTGATCCCATGACGCGCGTGGCCCTCATCGACGACCATGAGTCGGTACGGCTGGGCTTGGAAGCGGCCTGCGCCCGGGCGACGGCGATGGATGTCGCCTTCTCGGGCAGCTCCGTCACCGAGTACCTCGACTGGCGAGCGCAGACCGGATCTGCACCCGCCGACGTCGTGGTGCTCGATCTCACCCTCGGCGACGGGACGACGGTGACCGAGAACGTGCACACGCTCGTGGTCGACGGCTCCAGCGTCATCATCCACAGCGTCGCCGATCGTCCGGCGGCGGTGCGCGAGGCGCTTGCTGCCGGCGCCGCGGGCATCGTCAGCAAGTCGTCGCCGATCGACGAGGTGATCGCCGCGGTCGGCGCGGTCGCCAGTGGCGAGCCGCTGAACAACGTCGAGTGGGCCAGCGCCGTCGACGGCGACCGTGCGTTCGCCGATGCGCAGTTGTCGGCGCGCGAGCGGGAGGTGCTGCGCCTGTATGCGACCGGTCTTCCGTTGAAGATCGTCGCCGACCGGCTCGGCATCGCCTATTCGACGGCGAAGGAGAACATCACGCGGGTGCGTGTGAAGTACGTCGAGGTCGGTCGGCCGGCCCCTACCAAGGTGGACCTGCTGCGTCGCGCCGTCGAGGACGGCATCCTGACACCTATTGAAGATGCCGGCGAGAACTGACCTCCAGGCCGGTGTCGTCGATGCGGCGGGGCGCCGTGTGCCGAGGTCGCCGCAGAGCGTGGCACGGGTCGGGGCGTTCACCCGCACCCGCGTCGAGCGAATCCTCGCTCTGGTCATCGCGGTCGGCTGCGCCGTGCTCGGCGCACAGGGCTTCCTGACCGCGCTGAACACGAGTCCGGAACGGCCCGAGTGGCGCCTGACCGTGCAGCTGGTCGTCTTCATCCCCCTCGGCCTGATGCTGCTGGCGTGCGTGGTCGGCCGCTTCCACCGGCTGCTGGCCGCGGTGTTCGTGATGATCTACACGGTCGCGCTCGTGACGTGGCCGATCACCGCCGCCGGCATCCCGTCCGCGCCCGACGCGGAGCCGTGGATCTTCTTCCTGCTCAACGTGGCGACCGTGGCCACGGTGCTGGCGTTCCCGCTCGTATGGCAGGTCATCTGCACGCTGCTGATCCCGCTGATGTGGGGCGTCGTGCGCCTCGTGCAGTCAGGCTTCGATCCGCGCTTTGCCGCGCCGGTCGCGCTGGACGTCTCGTTCGCGCTCATCCTCGGCGGCATCCTGCTGGCGCTGGGATGGATGCTGCGCTCGGTCGCGGCGAACGTCGACACGGCGCGCGCCGAGGCCGTCGCATCGTATGCGGCCGCGGCGGCGGCTGACGCCACCGAGCAGGAGCGGGTGGCGGTGGGTGCGCTCATGCATGACAGCGTGCTGGCGGCGCTGATCGCCGTCGAGCGCGCGCACACACAGCGTGAGCGCACGCTGGCAATCGGAATGGCCCGGGAGGCGCTGACGCGTCTGGCCAATGCCGAGCGCGACGCCGGAATGGGGTCGGAGGCGCCCGTCGACGCGGAGACGATCGCGCGCGAGATCGAGGCGTCCGCGGTGGAGCTGGGGTACCCGTTGCACGTCGAGCGCACCGTGCCCGACGGCGTCCGGCTGCCCGGGGTCGTCGCCCGCGCCCTGGCGCTGGCGGCCGCCCAGGCGATCGCCAACGCGATCCAGCACGCCGATGCCGCGGGGCTGCGCGTGAGCCTGCGCTGTGAGAACGACCCGGTGCAGGTCGCCGTGCAGGTACGCGACACCGGTCCGGGATTCGACCCCGATACGGTGGCGGCCGATCGGCTGGGCATCCGCGCCTCCATTCACGCGCGCGTGGCAGCCGTCGGCGGTCGTGCGAACGTGCTGTCGGGCGAGGGCGGCACCCGGGTCATGCTGGAATGGGCGGAGGCGGTATGAGCGTCAGCGCACGCGGCATCCTCACCGCCCTGGCCTCGGCGTTCGCGATCTATCTCGCGGCGCGCAGCCTGGTGTGGGCGGGCGGCACCGTCGACCATCCGGTGCTGGCCCTGATCACCACGGCCCTGTACCTCGTCGTGACCGCGATCTGCCTGTTCGTCGACGGCACGCCCGGCCGCAGTGCCCCGGGGGCCGGCAGCGATGCCGACGAGCTGCTCACCGCGGGCACCGCAGGACCGGCGCGGCTGCCCGCGTGGGTGTGTGTGGTGGCCTTGATCGCGTCGGCTCTCGTGCCCACCGGTGCCGCGGCGGCGCTGGCCGTCGGGTCGCGCACCACATCGTTCGGCACCTGGTACGTGGGTGCGATCGGGCTGCTCATGATCATCGTCATGGTGCGTCGCCGGCCGTGGGTGGCCTGGGCCGGCATCGTGATCCTGGCCATCGCGACGATCACCTGGCTGACGGTGCTGCCGGCCCTGAGCATGGGGCTCATCGGCTCGAGCATGTGGGTGCTGGCCGCGCAGTTGATCGTCATGTCGATGGACCGCGCCGCGCGCGATGCGGCTCGGTTGTCCGAGCTGCAGCGCACCGCGTCGGCCTGGCGCGCCGCGCAGCAGGGGCGCCAGCGTGAGCGACGCATCCAGGTGCAGCGTGCGCTGGCGGTGGCCGGCCCCATCCTGTCCCGGGCGATCGAGCAGAGCGGCGAGCTCGACGACCGGGAGCGCGCCGAGGCGCGGATCGCCGAGGGGCAGCTGCGCGACGAGCTGCGCGGCGCGCGGCTGCTCGACGACGGCGTGCGTGCCGAGCTGGATGCCGCGCGGCGGCGCGGCGCGACGGTGTCGGTGCTCGACGAGGGAGGGCTGGACGGCCTGAGCGAGCCCGAACTGACGCAGATCCGTGGCGAGCTGGCCGCCACGGTGCACGAGGCGGCGTCGGACCGGTTGTACATCCGGGCTTCGACGCATCCCGAGATCGCCGTCACCATCGTGGGCCGGTCATCGTCGGGCGGCCTCGCCGAGGAGGACAGCGTGGACCTGTGGCGGGAGATCGCCCGCCCGTCCGACGACTGAGCGGCCTGTCGGCGCTGTCAGACACGGCGCGTTGCGCGGTGCCCACGGCGCGTTGCCCGATGCAAGGGGCAAGAGAAAGGCGAGGGGCGGCGAAGCCGCCCGCCCCTCGCCAGTGGATGGTTACCCGAAAACCATCCACGGTGGCCGAACCTGTGCCCGTCTACCCTGGACGGGCAGGTCAGCCGAACGCAGAAGCGTTCCAGCACACCCAGTATGCGTGAGCGGAAGAGGGGCGTCTGTAGGTATTTTGGGGGACACCTTTATGCCCTCTGACTCCGTCTCCGCGGAGATAAATGGCTGTATTAAACGCATAAGCAACCATAATCCCGCCATATTCTCCGCTATATGGATGAGCGTCAGCGATCCAGGTGATCGGATCGGCCGGCACGGCGCGCCGCCGGGTTGGTGGGCGCGCGCCGCAATCAGCATCCGCGGAAGCAATCGCCAAATTCACATGAATTCGGCGAATGCACACCAAACCGCCGGAAGTTTGATGTGTACTCGGCAAATTCATGTGAATTCGCCGCAACCGAGTCAGCCGACGTCGACCCGCCAGCCGACGTCGCGCCGCAGCGGCGCACGCAGGCGTCGCGCCGAGATCTCCCACGCGCTGCGCGGCCGCGCGTCGGATGCCGTCGCGGTCGCCTCCTCGCGCGTGTACGCCTCGCTCACCACGGCTATCAGAGCTGCCAGCTCCTCCTCGGTGGGGTTGCCGCGCACCACGTCGATCTGCAGCGGTGCTGCCGTGTCGTCCCCCAGACTCATAGCGGGATGTTACCGTGCTTCTTCGCGGCCGGCGTCACCCGCTTGCCGCGCAGGGCGCGCAGCGATTTCGCGATGAACACACGGGTCTGCGCGGGCTCGATGATGCTGTCGAGTTCCCCACGCTCAGCGGCCAGGAACGGCGAGGTCACCGAGTAGGTGTACTCGTTGGCCAGCCGCGCACGGACGGCTGCGACATCCTCGCCCGCCTCCTCGGCACGCTTGAGCTCCCCGCGGTAGAGGATGTTGACGGCGCCCTGACCGCCCATCACCGCGATCTCGGCGGTCGGCCACGCGACGTTCACGTCGGCGCCGAGCTGCTTGGAGCCCATGACGATGTAAGCCCCGCCGTATGCCTTACGCAGGATGACGGTCACTAGCGGCACGGTCGCCTCGGCGTACGCGTACAGCAGCTTCGCGCCGCGGCGGATGACGCCGGTCCACTCCTGATCGGTGCCGGGCAAGTACCCGGGCACGTCGACGAGGGTGACGATCGGGATCGAGAAGGCGTCGCAGAAGCGCACGAAG
>CALKHM010000077.1 GCA_937988695.1 uncultured Microbacterium sp. | reverse complement strand
CAGGTGGATGCGGCGGAGGCGGCGGCCTTCGGCTCCGCCGGTGACGCGGTCGCACACCCGCCGCACATCGCCGACGGCGCGACGACGGCCCAGGTCGAGGCATCCGTCGCCGACTACGAGAGGCACGCGACCGCCACCTCTCGGCGGCGCGACGAGGCGCGCCGGGCCTCGATCGCGCGCGAGTTCGCCGCGCACATGCCCGCGCGCCTGCAGGGAAGCATCCAGCTGGAATGGACGGGCGCCGGCACGCCGGCCGCGGCCGACGAGGGCGCGCAGGATGCCACGGACGCCCGGCGCCTCGGCGAGAAGGTGCTCGCCGCCCTCGTAGACGTGACCGACGACGCCTCCCGCCAGACCTGGATGCGCCGGACCATGGAGCTCGTCGAGGCTGAACGCGTCGAGGCCCTGAAGGTCCTCTCGCTGGAGGTCCACACGCATCTGCGCGAGCAACGGCTGCGCGAGTCCCTGCACGCAAAGGCCGCCGAGATCGCCACGACGATCGACGGCGTCGACTCGCCCGCTGCCGATGCCGCGCGCGCGGCACTGGCGGCCGTCGACGACCGCGCCTCGCTCTTGGCCGCCACCACGGCGGCCCGCGCCGTGCGCGCCGCGTACGACGCGGAGCAGGAGCGGCAGTACGTCATCGAGCAGACCGCACAGGCCCTGGCCGAGCTCGGGTACGAGCTCGACGACACGTTCGAGACCGCGGCTGCCGCAGGACGATTCGTCGTCGCGCCCAAGAAGGGCATCGCTGACCACGCGCTGCAGTTGCGGTTCTCGCCGGACGGGTCGCAGTTGTACACGAACACGGTGGCGCTGACCCCCGACACGTCTACGGCCGCCGACGTCGCGGCCGAGAGCGCGACCTGCCATGACCTTGATGTGATGGGCGACCGGCTCCGCAACGGCGGCGTCGACCTGCGCCGGTTCCACGACAGTCCGCCCGGTGCCGTACCCGTCGAACGACGCCTCGACGTGGGCGCCCGGCACGGGCGGGCGCGTACCGCAGCCCGCCGGACGCAGGCCGAGCAGGCGGAGTCCGGCCGGTGAGCGCGCGCGACAGCGCCCGGCTTGCCGGATACCCGTCGTGGCTCGTCTACGTGGACTCCGTGCTGCCGGTCGCGGCCCTGTACGTCGTGCATGGCAACATCCGCGATCTGCAGCTGATCCCGCGCGGCGAGCAGGTGACGTTCCAGCGCGTGCCGGCGGCGATCCGCGACATGCTCTCGTCCAGCGGCATGCCCACCGTGCTGTACCACTCCGCGCTGCACGGACTGTCTGTGCTGTCGGGCTCCGACGAGCAGGCTGCGCGACGCGCGCTCGGGCCGCACGAACGCGCTCTCGGCACGACGCCGTCGTACGCGGATCTGGCCGAGATCGCGGCGCGCGTGGCCGCGCACGCGCCCGACCCGGTTGCGCTGATCATCGACTACCTGTCGCAGACCGTCGACGCCGGCGACCCCGACCAGGTCCGGCCGCTGTACCTCGAACTGCTGCGCATCGCCGGGGAGGGCACCGCCTATCTGCGCCCCGGCGGGCCCCGAACGAGTCTGCGCAACCCGGTGTTCCTGCTCGTCGACCAGCCGACCGACCTGCCACCCTGGCTGGTCAGCGGCGATGGCATCCGACAGGTGCCCGTGCCGCTGCCCGACATCGGGGTGCGCACACGCGCCGCGCGGGGGGTGCTCGCAGGAATCCTGCCCGAAGACCGCGAACTGGCACGTCCGCAGTCACGGGCGATCGTCGACCGGTTCCGCGACGCCACCCAGGGACTGACGCTGCGTGCGCTCATCGAAGTCGTGCAGATCAGCCGCGACGCAGACATCCCCGCGGAGCGCATCGAGGATGCTGTCCGCCGCTACCGGGTCGGACTCGTCGAAGACCCCTGGCGCTCACCGGTGCTCGTCGAGAAGCTGCGGACCGGGCAGCAGATCCTCGCCGACCGGGTGAAGGGCCAGCCACGGGCGATCGCGCGCGTCGTCGACATCCTGGTCCGCTCGGTGAGCGGCATGACCGCCGCACACCATCGCGACCGCGGCACAGGTCCGCGCGGAGTGATGTTCTTCGCCGGACCGACAGGGGTCGGCAAGACCGAGCTGGCGAAATCGATCGCGCAGCTGCTGTTCGGGGACGACGAGGCGTATACGCGTTTCGACATGAGCGAGTTCGCACAGGATGCCGCCGACAACCGGCTCATCGGATCGCCGCCAGGCTATATCGGGCACGGTCACGGGGGCGAGCTGACCAACGCGGTGCGCGATCGGCCGTTCTCGGTGCTGCTGTTCGACGAGATCGAGAAGGCACATCCGCGGGTGCTCGACAAGTTCCTGCAGATCCTCAGCGACGGCCGCCTCACCGACGGCTCGGGCGACACCGTGTACTTCAACGAGGCGCTCATCGTGTTCACCTCGAACCTCGGAGTCGGCCAGGAGGGCACGCTCGCCGAGGACTCCGCCGCCGACGGCGCCGCCTACGAGCACGCCGTGCAGCAGGCGATCGAGACCGCGTTCACCGAGGGGCTGCATCGCCCGGAGCTGCTCGGCCGTATCGGTGACAACATCGTCGTGTTCGACTACATCGCCCCCGGCACCGCGCGGCAGATCGCGAACGGCTACATCGACAACGTGCTCGCGCGCGTGCGCCGCGAGCTCGACATCGGGCTGACCATCCCGGATCCGGTGCGCGAACGGCTGCTCGACCGCGTGACCGCCGACCTCAGCAAGGGCGCGCGCGGCGTCGGCAACAACCTCGAGGCGGCGTTCGTGAACCCGCTCGCCCGCGCGGTCTTCGACGCGGCACCGGGCAGTCAGCGGGTCATCGCCGACGTGAGCGACGACGGCCCGGGCATCGCCACGGTGCGGCTGACATGACCGCCGACGTGCGTATCAGCCGTCTCGCCGCGCCCATCACGGTGCTCGGGCCGGGCACGCGCGTCGCGCTGTGGGTGCAAGGCTGCACGATCGGATGTCACGGTTGCGCCTCGACCGACACGTGGGATGCCGCGGCCGGCACCGCGTGGGCCGTGCCGGCTCTGGCCGACGAGATCGTGCGTCTGGCCGCGCGGACCGGCGCGACCGGTCTGTCGGTGACCGGAGGCGAGCCCTTCCAGCAGGCGGCCGCGCTGCCCGAGCTGATCGCCGCTGTGCGGCGGCGGTGGCCGGCGGACGAGCCGGCCGACGTGCTCGTGTTCACCGGCTACGCGGCCGCTGCCGCGCAACGGCGTGGACCGGAGCTGTGGGACGCTGCCGACATCGTGATCGCTGGTCCCTACCGACGCGACCGGCCCAGCGACCACCCGCTGCTGGGCAGTGCGAACCAGACGATTCATGCCCCCACCGCCCTCGGGCAGGAGCGGCTCGCCACCATCTCCTCCGCACGCGCGCGGCTGCAGGTATCGGTCGCGGACGGGCAGCTGTCGCTGGTCGGGATGCCCGACCCGGGCGACCTCACGAGGCTGCGTGCCCTGCTCGCTGAGCGAGGCGTCCTGCTTCGTGATGTGAGCTGGCAAGAGGAGGCGCTGCGATGAGGCATGCGTGCGGAGCCGAGCTCGCACCGGACGCGCTGCTGTGTGACCAGTGCGGCGGCCCGGTCGTCTGGTCGGGCGACCGGCTCGAGACCGGGCTGGGCGCGCTCGTGTCGTCGGCTGCCGAGCCAGCGACCAGCGGGCCGGCGATCGCGGAGCCGGCGACATCCCCCGCGCTCGTCCCGTGCACGTGCGGTCGCGCGCATCCGGCGGGTGGCCAGTGCATGTTCGGCGGCGCCCCCGCCAGGGCATCCGGGGCCTCGGTCACACTGCCCGGTGGTCTGCAGGTCCCGCTGTCGGAGCGACCACTCGTTCTCGGTCGGCTGTCGGACGACGAGCGCGTAGGCGTGGCGTTGGACGACGACTTCGTGTCGCGCCGGCACGCGCTCGTGCGTTTCGACGGGACTGTCTGCTGGATCGCAGACGCGGGGTCGACGCACGGCACGTGGATCGACGGCCGACGTGTGACGGACGAAGAGTCGCTGCCGCCCGGGACGACCACGATCATGCTGGGCACGCGCGTCGCGGTGATCGTGAGCGCCCCGTGACGGCGCATGAGGAGGATCGGTGAGCACAGCGCACCCACCGGCGGGCGACACCGACGACCGCGGGCGACCCACGCGACGAGATTCGCCCGACGCGGAGCTCGGGCGGCCCACCAGCCGCGAGTCCTCAGACGCGGGTCGCGGGCGGCCCACCAGCCGCGACTCCTCAGACGCGGGTCTCGGGCGGCCCACCGCTCGCGACGAGCCGGCCGGCCGGGCGCGACCGACGTCCCGCGAGAGCGCAGGACGCGCGCGGCCTACCGCCCGCGACGATGGGCGTTCGGGGCGTCCGGCCCCGAAACGCTACAGCTTTCCGGACGCTCTCGCCGCGCGATACAGCTACGACGCCGACCTCGAGCCAGGCTCTCAGGCCGGGGTGCTGCTGTGCACCGACCTGCAGACCCGCACGCCCGTCGCGATCAAGCTCTATCTGGGCGAAGGCGTCATCGACCCGACCGTGATCGACGCCCTCGTCGACGGCGACGCGCGCCACGTCGTGCCGTCGCGCTTCGAGAGCGGCGAGGGCCGGGAGTGGGAGATCATGGAGTACTTCCCGCTGGGGTCGCTGCACGGCCACATGGCGGCGGACGGCGGACGCCTGCACGACGAGGCGTTCACGCGCGGCGCGGTCGCCGAGCTGACCGAGGCCGTCGACTACATCCACGGGCGTGACATCGTGCATCGCGACCTCAAACCGGGCAACATCCTCGTGCGCACGATGGACCCGCTCGATCTGGTGCTCTGCGATTTCGGGGTCTCGATCCGCACGGCGGGCACGGCCGCTGCATCCGTGCGCGGAACCTGGGCGTACGCACCGCCGGAGGCCTCGTTCGGCGAGGTCTCGAAGGCCGGCGACTGGTGGCCGATCGGCGTGATCGCGCACGAGCTGCTCACCGGGCGGCATCCCCTGGCGGATGCCGCCAGCGGCCTGCTGCCCCCCGATCGCGAGATGCGCGTGCTGCTGGGACAGGGCGCCGTGCGCGCGGACGGTGTGGGCGATGCGCGCTGGCGGATGCTTCTGGAGGGACTGCTCACGCTGGACGCGACGCACCGGTGGCGGGCAGCGCAGGTACGCGACTGGCTGGCCGGCAGGTCGCCGGAGGTGTGGCGGCCGGTGTCGGTCGCGGCCACACAGCCCGTCGCAGCCAAGGTGCGGCCGTTCGTGCTGGGCGACGTTGCGTACACCGAGCCGGCGGCGCTCGCCGAGGCCATGGCCACGCACTGGGCCGAGGCCGGCCAGAAGCTCGCGGGGCGCGGCGTCGAGGAGCTGCGCGCGTTCCTGCAGGACACCGGCACCCCGCCCGAGCGCGTGCGAGAGATCGCCGACCGCGGCAGGGCCAGCTTCGTGGTGCTCGCGATGCAGGGGGCGTTCCTGCCCGGCCGCGCGCCGCGGTTCCAGGGGCGGCCGCTCGACGCGGCCACGCTCGAGGGCGCCGCCCGCGCTGCGCAGGACGGCGATGGCGCCGCGGCACACTGGATCCACGAACTGCGCACGGCACACGTCCTCGGCGAAGCCGCCCGCTACGCGGCCTCCCCCGCGCAGTTGTCCGTGGCCGAAGAGCGCCTCACGCGCTGGTGGTCGGATGTCGAGCACTGGCTGACGAGCATCGAGGAGAAGGGTGATCTGCCCCAGTCGCTCTCGCAGCAGCGCGCGATGTTGGAAGGCGTCATCCTGCTGGCCGCGTTCGACGACGACGCCGCGCGGGAGCTGCGCTCGCGCGCCCGGCAGCTGGCATCCAACGATGAGCCGGTTGCCGATTGGGCCACGCGCCTGCTGTCCGAGGCCCGTCACGTCAGCGCGGAGAAGGCCTCCGACACGGCCACGGCCGCCGCGAGCCTGGCCGTGCTGCCCGCCGCGCGCGCGTTCGAGCACGACCGGCGGGATGCACAGGAGCACGCCGAGCAGGAGCGCCGCCGTGCCGAGGCGGCCGAGGTGCTCGCACAGCGCCGGCGGCTGCGGCGAGAGCTGCTGGGTGCGCGCCGCACCCGCGCAGGAGGCGAGTTCTGGCGTCGGATCTGGGTCATCCTCGCCTTCGGCGTGATCGCGGGCTGGCTGTCGACGGTGCCGCTGGGCACGTGGGGCCTGCCACTGGGTCGCCCCGATTTCTGGGCGGCGGCGGCGTGGGCTGCCGCACCCGCGCTGGCGCTGTCGATCGGCGTCCTGCTCTGGGAGACCTACGTCGACCGCGTGCGGACGCACGCACGCACGCGGCTGTTCCTCACGGCCGCGCTCACCTGCGTCGCATCCTGGTGGATGTCGCTGACCTCCCGGCTGAGCACGGGGATGAGCGTGCTGCCGACCACGGAGCCCGTCTGGTGGGTGCGGATCGCCGTCGTCTTCGCGATGTTCTTCGTCGTCGCGCTCATCGTTGCCGCGGCCGCGCCCGCCCCCCGACCTACCGAGCCGGCTCAGATCCGCGAAGACGCCTGGTGGGCGAGACAGCAGCCTCCGAGACGGTTGGGCGCCCTGGCCACCTGGAGCGTTCCGGCCGTGGTGCTGGCCGGGATCACCGTCTTCGGGCACGGTGCCGCGCTGCTTGCAGCAGCCGACGGCCAGACTCCGGAGTCGATGGTCGCGCAGATCGCGCCGGCCTGGGTGCACGATCTCGGCGTGCGCCTGGACGGATGGCTGCCGGACCTCCCGCTCGGATCCAGCGCGACGACGTCGTTCGTCATCGCCCTGGCGGTGTTCTGCGCCGGATTCACGATGCCGGCGCTGGCGCGTGATGTGGCGCGGCGCTGGCTGCCACTGGCGTTCGTGCTGCAGACGGCGGCCCTGGTCGCGTGCCTGTTCGTCGCGCTCGCGTCGCCGTGGCCGTTCGTGTTCGCGGCCACCCTGGTCGTGTTCGGCATCGTGGGCGTGGTCATCATCGGCGTCGTGCTGTGGATCCTCGCGAGCCTGGCCTCATGACCGGCGTTCCGGCGGTCCGCATCACCGCGGCGACGCACCGCGGTCTGGTGCGTGCGGACAACCAGGACGTCGTCGTGCTCGACGGCTGGGCGTCCGGTGCAGACGACACCCGTTCGCCGGAGCTCGAGCAGAGTCTTGACCGTCCGGTCGCGGTGGCCGTCGTCGACGGCATGGGCGGGTACCGCGGCGGCGAGCTCGCGGCGTGGATCACCGCGCAGGCACTGGTCCGCACGGCCGGCACGGTGCACGACGCGCACACCGCCGACGCGCTCGCACAGCGTACGCACGACACCGTCTCGGGCGCCGGTGCCGGGGTCGGCCTGCCCGACATGGGTGCCGCGTTCGTCGCGCTCGTACTGGATGCCGACGGCTTCGGCGTCTGCAACGTCGGCGACTGTCGCGCCTACCGGCTCAGCGAGGGCGCGCTCGGCCTCCTGTCGATGGACGACGCCGGCCCGAGCCGTCGGGATCCCACGCGCACCGTGCTCACCCAATCGATCGGCGGTGGAGGCGCGCAGCGCATCGACGCACACTGGTTCGCGGCGCCGTGGTCGGCATCCGGGCCGCAGCGCTTCCTGCTCGCCAGCGACGGTCTGGCCGTGCTGTCGCGCCCGCAGATCGCGAGCGTGCTGGAAGCCGGCGACACGGCCGCATGCGCGGCATCCCTCGTGTCCGCAACGCTCGCGGCCGGTGCGCCCGACAATGTCAGCGTGATCGTCGCCGACATCCAGCCGGCGGCGCGTCGGCAGCAGTGATGACGTACCTCGCGCCGCTCCTCGTGCTGGCCTTCCTGGTCGGCATCCTGCTGCTGATGGTGCCGGGGATGCGCCGGGACGGCTACACTCCCAGAACCACGCGAGGACTAGCCGGGCTGATCGATCCAGAGAACGCCCGCGGGCTTCCGCGTGGCATCGTCGGCACGCTCGCCGCCATCGCGTTCCTCGAGCAGTCGCCGGCGGCCGGCCTGGCGGGATGCCTGATCGCGGACATGCTGTGCGCGCTGTTGGCACGAACGAAGGGGATCGTGGTCGGCGCCGGCTTCCAGGCGCTGTACCTGCTGGGCATCTACGCCGATGTGGCCTCGCTGATCCAGGACAGCACGTGCACGGGAGTGTCGCTGCCGGTCCGCATCGCGGGAATCCTCGTATTGGCGCTGTGCACGGCGCTCGGCGCGCTGCCGAGCGTCTTCCGCCGCCGGCAGCCCCGGCTCGGGCTGCTCGCGCCGTTCGCCGTGCTGCAGGTGCTGACGTTCATCGCCGGTCCCCTCGGCGTCTGGCTGCTCGGCGACGACTCGTGGCAGGGATGGGCCGTGGTCGGTGCGGCCATCGTCTTCGGACTGCTCGCCTCGGTGGCCCCGGTGGCGGTGCTCGCCCTGGCAGCGGCCGCGACGAGCATCGTCACACTGGCCATGGGTGCCGCCGGTGGCACGACGTGCGGCACCGGCGCCGACGTCGCAGGCCTTACGGGGCTCGCCGGCTTCCTGGCGACCTACGGGCTGGTCCACGCGGTGAGGTCGCGCGCGTCGGCCCAGCGCTGACCGTCGCGTCCGTCGGTGCCCGCCCCGCCAGGGACACCCCTTGCCGGCGCCCGGTTGATCGTATACGATTTCAGATACAACATCAGGGCGAGGGGGCTCATGAGCATGGACACCACGTCGACGACGGATGCCGCAGACCCGCGGTTCGCGAGCCTTCCCGGACGTCCTGGCAAGATCATCGCGATCCACCTCAGCTACGCCTCACGCGCCGACCAGCGCGGCAGACGGCCGGCATCCCCTTCGTACTTCTTCAAGCCCTCCAGCTCGGTCACCGCCTCCGGATCACAGATCGTGCGCCCCGCGGGCACCGAGCTGCTCGCCTTCGAGGGCGAGATCGCGTTGGTGATCGGCACTCCGGCCCGGCATGTCGATCTCGCCGAGGCATGGGACCACGTCGGCTGGGTCACCGCGGCGAACGACTTCGGCGTGTACGACCTGCGCGCGAACGACAAAGGCTCCAACGTGCGCTCGAAGGGCGGCGACGGATACACCCCGATCGGGGCGACGCTCATCGACGCGCGCGCGGTCGACCCCGCCGCGCTGCGCCTGCGCACCTGGGTGAACGGAGCGCTCGCGCAGGACGACAGCAGCGCCGGGCTGCTCTTCCCGCTCGCGCAGTTCGTGGCGGACCTGTCGCAGCACTTCACCCTCGAGCCCGGCGACGTGATCCTCACCGGCACGCCGGCCGGATCGTCGGTGGTGGTTCCCGGCGACGTCGTCGAGGTCGAGGTGGACGCCCCGTTCGCCCCCGGCGCCCCCAGCTCGGGACGCCTCATCACCACGGTGGTGCAGGGTGAGACGGACTTCGACGCGAGCCTCGGGTCGCTCCCGTCCGCCGACGACGGCCAACGCGAAGACGCCTGGGGCTCGCGCGAGGCGGCGGGCCTCACGCCCGCCTTCACACTCACGCCTGAGCTGCGCGCCAAGCTCGAGCTGGCACCGACGGCGGGACTGTCCGCGCAGCTGCGCAAGCGCGGGCTGAACAACGTGTTCGTCGACGGCGTGCAGCCCATGCACCCCGAGGCCAAGCTCGTCGGAACCGCCCGCACGCTGCGCTTCATCCCCGGTCGCGAAGACCTGTTCGCAGCCCACGGCGGCGGACACAACCCGCAGAAGCAGGCGTTCGACACCGTGCACCCGGGCGAGGTCATCGTCATCGAGGCGCGTGGCGACCGGGCCGCGGGAACGCTCGGCGACATCCTCGCGATCCGGGCGCACGCCGCCGGTGCCGCCGGCATCGTCACCGATGGGGCCGTGCGCGACTACGACGCCGTCTCGGCTGTCGGCATCCCGGTCTTCTCGCAGGGAGCACATCCCGCCGTCCTCGGGCGCCGGCACGTCGCCTGGGACCACGACATCACGATCGGATGCGGCTGCACGGCCGTGCAGCCGGGGGACGTCATCGTCGGCGACAGCGACGGCGTGATCGTCATCCCGCCGGCTCTCGTCGAAGAGGTCGTCGACGCCGCGCTGGCCCAGGAGGACAAGGACGGCTGGATCGCCGCGCGCGTCGCCGAGGGCGAGCGGATCGAGGGGCTGTTCCCGATGAACGCGCAGTGGCGGGCCCGGTACGCCGCCGAGCACGACCAGGACCCTGAACCACGGCCATGAGCACCACGGTCTCGCCCACGATCAGCAAGTCCGAGCAGGCGTACGCGTACATCCACGACCGGATCGTGAACCACCAGTACACGCCGGGCTACCGGCTCGTGCTCGGCACGATCGCCGACGAGCTCGATATGAGCGTGGTGCCGGTTCGTGAGGCCATCCGGCGTCTGGAGGCCGAGGGCTTCGTGACGTTCGAGCGCAACGTGGGGGCGCGCGTGGCCGTGCCCGACGAGAGCGAGTACGTCTACACGATGCAGACCCTGGGGCTGGTCGAGGGGTCGGCGATCGCGCTGGCCGCTCCCCTGCTCACCGCGGACGACCTCGCGCGCGCCCGGTCGCTGAACGATCGGCTGCGCCGGCTCATCGAGCACTTCGATCCGCACGAGTTCACCCGCCTGAACCAGCTGTTCCACGCGGCGCTGTACGAGTCGTGCCCGAACCCGCACATCCTCGACCTCGTGCACCGCGGCTGGCGGCGGCTGCCCAGCGTGCGCGACTCGACGTTCGCGTACATCCCCGAACGCGCCGCCGGATCGGTCGACGAGCACGACGAGATCCTCCGGCTGATCGAGTCGGACGCCCCCGCGCTGGAGATCGAGCTGGCCGCCCGCACCCACCGCTGGCGCACGATGGACCAGTTCGTCGCCGCGCGCCACCATGCCCACCGCTGACCCCTCCGGAGGAATCATGACCGACACCGCCGTGAACACTCGGCACATCCCCGCCGACCTGCCCACCCGCATCCCGCATTACATCGACGGCGAGGCCGTCGACTCGATCGACGGCGACACGTTCGACGTGCTCGACCCGGTCTCGAACGAGGTCTACCTGCAGGCCGCCGCAGGTAAGAGGGCCGACGTCGATCGGGCAGTGGCCGCCGCCCGACGCGCGTTCGCCGAGGGGCCCTGGCCCCGGATGCTGCCGCGCGAGCGCTCGCGTGTGCTGCATCGCATCGCCGACATCGTTGAATCGCGTGACGCACGCCTGGCCGAGCTCGAGTCGTTCGACTCGGGCCTGCCGATCACGCAGGCGCTCGGCCAGGCCCGCCGGGCCGCGGAGAACTTCCGCTTCTTCGCCGACCTGATCGTCGCGCAGGCCGACGACACGTTCAAGGTGCCCGGCCGCCAGATCAACTACGTCAACCGCAAGCCGATCGGCGTCGCGGGCCTGATCACACCGTGGAACACGCCGTTCATGCTCGAGTCGTGGAAGCTGGGACCCGCCCTTGCCACCGGCAACACCGTCGTGCTCAAGCCTGCCGAGTTCACCCCGCTGTCGGCGTCACTGTGGGCGGGCATCTTCGAAGAGGCAGGGCTGCCCACGGGCGTGTTCAACCTCGTGAACGGGCTGGGTGAGGATGCCGGTGATGCCCTGGTCAGGCATCCCGACGTGCCGCTGATCTCCTTCACCGGCGAGAGCAGCACCGGTCAGCTCATCTTCGGCAACGCCGCCCCGTTCTTGAAGGGCCTGTCGATGGAGCTCGGCGGCAAGTCGCCGGCGGTCGTGTTCGCCGACGCCGACCTCGAAGCCGCCATCGACGCGACGATCTTCGGCGTGTTCTCGCTGAACGGCGAGCGCTGCACGGCAGGCAGCCGCATCCTCGTCGAGCGCGCGATCTACGACGAGTTCGTCGAGCGGTATGCCGCGCAGGCCAAGCGTGTGAAGGTCGGCTACCCGCACGATCCGTCGACGGAGGTGGGCGCACTTGTGCATCCCGAGCACTACGCGAAGGTCATGAGCTACGTCGAGATCGGCAAGACGGAGGGGCGCCTGGTCGCCGGCGGCGGGCGGCCCGCGGGCTTCCCCGAGGGCAACTTCGTCGCCCCGACGGTGTTCGCCGACGTGTCCCCCGACGCCCGCATCTTCCAAGAGGAGATCTTCGGCCCGGTCGTGGCGATCACCCCGTTCGACACCGACGAGGAGGCCCTGGCACTTGCCAACGGCGTGAAGTATGGGCTGGCCGCCTACGTGTGGACGAACGACCTCAAGCGCGCGCACAACTTCGCGCAGGCCATCGAGGCCGGCATGGTGTGGCTGAACTCGAACAACGTGCGCGACCTGCGCACCCCGTTCGGCGGCGTCAAGGCCTCGGGTCTCGGACACGAGGGCGGCTACCGTTCCATCGACTTCTACACGGACCAGCAGGCCGTGCACATCACGCTGGGCAAGGTGCACAACCCGACCTTCGGCAAGCAGGAGCACCACACCGAGGTCGAGCTCGACGACCCCGACCCCCGCTGACCGTCATCTCGACTCGCGCCCTCGGTGCTCGCTCAACGACCGGCTCCGCTCGTTGAGCGAGCGCAGCGAGTCGAAACGCCCCCAAGAACCACACGAACAGAGCAAGGACACTGACATGACCCACCGCGAAGACATGACCCTGACCTCTTCGGGCTTCTACGTGTCCCAGGAGGCACCGATCGAGGCAGCCGACCCGGTGCCGACGCCCGCCTCGCCGGCCCCCGACATCCTGCGCTGCGCGTACATGGAGATCGTCGTGACCGATCTGAAGCGCTCACGCGACTTCTACGTCGACGTGCTCGGGCTGTACGTGACCGAGGAGGACTCCCGCACGATCTACCTGCGCACGACCGAGGAGTTCATCCATCACAATCTCGTGCTGCGCGAGGGCCCGGTCGCCGCCGTGGCCGCGTTCTCTTTCCGCGTGCGCACGCCGGAGGACCTCGACCGAGCTGTCGCCTTCTACACCGAGCTGGGCTGTGAGGTGCGTCGCGACCCGAACGGTTACACGAAGGGCATCGGCGACTCGGTGCGCGTGGTCGACCCGCTCGGCTTCCCGTACGAGTTCTTCCACCAGGTCGAACACGTCGAGCGGCTGAGCTGGCGCTACGACCTGCACACACCTGGTGAGCTCGTGCGCCTGGACCACTTCAACCAGATGACCCCCGACGTGCCGCGGGCGACAAAGTTCATGCAGGACCTCGGCTTCCGCGTGACCGAGGACATCCAGGACGAAGACGGCACCGTGTATGCCTCATGGATGCGCCGCAAGCCCACCGTGCACGACACGGCGATGACCGGCGGCGACGGTCCGCGCATGCACCATGTCGCGTTCGCCACGCACGAGAAGCACAACATCCTTGCCATCTGTGACATCCTCGGAGCCCTGCGGATGTCGGATCGCATCGAGCGGGGTCCTGGCCGCCACGGCGTCTCCAACGCGTTCTACCTGTACCTGCGCGACCCCGACGGGCACCGC
>CALKHM010000076.1 GCA_937988695.1 uncultured Microbacterium sp. | reverse complement strand
CGCCGTCAGCGACCTGTTCGACTTCTCGATCTACGTCGACGCGGATGCCGCGCACATCGAGCGCTGGTACGTCGACCGCTTCCTTGCGCTGCGACACGGCGCGTTCAGCAACCCGTCGTCGTTCTTCAAGGTGTTCGCCGACATCAGCGACACCGAGGCCGAGGCGCGCGCGCTCGGGTTCTGGAACGACATCAACCTGCCCAACCTCGAGGAGAACGTGCTGCCCACCCGGCACCGCGCCTCGCTCGTGCTGCGCAAGGGCCCGAACCACGCCGTGGAGTACGTGCAGCTGCGCAAGCTGTAGTGCGCGGGACCGGGCGCGGCATCCTCCCGCTCGGATTGTTCAGACGCCTCGCAATCACCGCTCCGTACCATTGACATCATGTGTGGAATCGTCGGATACGTCGGCCCGCGTCCCAGCGAGGGCATCCTCTTGTCGGGGCTGGCCCGGCTGGAGTACCGGGGCTACGACTCGGCGGGCATCGCCGTGATCGACGCCGACGGAACCCTCGGGATGCGCAAGCGCGCGGGCAAGCTCAGCGTGCTGCGCGACGATCTGGACCGCGCGCCGCTGGCCGATGGCACGACCGGCATCGGCCACACCCGATGGGCCACGCACGGCGGGCCGACCGACCAGAATGCGCACCCGCATCTGGCCGACGGCGGCAAGCTCGCCGTCATCCACAACGGGATCATCGAGAACTTCGCCGCGCTGAAGGCGGAGCTGGTGGCCGGCGGCGCCGAGTTCCTCAGCGAGACCGACACCGAGGTGGCCGCCGTGCTGCTGGCCCGTGAGTATCACGCGCACGGTGACGACCTGGAGGCCGCCTTCCGCGCGACCGTGCGCCGGCTGGAGGGCGCGTTCACGCTGCTGGCGCTGCATGAGGAGCACCCGGGGCTGGTCGTCGGCGCGCGCCGCAACTCGCCGCTGGTGATCGGACTCGGCGAGGGCGAGAACTTCCTCGGATCGGATGTCGCGGCGTTCGTCGAGCACACCCGCCATGCGCTGGCGATCGGCCAGGACCAGATCGTGGCGATCACTCCCGAGGGGGTGCGGGTCACCGACTTCGACGGGGCCGAGGTGGGCGTCGAGCCGTTCGAGGTGACGTGGGATGCCGCGGCCGCGGAGAAGGGCGGATGGTCGTCGTTCATGGCCAAGGAGGTGTCCGAGGAGCCGGATGCCGTGGCCAACACGATCCGCGGGCGGTTCCACGACGACGCCGTGGCGATTCCCGAGCTGGAGGGGATGGATGCCGTGTTCGCCGGCATCCATCGCATCATCGTGGTGGCCTGCGGCACCGCGTCGTATGCGGGCCAGGTGGGCAAGTACGCGCTGGAGCAGTGGTCGCGGGTGCCCGTGGACGTCGAGCTCGCGCACGAGTTCCGCTACCGCGACCCGGTGCTGGACTCGTCGACCCTGGTCGTCTCGATCAGCCAGTCCGGCGAGACCATGGACACGCTCATGGCCGTCAAGTACGCGCGTGAGCGGGGGGCGGCCACGCTGTCGATCTGCAACACGCAGGGTGCGACGATCCCGCGCGAGTCCGACGCCGTCGTCTACACGCATGCCGGTCCCGAGGTCGCGGTCGCCTCGACGAAGGCGTTCGTCGCCCAGATCACCGCGCTGTATCTGTTGGCGCTGCACATCGGCCGGGTGCGCGGCGCACTGTCCGCGCAGGACTCGGCACGCGCCGTCGCGGAGCTTGAGGCCGTGCCCGGCAAGATCCAGTGGATCCTCGACAACGAGCAGGAGCGCACCGCGCACCTGGCGCGGTGGATGGCCGACACGCGATCGGTGCTGTTCCTCGGGCGCCATGTCGGGTTCCCGATCGCGCTGGAGGGCGCGCTCAAGCTCAAGGAGATCTCGTACATCCATGCGGAGGGCTTCGCCGCGGGCGAGCTCAAGCACGGACCGATCGCGCTGATCGAGCCCGGGCAGCCGGTGTTCGTGATCGTCCCCTCGCCCGTGCACTCGGCGATGCTGCACGACAAGGTCGTCTCGAACATCCAGGAGATCCGCGCGCGCGGCGCCCGCGTCATCGTGATCGCCGAGGAAGGGGATGCCGCGGTGCTGCCGTTCGCCGACGAGGTGCTGCACATTCCGCTGGCGGGGCCGGCGTTCGAGCCGCTGCTGGCCGTCGTGCCGCTGCACATCTTCGCGATGGGCCTGGCCGAGGCGAAGGGCCTGGACGTCGACCAGCCGCGCAACCTGGCCAAGTCGGTCACGGTCGAGTAGCCCCGCGGGTCCCTGGCGCGCCGCTGGTGCGCCAAATTCACATGAATTTGGCGAATGCACATCAAACTGCCGGCGGTTTGATGTGCATTGGGCGGTTTGATGTGCACTCGCGCGTGCGCGACGCGGGGTTGCGGGCGGATGCGGCCGGGGGTGGCGCCGTCGGGTGAGGGCGAAGGTCGCATCCGCCGTGGGCATCCGCCGTGGGCATCCGCCGTGGGCATCCGCCGTGCGCATCCGTCGTGCGCATCCGCCGTGGGTGGAGAGTGCGGATCGCCGTGTGGGACGGCGGTTCGGTGGTGCTCCGTGTTCCGTCCGAGGATGCCGCTTCGACGCGGCGACGCGGCATCCTGGGCCGGGCTTTGGTGGGTGGGCGGGGCGTGAGGGTCGCCGACGGCTGTGCGCGCGCACCTGCGCCGCCCCCGCGGCAGCACGCGCGCCGCGGCAGCACGCGCGCCCGCGGCAGCACGCCGCCGTGTCAGCGCGCGCGGCCGCGCCCCCCGCGCCGCCGCGCCGGCCGCGCGGCCGCGCCCCCGCGCCGCCGCGCCGGCCGCGCGGCCGCGCCCGCCACGCCCGCCGCCCCAGCGCGGAGGAGCCTACGCGGCCGGGAGAGCGGCGACCACGTCGATCTCGACGAGGATGTTCGCCAGCTGCGACCCGACCGTGGTGCGCACCGGGTACGGCTCGGAGAAGAACTCCCGGTAGGCGTCGTTGAACTCCGTGAAGTCCGCCAGATCGGCCAGATGCACCGTGGTCTTCACGCAGTCGTCGAGCGTGAGGCCGTGCTCGGCCAGCACCGCGCCCACATTGCGCAGCACCTGGCGGGTCTGCTCGGCCACCGAGTCGGCGACGGCCCCGGTGGCGGGATCCTGTGGGCCGAACCCAGCGGTGTAGAAGAACCCGTTCGCGATGATGCCCTGGCTGTACGGGCCTGCAGGCTGAGGAGCGTTCGCGGTGCGGATGGCGGATTTCGTCATGAGGGATTCCCTTCTCGATGGGTCGTGGTCCGGCTGCGGCGATCAGCCGCGGTCGGGCTCCGGCGGTGGGTCGCGGAACGAGGGCCGGTCGCGCCGTGCCGCAGTCCGCGGCCGGGTCGTGATGTGGTCAGCTCGCCGCCGGCGAGCACCGGTACCCCGGCCACGAGCACGTCGTCGACGCCGACGGCCTCGCGCAGCGGTTCGTCGTACGTGGCGGCATCGGCGACGGCGTCGGGGTCGACGACGATGAGGTCGGCGACCGCACCGGGCACGACGACGCCACGGCGGCCGAGCCCGAAGCGGGCGCCGGCACCCGACGACAGGTGGTGCACGGCATCGGCCCATGACCAGGTGCCGGTCTCGCGCACGTACTCGCGCAGATACCGGGCGAACGTGCCCCGGGCGCGGGGATGCGGGTGGGCGCCGACGAAGATGCCGTCGGAGCCGCCCATGTGACCCGGATGCGCGAAGATGCGGGCGAGCTCGCTGACGGCGCGCGGATGCTGCACGGCCATGATCACGTTCGCCCGCAGTCGGCACTGCCGAAGCGCGTCCAGCGCGAAGTCGATGGCGTCGACGCCCGCGCGCTGGGCGGCCTGAGCGATTGTCAGGCCGTGCGCCCAGGCCAGGTCGGGATCGTCGAGGTGGGCGAACGTGATCATGTGCGGCCACTCGGGGCCGAGACTCGCATTGCGCTCGACGCGCGGGAACCATTGCGTGCGCAGCCGCGCACGCTCGGCCGGATCGCCGAGGGCGCGCAGCACGTCGTCGACGGTCTGCACCGCGAGGTCGGGCGGCAGCAGTGGCATCCCCAGCAGGCTGCAGCCGCGGATGTAGGGGTACGCATCGAACGTCGCATCGACGCCGGCGGCGGCGAGCGCGTCGAGCTGGCCGAGCACGATGTCGGCGTCGGCATGGAAGTGCGAGACGTGCACGCGCAGAGGACGGCTCGCTGCGTGGTCATCGTGCCCGCGCGCGCCGTCCCGGCTCGCTCCCCGCGCGGCAAGCCGCACGATCGTCGCGATCTCCTCGATGCCCGCGGCCGCGTTCGCCTCATAGCCGCCGCGCATGTGGCTGACGTACACGCCGCCCGATTGCGCGACGGGCCCGCACAGTGCGGCGATCTCCTCGGCCTGCTGGAAGATGCCCGGCACGTAGTCCAGGCCCGTGGACAAGCCCACGGCGCCCTCGCGCAGGCCATCCTCGACGAGCGCGGTCATCGCGGCCAGCTCCGCGGGCGTGGCCGGCTTCTGCGACCGGCCGCACACCTCGAACCTCACGGTTCCGGCCGGCACGAGGTACGCGGTGTTCAGGCGCGACGCGCCGTCGGCGGCGGCCAGGAAGCGCGCGACGCCACCGCCGGAATAGGAAGGATGCGGGCCGTCGATGGCCGCGAAATACTCGGTCGCGTATGCGCCGTCGCCGGGTGCATACGAGATGCCGTCCTGACCGGCGATCACCGTGGTCACGCCTTGGCGCAGCAGAGCACGCTGCACCGACTCGTCGGTGAGCAGTCCGCCCGCGTGCGAGTGCGCATCGACGAACCCCGGCAGCACGAGCCGGCCCGCAGCATCCACCACCGTGTCGCCGGACTGCGCGACCACCTCACCGACCTCGGTGATCAGCCCGCCGCGTACCGCGACATCGGCCGCGTGCAGCGCGCCAGCACCGTCGACGATCCGGCCGCCGCGCACGACGACCCGACCCCCGCCGGTGCTGTTCGAATCATCCATGCCGTCGCCTCAGAAGAACGTGCGCACGAGGTCGATCACGCGGCCGGACTCCCAGGAGTCCACGACCGGGAGCACCCGCCACTTGTCGAACGTCGTACACGGGTGCGACAGGCCCAGCTCGATCACGGAGCCCACCGGGGCGGGCAGCACCGCCGCATCCCCTCGCAGATAGCTGTGCTGATCGTTCATGGCCGAGACCTCGGGGCCCGTGAGGGGCTCCCACGCATCGCCGAGATCGGATGCCGCTGCCCGCGGGATCGGCAGCCCCTCGTCGTACGGGAAGTCGCGCTTGCCGCCGTCGAGCAGCGCGAGCCCGGGCTCCGGATGCGACACCACTCGGGCGACGCCGCGCATCGCCGGGACGAACCGTGGCGCGCCTTCGCTCGCGCGAGCCTCGTCGAACGGGGAGATGTGCCGGTAGAAGCCGTCGTCGTGCACGATGTAGGCACCCGAGCGCAGCACGAACAGCGTGTCGTCGGCAGCGCCGCGAGCGTCGGCGTACACGTCGGCGACGACATCGAAGTAGGCGCTTCCGCCCGCGGTCACATAGACATCGCCCGGACCATACAGATGCCGGATGCGTTCGTGCAGCGCGATCTGCTGCTGCAAGTAGGTGCGCACGGCGCGCAGTGCGTTGTCGGAGCGGTCGTGCGCGAGGCTGCCCTCATAGCCGGCGACGCCGGCCAGGCGAAGGGTGGGCGCGGCGGCGACCCGCTCGGCGATCGCGATCGCCTCGTCGAGCGTGCGCGCCCCGGTGCGCCCGCCTGCAGCGCCCAGCTCGACGCACACGTCGACGGGGCGAGGCGCGTCGGCGGCGGCCAGCGCCCGGGCCATCGTCTCGACGGTCTGCACGGAGTCGGCCCAGCACACGAATCGCAGCCCGGGGTCGGTGAGCTCGCCGGCCAGGTAGCGCAGCGACCGCTCGTCGACGGCGGAATTGGCCAGCATGATCGATGCGACCCCGAAGCTGCGGGCCGTGCGCACCTGCCCCATCGTCGCCAGGGTGATGCCGAGCGCCCCGGCGTCGAGCTGCCGCTGCCACAGCGCCGGTGCCATGGTGGTCTTGCCGTGCGGCATCAGCGCGAGCGCATGCTCGGCGCACCAGTGCGCCATCGTGTCGACGTTGTGGCGCATGGCCGCGTCATCGAGCACCACCAGCGGCGTCCAGAACTCGTCCAGTCGCGGTGCGGTGGCCAGGAACTCCGCCGCGGTCAGACCGATGGCGCGCGCGGGAAGCCCCTTGTCGCGCGCGGTGAACGGCACCGCACCGGCCGGGGCGGTCGGGGTCGCCATCACTTCAGCAGCTGCGCCAGCGCAGGCAGCTGGGCGGGGTCTTCGAGGGCCGAGCCCACGGCGACGACGCGGACGCCGGCATTCAGGAAGGCGGGGGCGGATGCGGCATCCATCCCTCCCGTGGCCACGAACGTCGCGTGCGGGAATGGGCCACGCATCGCGCCGAACCACCCGGTGCCCAGCAGCGACGCGGGGAACGCCTTGACCCAGGTCAGGCCCTCCTTCAGGGCGTGCTGCAGCTCGGTGGCCGTGCCGACGCCGGGCAGGGCCGGCATGCCGGCCTCGTGCGAGGCGCGCACGATCTCCACGTCGAACCCCGGACTGACGGTGAACGTCGCACCGGCGTCTTTCGCCTGCCGCACGTGTTCGGGGGTCACGACCGTGCCCGCTCCCACGCGCAGGCCGCGGGCGGCGGCGGCCTCGGCGACCACGCGCAGCGCCTCGACGTCGGTCGGCGTCTGCACGGGCACCTCGACGGCTTCGATGCCGAGGTCCCATGCGGTGGTGGCGACGGCGAGGCTGCGCTCGACGCCCATGCCGCGCAGGATCGCCATCAGGCGCACCTGTCCGAAGAGCTCGCTGAAGGAGGAGTTGTCTGTCATGGCTGAGACCAGCCTTTCACTGTGGGGGGTTCGATGACGAAGTCGCTGGTGGACAGCAGGACCAGGTGCGCGCGCTCATGCCCGGCAGCAAGGCGCCCGGCGGCGTCGGCGCCGCGCAGCAGTGCCGCCAGGTAGCCGGCGGCGAACGCGTCGCCGGCCCCGACCGGCTCGACCACGTCGGTCGCGATCGCCGGGACGAACGTCGTCGCCTCGCCGTCGTCGGTGCGAGAGGACTCGGTGGCTCCGACGTCCCCGTCCTTCACGACCAGGAGTGCGGGCTCGGGCAGCAGCTCGCGCACGTCCGCGGGGGTGTCGCATCCCCATACCGTGTGCGCCTCGTCGAGTCCCACGAACACGACGTCGGCGCGACGTGCGAGCGCGAGCAGCGCGGGAGCGGCCGCGCCCGGCTGCCACAGCGCCGCACGATGGTTGACGTCGAAGCTCAGCAGCGCGTCGGCGGATGCCACGCGCTCGACGACGGCATCCATCATCGCCGCGCAGGTCGGCGACAGCGCCGACGTGATGCCGGAGACGTGCACGACCGCCGCGTCCTCCAGCGGGACGTCGACGATCGACTGCGGGCTCATCCGCGAGGCGGCCGATCCCCGCCGGTAGTACAGCACCCCGCGCCCGGGGTCCTTGAAGTACACCCCGGTCGGGGCATCCGGGTCGACGCCGACCCACCGCACATCCACCCCGCGCCCGGCGATCACGCGCCGCACACGCTCGCCGAGCACGTCGTCGCCGACGGCGCTCACCCACGCCGACGGGATGCCCAGGGCAGCGGTGTGGCTGGCCACGTTCGACTCGGCGCCCCCCACGTGCAGTCGCAGGTCGTCGGCGGTCGCGAGCGACTCGGCGTGCGCGGGCGTGATCATCACCATGGTCTCGCCGAGCGCGATCAGGCGCGGGAGGGATGCTGCGGCGCTCATCAGTTCGCGGGTACTCCGGTCTTCACGGTCTTGATGTTCTGCGTCGCCGCCAGCACGTGCAGGCGCTCGGAGTCCTCACGGTCGGGTCGGATGGATGCCACGAGCGTGGCGATCACGCCGACGACGGCGATCACTCCCGAGTAGACCACCACCGGCCAGAACGCGCCACCTGCCGCGGTGACCAGCGCCGCGCAGATCAGCGGAGCGAGCCCGCCGCCGAGGGTGTTCGAGAACTGGTAGCCGACGTTCACACCGGTGATCCGGGCCTCCGGGTCGAACATCTCCACCAGCATCGTCGACAGCGTAGCCTGCATGGCCACCCCGAACACCACGAAGCCGAGGATCTGGCCGAGCCAGATCAGCCACATGTTGCCGGTGGTGAAC
>CALKHM010000075.1 GCA_937988695.1 uncultured Microbacterium sp. | reverse complement strand
CAGGGCATGGCGGTGTCCGATCCGACGGCAGCGCTCCTGGCCGTCGCCAAGGTGCTGGTGACCGCCATCCTCTATGCGATCGTCCCGTTCATCATCGCGACGAAGCTGCGCGACGTGCCGTCGTTGGGGCCTGTGACCCTGGCGCTGATCGTCGTCGGGCTGGCGTACCTGCCGGTCGCGCTGCTCACCCAGCACGGTGTGCCGTCGGTGCGCGGCACGGTGTCGCTGGTGCTGCTGGGCGTGCTGTGCACGGCCGTCGCGTTCATCGGCTTCTTCGCGTTGATCGAGGAGGTCGGCCCGGTTCGCGCGCCCTTGTTCACCTACGTGAACCCCGTCGTCGCGATCGCCCTGGGCGCGATCGTGCTGGCGGAGCCGCTCACGCTGGGCCTGCTCATCGGGTTCCCGCTCGTGCTCCTGGGCTGCTGGCTGGCGGCGACCGGTGGTTGGCGTCGCCGCGCCGACACCACGGCCGATCCCGTGGCCGAGGCCGTGCCGGGGGCGATGGTCGAGGTCGCCGAGGTCGCGAACCCCGACGACGTCACACGGTCGGGCAGCGCACAGGCCGGTCCGTAAGATGGTGTGCGGGTAGCGGCATCCACGCCCGCCCTTCGCAGTCCGGGAGTCGTTCGTGGCGCTGATCGTCCAGAAGTACGGCGGATCGTCCGTCGCTGATGCCGAGAGCATCAAGCGCGTCGCCAAGCGCATCGTCGACACCCGCCGGGCCGGGCACGACGTCGTCGTCGCGGTCAGCGCGATGGGCGACACCACCGATGAACTGCTCGATCTGGCCTCGCAGGTCGCCCCGATCCCCGCGCCGCGCGAACTCGACATGCTGGTGTCCAGCGGGGAGCGCATCTCGATGGCGCTGCTGGCCATGTCGATCCATTCCATGGGCTTTGAGGCGCGGTCGTTCACCGGCAGCCAGGCCGGCATGATCACCGACGCGCAGCACGGGTCGGCCCGCATCGTCGACGTCACGCCGATCCGTCTGCGTGAGGCGCTCGACGAGGGCGCGATCGTCATCGTCGCCGGCTTCCAAGGCTTCAACCGCGACACCCGCGACATCACGACGCTCGGACGCGGCGGCTCCGACACGACGGCGGTCGCTCTCGCCGCCGCTCTCGAAGCCGATGTCTGCGAGATCTACAGCGACGTCGACGGCATCTACACCGCCGATCCGCGCGTCGTGCCCAAGGCCCGCAAGCTCGACGTCATCTCCAGCGAGGAGATGCTCGAGCTCGCCGCCAACGGCGCCAAGGTCCTCTATATTCGTGCAGTGGAATATGCCCGTCGGCACGGCGTGCTGATCCACGCGCGGTCCACCTTCAGCTCGTCGGAGGGCACGCTCGTCATCGACGAGACGCGACGCGGGGAACTGATCGACTTGTTCCCGCAGCTTCAGGGAGAGCAGATGGAAGAACCCGTCGTCGCGGGAGTCGCGACCGACCTCAGCCAGGCCAAGATCACGGTCCTCGGCGTTCCCGACATCCCCGGCAAGGCCGCCGAGATCTTCAAGATCGTCGCGAAGTCCGGTGCGAACGTCGACATGATCGTGCAGAACATCTCGGCGGCCACGACCGGGCGCACGGACATCTCGTTCACCCTGCCCAAGTCCGAGGCGTCCACGGCGCTGCGGGCGCTGGCCGTCGAGCAGGACGTCGTCGGGTTCGCCAGCCTCGTGCACGACGACCAGATCGGCAAGCTCTCCGTGGTGGGTGCGGGCATGCGCACGAACTCGGGCGTCTCGGCGACGCTGTTCGATGCGCTCAGCGTCGCCGGCATCAACATCGAGATGATCTCGACCTCTGAGATCCGCATCTCGGTGGTGTTGCGCGGCGACGACCTCGCCGAGGCCGCGCGCGCCGTGCACACCGCGTTCGGACTCGACGGCGAGGCCGACGCCACGATCTACGCCGGCACCGGCCGCTGAGGCGCGCGACCTGACCGGAGTCTTGCGCGCACGCCGGTAGAATCAGCAAAACCCTGCGATGTCGCATCCGCCCGTGCGCCCGTGCGCCGTGCAGGATGCGACGCGCCCGTTCCCCGAGGATCCCCATGACCCGCATCTCTGATTCAGGACTTTCCGTCGCCGTCGTCGGCGCCACCGGCCAGGTGGGCACTGTGATGCGTGAGATCCTCGCCGAGCGCTCGTTCCCGATCCGCGAGCTGCGGCTGTTCGCGACGGCCCGGTCGGCCGGTCGCGCGGTCGAGTTCGCCGGCCAGACGATCGTCATCGAAGACGTCGACGTCGCCGATCCGGCCGGCATCGACATCGCGCTGTTCTCCGCCGGTGCGACGGGAAGCCGTGCGCACGCGCCTCGATTCGCCGAGGCGGGAGCGGTCGTGATCGACAACTCCAGTGCGTGGCGGATGGATCCCGAGGTGCCGCTCGTGGTCAGCGAGGTCAACCCGCACGCGATCGCCGACGCACACAAGGGCATCATCGCCAACCCGAACTGCACCACCATGGCCGCGATGCCGGTGTTGAAGGCGCTGGATGCCGCCGCGGGCCTTGAGCGGCTCATCATCAGCACGTATCAGGCCGTCTCCGGCTCGGGGCTGGCCGGCGCGCAGGAGCTGCTCGGTCAGATCGAGGCCGCCGTCGCGCAGCAGGACACGATCGGGCTCGTGCACGACGGGGGCGCGGTCGACTTTCCGGCGCCGGAGAAGTACATCGCGCCCATCGCGTTCGACGTCATCCCGTTCGCCGGCAATCTCGTCGACGATGGCGACAACGAGACCGACGAAGAGAAGAAGCTGCGCAACGAGAGCCGCAAGATCCTCGAGCTGCCAGGCCTGCGGGTCGCGGGCACCTGCGTGCGCGTCCCGGTGTTCACCGGGCACTCGCTCTCGATCAACGCCGAGTTCGCGCGGGAGATCACGCCCGAGCGCGCACGCGAGGTGCTGGCCGATGCGCCGGGCGTCGTGCTCGACGAGGTGCCCACGCCGCTGCAGGCGGCGGGCAAGGACCCGAGCTTCGTGGGCCGCATCCGCGCCGACCAGTCGGCACCGCAGGGCAAGGGGCTCGCGCTGTTCATCAGCAACGACAACCTGCGCAAGGGGGCGGCGTTGAACGCCGTGCAGATCGCCGAGCTGGTCGCCCAGCGCATCGCTGCGGCCGTGTGACGCGGCATCCCGAACAGCGGCACCCTCGATCGCGGCCCTGCGGGACGGAGGGCCAAGCCGCGCCACGTAGACTGGAGAACCGTGACTGAGACCGTCGATGTCGTTCTGATCGGTGGGGGCATCATGAGTGCCACCCTGGGCGCCTTCCTCCACGAGCTGCAGCCCGACTGGAAGATCGTCGCCGTCGAGCGCCTCAGCGAGGTCGCGCAGGAGAGCTCGAACGCGTTCAACAACGCCGGCACCGGGCACTCCGCGCTGTGCGAGTTGAACTACACGCCGCAGGCGCCCGACGGCAGCGTCGAGATCGCCAAGGCGATCTCGATCAACGAGCAGTTCCAGCTGAGTCGCCAGTTCTGGTCCAGCCTCGTCGAGCGCGGCATCCTCAGTGCACCTGACACGTTCATCAACCCGACGCCGCACATGACGTTCGTGCGCGGTGAGAAGAACGTCGCGTTCCTGAAGAAGCGGCACGAGCTGCTCAAGGAGCAGACGCTGTTCGCCGACATGCAGTACAGCGAGGACTCCCGGGTGATCAACCAGTGGGCGCCGCTGCTCATGCAGCGCCGGCTGAAGGCCGACGAGCCGTTCGCCGCCACTCGGGTCACGGCCGGAACCGATGTCGACTTCGGGTCGCTCACCCGCCAGCTGTTCGCGCATCTCGCCGGCTCGGGCGTCCAGCTGCGCACCGACACCGAGGTGCGCGACCTCAAGCGCCAGGGCGACGGCACCTGGCAGGTGCGGTATCGCCGCACGATCGGTCGCGCGCCGGGCCGCATCAACGCGCGGTTCGTGTTCGTCGGAGCCGGAGGGTGGGCGCTCAAGCTCCTGCAGAAGTCCGGGATCCCGGAGATCAAGGGCTACGGCTGCTTCCCGATCGGGGGGCAATGGCTCATGACATCCGACCCGAAGATCGTCGCTCAGCACCACGCGAAGGTGTACTCCAAGGCCACGGTGGGCGCGCCGCCGATGTCGGTGCCGCATCTGGACACTCGCGTCGTCGACGGCAAGGCGTCGGTGCTGTTCGGCCCGTTCGCCACGTTCAGCCCGAAGTTCCTGAAGAACGGCTCGATGTGGGACATCGTCACCCAGGTGCGGTTCTCGAACGTCTTCAGCATGCTCAAGGTGGCGTTCACGAACGTCGACCTGATCCGCTACCTGTTCAGCGAGCTGGCGAAGAACCATCACCGCAAGGTGAAGGATCTCCGTGAGCTGATGCCCAGCGCCGAAGACGATGACTGGACGCTGCTGCAGGCCGGCCAGCGTGCACAGGTGATGTACCAGGGGCAGCTGAAGTTCGGCACCGAGGTCGTCTCACACGCCGACGGATCGATCGCGGGTCTGCTGGGCGCCTCGCCGGGTGCATCGACAGCCGTGCCGATCATGCTCGCGCTCCTGAAGACGTGCTTCCCGCAGCAGTTCGCGTCGTGGGAGCCGAAGATCCGTGAGCTGATCCCGACGTACGGACAGAACCTGAACGACCAGCCTGAGCTCGCGCACGAGACGATGGCCGAGACCGCGCAGGACCTCAAGATCATCGCGTGACGTCGGTGCGAAGGGCCTCGTCCGGGTCGGTGCGTGGCGTCGGTCCGTGCGTGGCGTCGGTCGGTGCGTGGCGTCGGTCCGTGAGCGCATTGCGCCGGCCATAGACTCGTCCGGTGGCCAAACTGTACTTCCGCTACGGCGCGATGAACTCCGGGAAGTCCACCGCACTGCTGCAGGCCGCCTACAACTATGAGGAGCGTGGACAGCGCGTGCTGCTGGCCAAGCCCGTGATCGACACGAAAGACGCCGATCGCATCTCCAGTCGTCTCGGGATGACCCGTCCCGTCGACTTCCTCATCCAGCCCGGCGACGACGTGCGGGCGCTGTTCGCGCACGAGCGTGCGCGGCTGCGTCGCGACGCCGAGGCGCTCATCCCGGGCACGTCCGGCGATGTCGCCTGTCTGCTGATCGACGAGGCGCAGTTCCTCAGCCGCGAGCAGGTCGACGATCTGTTGCGCATCGTGGTACTGGACGGGGTGCCGGTGCTGGCGTACGGCATCCGCACTGACTTTCGAACCCGGGCGTTCCCCGGCTCCCGCCGGCTGCTCGAGCTCGCGCACTCGCTCGAGGAGCTGAAGACCATCTGCCGGTGCGGGCGCAAGGCGCTGTTCAATGCACGGCTGGTGGGCGGCCGCTTCGTGTTCGACGGTGACCAGGTCGCGATCGACGAGCTGACCGCCGAGCGTGTGACGTACGAGTCGATGTGCGCCCAGTGCTACCTGCGTGAGTCCGGTGGCCGCCTGGGCTGACCGCCCGTAGTGCGCCAAATTCACATGAATTTGGCGAGTGCACATCAAACCGCCGGAAGTTTCGTGTGCATTCGGCCAATTCATGTGAATTTGGCGCACGGGGCGGGGAGGGGCGACGTGGTTGCGTGGTCAGACCACACGGGATAAAGTGGTCAGACCACAGAAGGAGTACGCGTGGCAGACGAGGCCGTTCCCGCGCGCGCCTGGCGCGTCGTCCTGGAGAAGATCGAGACCGATCTGCTCGAAGGCGTCCTGGCGCCCGGTGACCATCTGCCGCCCGAGCGGGAGCTCGCCGCCTCGCTCGGCGTCGGCCGCTCCAGCGTGCGCGAGGCGCTGCGGGTCCTGGACGTGCTGGGCCTGATCCGCACGGCGACCGGCTCGGGTCCGAGCGCCGGTGCCATCGTGATCGCGACGCCGGAGGGCGGGATGTCGGCGCTGCTGCGCCTGCAGGTCGCCGCCCGCGGATTCCCGATCGACGATGTCATGCGCACTCGGCTCATCCTGGAGACGGCCGTGGCAGACGACCTCGCGTCGCGCATCGGCGCCGTGCGTCGCGCGCAGCGCGGGACGGATGCCGCGGCCGGGCCGCTCGGCGAATCCCGGCGATTCCTCGACGCGATGGACGACGTCGCGCTGGCCCCCGCCGAGTTCCTCGCGCTGGACGCCCAGTTCCACCTGGCTCTGGCCGAGGCATCCGGCAACAACGTCGTCGCAGCGATGATGGCGGGCCTGCGTGACGCGATCGAGTCGTACGTGCTGGCCGGCGCGGATCACATCGCCGACTGGCCGGACACCGCCGCGCGGCTGCGCGTGCAGCATCGCGAGATCGTCGAGGCGCTCGAGCTCGGCGACCCCGTCATGGCGCGACGCCTCGTCTCCGATCACATCACCGGCTACTACGCACACGCCGGTCTCACTCACGACGGAAAGGACCGTTGATGGTCACCAGGCAGATCCCCAACGTCAAGGACATCTTCGAGCTCATGCAGTTCCGCAAGCCCGAGTTCGATCTGCGCAAGCGCCGGTTGGATGCCGCGCTCACGATCGCCGACCTGCGCGCGATCGCGAAGCGGCGCACGCCGAAGGCCGCGTTCGACTACACCGACGGTGCGGCAGAGGGCGAGCTGTCGATCGCTCGCGCGCGCCAGGCGTTCGAAGACGTGGAGTTCCATCCCGGCATCCTCAAGCCGGCCCCCTCGGTCGACATGTCCTGCGAGATCCTCGGCGGCCCGTCGGCGCTGCCGTTCGGCATCGCGCCCACCGGGTTCACGCGCCTCATGCAGACCGAGGGGGAGGTGGCCGGTGCGGGTGCGGCGGGAGCCGCCGGCATCCCCTTCACCCTGTCCACACTGGGCACGACGTCGATCGAAGACGTGAAGAAGGCCAACCCGCACGGGCGCAACTGGTTCCAGCTGTACGTGATGCGCGAGCGTGAGATCTCGTACGGTCTGACCCGTCGCGCCGCCGAGGCCGGCTTCGACACGCTGTTCTTCACCGTCGACACCCCCGTGGCGGGCGCGCGCCTGCGCGACAAGCGCAACGGCTTCTCGATCCCGCCGCAGCTGACGCTCGGCACGATCGTCAACGCCATTCCGCGCCCGTGGTGGTGGTTCGACTTCCTTACCACGCCCAAGCTCGAGTTCGCGTCGCTGAGCTCGACCGGGGGCACGGTGGGTGAGCTGCTGGATGCCGCGATGGATCCGACGATCAGCTACGACGACCTGAAGATCATCCGTGAGATGTGGCCGGGCAAGATCGTCATCAAGGGCGTGCAGAACGTCGAGGACTCGCGCACGCTCATCGACCTGGGCGTGGACGGGATCGTCCTGTCCAACCACGGCGGACGACAGCTCGACCGGGCGCCGATCCCATTCCGGCTGCTGCCCGAGGTGGTGCGCGAGGTCGGCAAGGATGCCACGGTCATGGTGGACACCGGCATCATGAACGGCGCCGACATCGTGGCATCCGTCGCTCTCGGCGCGAAGTTCACCCTCGTCGGCCGTGCATACCTGTACGGCTTGATGGCCGGTGGCCGGCAGGGCGTCGATCGCACGATCGCGATCCTGCGCAGCGAGATCGAGCGCACCATGAAGCTGCTCGGCGTCTCGGCCCTGGCGGAGCTCACGCCCAAGCACGTCACGCAGCTGACCCGGCTGACGCCGGTCGGCCGCGCACCGCGAGGCGTTTCAGCCGTCACTTCTAACGCCGCGGAAGCGGATGCCGCCGTCGCAAGCGACTGCTGAAGCGGATGCGGCCGCAGGATGCCGGGCGCTACAGCGTCGGAATGAGCGCGTCGAGGAAGGCCGCCGTGTCCTCCCAGCCGGTGACGGCGTGGCAGGGCACGCCCAGCGCGAGCACGGGATAGTCGTTGCCGTCCGGGTCGAGCCGATCGCCGACGAACAGCATGTCCTCGAGCGGGATGCCGGTCTGTTCGGCGAGCTGCTGCATGCCGTACGCCTTGTCGATGCCGCGGTGGGTGATGTCGACGCTCGTCGACCCGCCGCTTCGCACCTCGAGATCGGGGAGGAGAGCGGCCACGGACGCCCGCAGCGCGTTCTTCTTCTGACCGGTCGGGTCCCAGGCCTTCTTCGCCTCGAGCGGGGCCCGTTGGCCGAGCGCTGAGAACGTGATCTGCGAACCGCGGTCTTCGAGGATCGGACCCCAGGGCTCCGCCTCCCAATATCCGAGACGCCGTGCCTCCTGTTCGATCGCCGACAGCGCCCGCGCCTTGTCGTCATCGCTGAGCGTGTGCGCGTAGACGGTGCTGATGCCGTGCTCGGTGAGGCGGTAGTACTGCGTGCCGCAGGTGGGCAGCAGGTGGATGCGGGTTCGCACGTCGGCCGCGGCATCCGGCAGTCGGTCGACCACCTGCGTCGTGAACTGCGCGAGCTGCCCGCCCGAGATGATCGCGACCTCGACGCGTTCGGCGAGGGCGATCAACAGGTCGCCGATGCGCGGGTCGATGGCGGCCTTCGACGGCGCGAGCGTGTCGTCCAGGTCGAAGGCGACCAGTCGGGTCGTCGGCATGCAGGAACTCCTCGTGTCAGGCGAAAGGCCCCGCCGCGGCGGGGCCTCACTGCGATCGATCCTATCGCAGCCAATGGTCGTGGCCTGGTGCCGGGTTCGGCGACCGCGAGGGTCGGCCTCTTCTTTCGCGTGACAGGGGCCATCGCGGCGACGGTTGTTCCGGTCATCGGTGGAATGCGCTCCGCATCGGGCGTGCCCTGATTCGTCAGGGCGGTCGGAGCGCCAGGTCCGGCCGACGGCTGGTGATCCGAGTTCGGAGAAGATGCGAGGCAGGAGCGGAGCAGTCGTTACTGGTCGCCGTTCTGGGTGCCATCTTCGGCGAAGGTGATTCTGATCGGCGAGGTGGCGACGAGACGATCACCAGGGTGTATCGGAGTCAGTTCGTCGTTGCCTCCTTCGGGCGGTATTCCGAGGTTCCCGTCGAACAGGACCACGGCGTCTGACGGTGACACGGCCTTGCTTTCGTTGTCCCACGTCGAGATCGTGACGGGGATCGAGTACTCGTAGGCACCCGGCCCGGTACCCACGCTGGTCGATCCTTGCCTGAAGGTGACGTCGCCCGACAGTGTGACGCCGACCGGGGGAACTGAGGTCTGGGCAGATAGGTTGGCGATGTAGTTGACAAGGGAGGCCAGATTGAAGGCGCTGATGGCGCCGGATTCGGGGGAGGCGCCGGCATCGTCCAGACTTGGATCGCTGTCATTGCTGGCGGCGTCCCCCATGCGTGCGACTACGGTCGCCCATTCGTCGCCATAGAGCATGGGAGCGTACTTCGACTGATTGTCCGACGCGATCGTGAGCCCGACCTTGGCCGCAATGCCGAGCTGGTGGGCGCTGTTTGCAAACTCGTCGTTCGATCCAGGACCACCCGTGGGTTTGTCGGCATTCCCACTCTGCATCGTGGCTATCTGGTGTGTTGCGTCGCTGACCCGAGGATCATCGGTGCCTGCGTTGATCCATGCCCCTATGACGCTGACGATCTGCTGGCCGACCGCGTTCGCGTCCTCGTCGTAGACGATTTGAGTGATGCGTTGCGCCGTCGTGGCATCCTCTTGCCGCGGGCTGGGGGAAGCGGGCGGCGTGGCTGAGCATGCAGATATGGCCGCCGCGATCAGTGCCAGGCTTGCGGCGAGGCCCAGCCGACGTCTGACGTGTGATGAACAAAACGCGGCCAACGTGGTTTCCTCTTTCAGACGAGAACGCCTACATTGTGATCGCGCGCATGTGCAGGCATCAAGCCCTCATAAGACGGGGCAGAGGTCGTCGTGGGCCGCTGGGACCGGCTTCGGGCCGTGAGAGGGCTGAGATAAGCCGGTATTGGTCGGGGTGACAGGATTTGAACCTGCGGCCTCTTCGTCCCGAACGAAGCGCGCTACCAAGCTGCGCCACACCCCGTGGCAACCGTTCGAGTCTACCCCGAACCAAGCCCCCGCTGAAATCGAGCGGGGCGCCTCACATGCGTCCAGCGCCGCCCCATCCGCGGCCGGGGATGTCACCTGCCGTGCCGCGGCCGCGGACGTCACCCGCCCCGTCCGCGGCCGCGGACGTCACCCGCCCCGTCCGCGGCCGAGGACGTCACCCGCCGTGGTGACGCCCGTGGCCAGGCGGCGCGGGCCCGGTGCTCTTCGACGGCGCTGGTGCGGCGCTCGCAGTGGGCGCGGGCGTGCTCGTGCCGCCGTGTCCCGAGCCCTTGTGCCCGGAGCCGTGATGCGTGGAACCGCTGTTCGGATATGAGCCGGAGCGGATCAGGAGCGATGCCTCGGGCACGGGCAGCGCACCGCCCGGATAGTACGTGTCGGCCGCTCTCTGGATGCGCTCGGACATCGCATACCGGATGTCGGCCAGGTCGTTGCCGCGGTAGAACGCGGTGTACAGATCGAGGTTCGGGTCGCCATGCGGGTTGGTGATCCCCGACCACACCAGCGAGGTCATCGCCGAGCTCGACGTGATGAGCCAGGTCTGCTCGCCGTTGTGCGTGCCGGTCTTGCCGAACAGCGGTGTGCCGTCGTGCGGGTTGGCCGCGGCCGCCGTGCCCAGCGGGTAGCGCATGACGCCCTGCAGCGCGTACTCGGCCGTCGCCGCGATCTTCGGGTCGATCACCTTCTTGCAGGTGTGCGCGGGCACCGGAAGGTCGTTGCCCGCGGAATCGGTGACCCGGGTGATCACGTGCGGCTGGCAGAAGGTGCCGTGGTTCGCGATGGCCGCATACGCGCCCGCCATCGCGATCGGCGAGACCGAGTTCGAGCCGATCACCGAGAACAGGGTGTTCATCATCACGGGCCCCTGGCCGTTTGCCAGCGTGACCCCGAGCTTGGTGGCATCCTTCATCACATCGCACAGATCGAGCTTGCTCGCCATCGCGACGTATCCGGAGTTCAGCGACTGTGCGGTGAACTGCATCGGAGTGCCGTAGTAGCCGGATTCACCGCGGAAGTTCGGGATGATCGCGTTCGTCCTGTTGGTCCAGTCGCCCTGGCAGGAGTTGGTGATGCGTGGAATGACGCGAGGGTACCCGTCGAGCACCTCGTTCAGCGAATGGCCGGTCTGCAGCCAGTCCAGCAGCGTGAACAGCTTGAACGACGATCCGGCGGGAAATCCCCCGACGCCCTGCCGGTAGTCGCCCGCGAACACCTCGCTGGTGTAGCCCGTGTCGGCGTCGGTGGAGGTCGTGCTGAAGTGCGTGTTCTGCGCGATGGAGAGGATGTCGCCGGTGGACGGCTGCACGTTCACGATCGTCGATCCATACCCGTATGCCGGCCGGGACGGCGGCGCATACTTCGACACGGTGTCCTGTGCGACCTTCTGCAGCCGCTCGTCGAGGGTCGTGTAGATCTTCAACCCGCCCTGTCGCAGCGCCTGCTCGCGGTCGGAGGCCGTCGCGCCGAAGGCGGGGTCGTTCTGCACGATCGACTGCACGTACTCGCAGAAGTACGGTGCGCTGGTGTGCGCGCATCCGGTGGACGGTGTGGTGACGTGGGGGACGATCGGGGCCTTCATCGCCGTGTCGTACTGCGCGGTGGAGATCTTGCCGAGGGTCTTCATCCGACCCAGCACGTACTCCTGCCGTTGCTTCGTCAGCGCGTAGTGATCGACATCGCCGTTGGTGGTGCTCTTGGGCTCGTCGATGCGGTACGTGTTGGGATTCTGCACCATGCCGGCGAGGGTCGCCGCCTGCGACAGGTCGAGGTCTTTCGCGTGCACCCCGAAGTAGCGCTCGGATGCCGCCTCGATGCCGTACGTCACGCCGCCGAAGTTCGCGATGTTGAGATACCCCAGCAGGATGTCATTCTTCGAGTAGTGCTGCGAGAGCGCGATCGCGTAGCGCATCTCCTGCAGTTTGCGGGCGTAACCGCTCGGGCCGCTGTCGTTGGTGGCCTCGTTGTAGCAGCTCTGGATCGCGGCGTCCTTCTTCTGCTGCGTCAGGCTCTCGTCGTCGACCGTCGCGTAGCAGTCTTGGACGAGCACGTTCTTCACGTACTGCTGGCTGATCGACGACCCGCCTTGGATGTTGCTGCTGCCCTGCAGATTGGACAGCGCAGCGCGCACCGTGCCGGCCAGATCGATGCCGCCCTCGTCGTAGAAGCGTGGGTCTTCGCTGGAGAGGATCGCGTCGTACATCACCGGTGCGACCTGGGTCCACGTGACGGGGATGCGGTTCTGGTCGTAGAACCGGGTCAGCACCTTCTGGGTCCCCGTGCGGGGATCCTTCGCGTAGATCGTCGTCGGCAGCTGGAGGGTGTCGATCTTCAACGTGCCGGGCAGGCTGTCGAAGGTGGCGATCGCGCTGGCCGCGCCGACGCTCGCGAGCGCGATCTCCGGGGTCACCGCCGCGGCGACCATGATCCCGGCGACAGCACTGAGGGCGATGAACCCGGCGAGGCCGCCGATGACACCCCTGACGGTCCTCGTCTCATCCGTGTGAGGCTTCTTGGACACGATCGTGACGTTAGGCCCGCATGCTGTGTGTGGGGTGGATGCCGGCGACGGGCCTGCGCGGTCGGCGCAGGCCCCTCAACGTGCGTGCAGGGTGATCAGGGATGCCTCGGGGCGGCAGCCGAACCGCACGGGGGCGTAGATCGAGTGGCCGAGGCCGGCGCTGACATTCAGCGGCACGGTGCGCTGGTCATGGGTCCAGGTCGACAGCCCGCGTGCCTGGTCCAGCGGGATGTCGCAGTTCGCGACAAGCGCCTTCGGCGAGAACGGGATGCGCACCTGCCCGCCGTGCGTGTGGCCGCCGAACAGCACGTCGGCTCCGAGGTCGGTGAAGGCATCGAGCACGCGCCGGTACGGGGCATGGGTGACGCCCCACGTCAGGTCGGCACCGGACCCCAGCCGGCCGATCGCCGCGGGCAGGACATCGAGCCGGTCCCCGTCGCGATGCGCGTCGCCGACGCCGAACGCGTCGATGCGCAGACCGTTCACCGTCGCCGAGGCGGCGGTGTTGTCCAGGCCGGTCCAGCCGAGGTCGTCGGTCAGGAACGCGTCCAGGGCCGCGGCATCCAGACTCTGCGCGTGGGGAACACGGGCGGACGGCCCGGTGAAGTACAGGAAGGGATTGCGCGGCCCGGGGGCGACGAGGTCGTTCGATCCGTGCACGAAGAAGCCCGGGATGCCGCGGAACGGCGCGAACGCGGTGCGCAGGCCGTCGAGTCCGTCGACGTGTCCCATGTTGTCGCCGGTGTTGACGATGACGTCGGGGCGCAGCGCCGACAGCGATGCGATCCAGCGCTGCTTGTGGCGCTGCCACGGCGCCATGTGCGCATCGGAGAGGTGCAGGACACGGATCGGCGCCGCCCCGGGGGGGAGCACCCGCAGATCATGCCGACGCACCGTGTACAGGTGCCGCTCGATGCCGACCCCCCAGATCGCAGCGCCGACACCGACCGCCCCCACCGCGCCGAGCACGGTGAGGGCGGAAGGTGCGGATGACACGCTTCCCATCAATGGCCGCGTTTGCCGTTGCCGTTGCCCGGGCCGTTGCCTGGGCTGTTGCCGCCGCAGTCGCCTGCCGCGTAGGTCACGGTGATCTTCGTGCCGGGCCCGGCCATGGTGTTCGCGGGGGGATCGGTGCCGGTCACCGTTCCGTCGGCGCCGTCCTGCTGCTCACACGTGGTGCTGACGCTGCTGAACCCGGCGCCGCGGAGCGTCGCGACGGCCTGGGCGGGATCCTGCCCGGTGACGTCGGGCACCGAGATGCCCTTGCCGTTGCTCGGGCTCAGCGTCACCGTGGTCCCGCCGGCGGTCCGTCCCGCCGCCGGACTTTGCGCTGCCACCACGTCGGTGGGCTGGTCGGAGTCGACCGGCTGTCCGACGATGACCTGGAAGCCCTTGTCCTGCAGGGTCTGCGTCGCCTCGTCGACGGTCTGGCCGACGACGTCGGGCAGATCGACCAGTACCTGGCGGGTCAGACTCGAGTCGGGCTGCGGGAACGATCCGCCCTGGTAGATCTTGTCGATCGCGCCCTGGACGCTGCGCGCGATCGGGTACCGCAGGCTGGAGAGCTGATAGCCCTTGTAGTACCGGTGGAAGATGTCGGGCTTGGTCTTGGCTCCGCCGTCGGCGTTGCCCACCCAGTTCGCCGTGGTCACCTTCGTGTTGGAGGTGATCAGCCAGGTCTGCAGCGCGTTGTGCGTGCCGGTCTTCCCGATCAGCGGCGTGCCGTCCCACGGGTTTCCCGCCTGCCCGGATCCTCCGCGCTCCAGGGGCCCCTTCAGCGCATACGCCGCGGTGGCGGCCACCTTCGGGTCGAGCACCTGCGTGCAGGTGGTCTTCGGGACCGCGAGCTCCTTGCCGTCGGCGTCGGTGACCTTGTCGATGACCTTCGGCTGGCAGTACACGCCCTTGTTGGCGACGGCCGCGTAGGCGGCGGCCATCGCCAGCGGCGAGACGTTGTCCGATCCGATGACCTCGGCAGGCTGCGGGTTCTGGTTGGAGTCCTTGTTCGTCCCGTCGGTGGTCAGCGGGATGGGGGTGCCGTCGCCGCGGGTCACGCCCAGGCGCTGTGCCACGTTGCCGATGTCGCACAGGTCGAGCTGCTGGGCCATGCCCATGAAGCCGGTGTTCAGCGACTGCTTCGTGAACGACATCGGCGTGCCGAAACGGCCGGGCTCCTTGTTGTAGTTCGGGATGTCGGCCGGTGCCGTGACCACGCCGCCCGCGACGCAGTGGTCCTTCCAGGTCGAACGGGTCATCTTGCGCCCGTCGACGACCTGGTTCAGCGACTTGCCCTGCTCGAGCCAGTCCAGCAGGGTGAACAGCTTGAACGTCGAGCCGGCGTTGAAGCCACTCGATCCGCCGAGGTCCCGCGACCCGGCGTACACGATGGCCGACGTGCCCTTCTTGTCGGTCGCCGTGGGCGTGTACGTGGTGTTCTGCGCCATGGCCAGCACTCGGCCCGTCGACACCTCCACACTCACCGACGTGGACCCGAAGGCCATGTTCGGCTGAGACGACGGTGCCCAGTCGTCCTGCGCCTTCTGCGCGGCCTTCTGTACGCGCGGGTCGAGCGTCGTGTAGATGCTCAGCCCGCCCTTCTGCAGCAGCTCCGGACCGAAGGCCGGATCCTTCTTGATGACGGCCGTCACATAGGCGCAGAAGTATGCGGCCGAGCCGCCCGTGCACCCGGACCGCGCGTCCTTGATCCGCGGCACGATGGGGGCCTTGACCGCGTCGTCGTGCTGCTTCTGGGTGATCTTGCCGTCTTTCAGCATCCGGTCCAGCACGTAGGTCTGACGGTCCTTGGCGAGCTTGTAGCCGTCTTTCTCGCTGTTGACCTTCGCACCGCTCTTGGTGGTGACCGAGCCGCCGGGCATGTCGATGCGGTAGGTGTTCGGGTTCTGCACCATGCCGGCGAGGGTGGCGGCCTGCGACAGGTTCAGATCCTTCGCGTGCACGCCGAAGTAGTGCCAGGCGGCGGCCTCGATGCCGTAGGTGGTCCCGCCGAAGTTGGCGATGTTCAGGTAGCCGAGCAGGATGTCGTTCTTCGAGTAGCGCTGCTCGAGCGAGATCGCGTACCGCATCTCCTGCAGCTTGCGCTGGTAGCCGTCGGCGCCCTGGTTGTCGCTGGCCTTCAGCCAGCACGCGTTGAGCTCCTGGTCGTTCTCGGCCGACCAGTAGCAGGTGTTCAGCTGCACGTTCTTGACGTACTGCTGGCTGATCGATGACCCTCCCTGGGTCGGCGCGCCGCCCTTGACGTTCGACAGCAGTGCGCGTGCGGTGCCGATGAGGTCGATGCCGCCGTGCTCGTAGTAGCGCGGGTCTTCGCTGGAGAGCAACGCGTCGTACATGACGGTGTTGATCTCGTTGAAGGTGACCGGCGTCCTGTTCTGGTCGTAGTAGGTGGCCATCAGGGTGTTCTTGCCCTTGTCGTCGGTGTAGTAGATCTTCGACGGCAGGATCAGCTTGTCGATCTGCAGCACGCTCGGCAGGTTGTTGAACATGTCGATCGCACCGGTCGCTGCGGCACTGGTGACGGCGACGGCGGGAGTGACGGTCGCCGTGATGAGCACACCCGCGACCGCGCTCAGGCCGATGAGGCCCAGCAGGCCACCGAGCACACCGGATGACGTGCGTTTCGAGTGGGGCATAGGGTTGATCGTAAGGGAGATTGCTGGACGAAGCCTCCAGGCGCCTGCGTCGGAGATCCGGTGAAGCCCTCGATGCCACCTGCGATGAAGGAGCCGCCGCCGCGATGACCACCTGGGAGTATCTGACCACACCGCTGGTGATCCACAACACCGCAGCCATCCTGAACAACTGGGGAAAGCAGGGCTGGGAGCTCGTTCAGGTCGTGCCCGGCCCCGAGGGAGGCCTTGTCGCCTACTTCAAGCGTCCCGTCGGCGGTGGCTCCGCGAATGCGGGACTGGATGCCGCAGCCGACGCCGCCCGACAGTTCGAAGGGAACTGACATGACCGTGACGCAGACGCTCGCCGAGCTGGGCATCGAGCTTCCCGATGTGGTGCCGCCGGTCGCCGCGTACGTCCCCGCCGTCGTGCACGGCGACCTCGTCTACACGGCCGGCCAGCTGCCGATGAGCGGAGGACGGCTTCCCGCCACCGGCAAGGTGGGCGGTGAGGTGTCGGCCGACGACGCGAAGGCGTACGCACGCCAGTCCGCGCTGAACGCGATCGCCGCCGCCGCGGCCGTCGTGGGCGGGGTGGACCGGCTCACCGGTGTCGTGAAGGTCGTCGGGTTCGTGGCATCCACGCCCGATTTCACGGGACAGCCGGGCGTCATCAACGGCGCCAGCGAACTGCTCGGCGACGTGTTCGGCGAGGCCGGGCGGCACGCCCGTTCGGCGGTGGCGGCCCCCGTGCTGCCGCTGGACTCGCCCGTCGAGGTCGAGGTGATCTTCCGCTTCGCTCGCTGAGCGGGCTCCTCCTCGGTCGTTGAGCGAGCGGAGCGAGTCGAAACGACGGCGCGGCCCGCTTCGACTCGCTCCGCTCCGGCGGTCTACTTCACCTGCGCCGAGATCACGCTCATCACTGCGGTGTCGGCCAGGGTCGTGGTGTCGCCGACCTCGTGTCCGTCGGCCACGTCGCGCAGCAGGCGCCGCATGATCTTCCCCGAGCGAGTCTTGGGCAGCTCGCTGACGATGTAGATGTCGCGCGGACGGGCGATCGGACCGATCTGTCCGCTCACCCAGCCCCGCAGGTCACCGGCCAGGCCCTCAGGGGAGTGTGCGGCCAGGTAGCTCTCCTTGACGATCACGAACGCGACCACCGCCTTGCCGGTCGTCTCGTCGGTCGCACCGACCACGGCGGCCTCGGCCACCGATTCGTGCGCGACCAGCGCCGACTCGATCTCGGTCGTCGACAGCCGGTGGCCCGACACGTTCATGACGTCGTCGACACGTCCGAGCAGCCAGATCTCGCCGTCCTCGTCCTTGCGCGCTCCGTCGCCGGCGAAGTAGTAGCCCTGCGCGGCGAACTTCGCCCAGTAGGTCTCCTTGAACCGCTCCGGGTCACCCCACACCCCGCGCAGCATCGACGGCCACGGCGCGGTCACCACGAGCAGGCCGCCGTTGCCGTTGTCCACAGTCGCGCCCTGCTCGTCGACGACGTCCACCAGGATGCCCGGCAGCGGCACCTGCGCCGAGCCCGGCTTGGCGTCGGTGACGCCGGGCATGGGCGCGACCATCGTCGCTCCGGTCTCGGTCTGCCACCAGGTGTCGACGATCGGAGTGCGGCCGCTGCCGATCACGTCGCGGTACCAGATCCACGCCTCCGGGTTGATCGGCTCGCCCACCGAGCCCAGCAGCCGCAGGCTCGACAGGTCGAACTGCTGCGGGATCTGCCGGCCCTGCTTCATGAACGAGCGGATGGCGGTCGGCGCGGTGTACAGGATCGTCACGCCGTACTTCTGGATGATCTCCCACCAGCGGCCGGGATGCGGCGTCTCGGGGGTTCCCTCGTACATCACCTGGGTGGCTCCCAGCGCGAGCGGCCCGTACACGACGTAGGTGTGCCCGGTGACCCAGCCGATGTCGGCCGTGCACCAGAACACGTCAGACTCGGGATGGATGTCGAGGCTGTACTTGTTCGTGAACGCGGCCTGCGTGAGGTAGCCGCCCGACGAATGGACGACGCCCTTGGGCTTTCCGGTCGTGCCCGAGGTGTACAGGATGTACAGCGGGTTCTCCGCGGGGAACGGTGTGGCCTCGTGCTCGTCGGATGCCGCATCCAGCGCCTCGTGCCACCACAGGTCGCGGCCTTCGGTCCACTCGATGTCGTTGCCGCCGCGACGCACGACGAGGACGTGCTCGACGGTCTCCTGCGCGCCGGTGCCGCGGTCTGCCAGCGCCTGGTCGACGGCGGGCTTGAGCGGCGACACCTTGCCCTTGCGGTAGCCGCCGTCGGCGGTGACCACCAGGCGGGCTGCCGCGTCGTCCACGCGCGAGCGCAGGCTGTCGGCGGAGAACCCGCCGAACACGACGGAGTGGATCGCTCCGATGCGTGCGCACGCGAGCATCGCGATCGCGGCCTCGGGGATCATCGGCAGGTAGATCGCCACGCGGTCGCCATGGCCGATGCCCAGGCTCTGCAGCGCGTTGGCGGCCTTCTTGACCTCCGTCGTCAGCTCGGCGTAGGTGATGCGGCGCTCGTCGCCGGGCTCGCCCTCGAACAGGATCGCGACGCGGTCGCCGTTGCCGGCCTCGACATGGCGGTCCAGGCAGTTGTACGCGACGGAGAGCTCGCCGTCGTCGAACCATTTCGCGAACGGCGGGTTCGACCAATCCAGTACCTGCGTGAACGGGGTATGCCAGTGCAGCAGCTCGCGCGCCTGATCGGCCCAGAAGCCCTCGCGGTCGGCCTTCGCGCGCTCATAGAGCTCGGCCGTGCCGTTGGCGTTCGCGGCGAAATCTGCCGAGGGCGGGAAACGGCGGTCTTCGTCGAGGAGATGGTCGATCGTGTTGCTCATGCTGCGCTCCTTTGCGAATGGGCTGACGTGCGGCGACAGCAGGTGCCGCCGGAGCCGGGCCAAATCTACTCCGGCCGCCTGGGAGCCACTACCTCCGATAGTGGGTGGCCGAGATCGATGCTCGGGTGGGCGGTGCGCAGATCGGAAGCTGATATATCAGCGCGCTGACGGCGGATTTGTTTGGCGAGCGGCCGGAAAGTGCGTAAGCTCACCCTTGGCCGAACATTCGATTCTGGCATTGCAGCACCCGACCACCCCCCGATTGTGGTGTTGCGCGCGGCGGCATCCCATTCCCCCCATGGGATGCCGCCCTCATTGTGCAGCGGCCCTTCCTCCCCAGGCGCGGCGG
>CALKHM010000074.1 GCA_937988695.1 uncultured Microbacterium sp. | reverse complement strand
GGCTGAGCGCACGCCGCTCGTAGTCGGCACGCTTGTCATCGTCGGCGATGAGGCAGCCGGCGTCGACGATCACATGCGCGTGCGTCTCATCGATCTCGCCGGCCCCGAGCGCGGCATGCGTTGCGGCGAACCGATCCAAGAGCAGGGATGCGCGGCCCATCCGGGTCTGCACTGAGCGATCGGACAACCGCATCGCCGCCCCGAGCTCGCTGGATACCTCGCGCAGGGGAAGATCGTTGCCGAATCGCAGGCCTGCCTCGCGCCGCTCCTCTTCACGGGTGACGACCAGTTCGACCGCCCGTCCCATGAGCTCTGCCTCGCGCGCTTGCAGTGCGGCGATCTGCCGACGGGTGCTGACGACCTCGTCCACGAGCGTGTCCAGCGCACGCCAGGTGCCGAAGGGCATCTGCTGCTCGTGTTCCATAGCCGACTCCAGACGAACGCCAACACAGGGGTGGGTCCGCGGGTTTCACGACGTCGGCTTTTCGTCGGGTCGGGTGAGAAGCACCCTTCCACTACTCATCATAGTACATAGCTACGCCAATGCAAGAAAAAAATATGAGAGGAAGATGAGAGATATGTATGATGACCAAGCGGGCGACCATCAGAACAGCCGGTCGGTAGCGGCAGCATCCTTGCGGCCCCTGGAGGTGGTGACGACACGGCCGGGTGCCGTCGCTCGTGGCTGGTCGTCTTCGAGGCGCTCGTCCAGCCCGTGCGCACGCAGCAGCGGTCGCACCCGCTGCCCGAGCCACGCACGGTAACCCTTCGGCGCGTAGGCCGCGGCCCCCGGGTACAGCCCGCGGTACGACGAGACGAGCTCAGGATGCTCGCGCTGGAGCCACTGCAGGAACCAGTCCTTCGTCCCCGGGCGCAGGTGCAACGCGCCGAAGATCACGCGCGCGGCGCCGGCGGCCTTGATGCGGTGAAGCGCCTCGTCGAGCAGGGGGATCGAATCGGTCAGATGAGGCAGGATCGGCATCAAGAAGACGCTGACATCGAAGCCCGCGTCGGCAGCGGCACGCACCGTCTGCAGCCGCGCGGCGGTCGATGGCGTGCCCGGCTCGACGGTACGCTGCAAGGCTTCGTCGAACACCGCGATCGACATCGCCAGCGACACGGGCACATGGGCCGCGGCATCCGCCAACTGCGGCAAGTCTCGGCGCAGCAGCGTGCCCTTCGTGAGGATGGAGAACGGGGTTCCCGACGATGTGAGCGCGTCGATGATCTCGGGCATCAGCCGGTAGCGCCCCTCGGCGCGTTGATACGGGTCGGTGTTGGTGCCGAGCATGACCGATTCGTGCCGCCAGCTTCCGCGGGCGAGCTCGTGCCGCAGCACCTCGGCGACGTTCACCTTGACCACGACCTGCGTGTCGAAGTCGTGCCCGGCATCGAGATCGAGGTATTCGTGCGTGCCGCGGGCGAAGCAGTAGGCGCACGCGTGACTGCATCCCCGGTAGGGGTTGACGGTCCATCCGAACGGCATCGCGGACGAGGCGGGCACGTGGTTCAGTGCGGTCTTGCTGATCACCTCGTGGAACGTCACACCGGCGAACTCGGGGGTGGTCACTGATCGGACGAGACCGTCCAGACGCTCCATCCCCGGAAGGGCCGCGTCATCTGCGACGCCCAGCTGCTGTCCTTGCCACCGCATATGATCATGGGAACATGTCTTCGATTGAATGTCAAGAAGGAGCCGATCGAGTGTCGAATCGCGGGAGCGCTCTCGCGATCCGTGCCCGGGAGGAGCAGAATAGACCGGGTGACGGCCCCCGACCCGCACGATCCCTCGCTCGCGCACGCGCCGTTGACGCGGCGTGCGCTGCGCGAGGCACGCGAGCGCGCGGCGTCGATCCAACGCGTCGATCCGGCGGCGGAGCTCGCGCAAGCCCGGACCCCCGCGGACGCCGGAGCGCGCGGGGATGCCGCCGGGCGCGGGGATGCCGCCGGGCGCGGGGATGGCGCGGGGCGCCACGATGCGGCCGGGTACGCGGACGCCGGAGCGCGCGGGGATGCCGCCAGCGAGTGCGCTGCACCCGAGGGCCTCTCGCGGTCGACGGACGTGCCCACCCTGCCGATCCCGATCGTCACGGAGGAGCAGATCGGGCCGGCGCATCCACCGATCTTCAAACCACCGCCTCCACCGTTGCCGGTGGGACGACCAGGGCCGCTGCGTGTCGTGCCGCTGACCACGGAGTGCGCGCGCGCACGCCACGCGCGCAAGCCCCGGGTGGGACTGATCGCACGCGTGAGCCTGGCCGCTGCATCCGTGCTGATCGTGGCGGGCGGCGCCTCGACGGCTTCGCGTCCGGTCGCGCCGGTGGCCGAGAGCCCGCTCACGGCCGACATCACCGCGTCAAGGCTCGCTCCTGTGCAGGCGACGGATGCTGTGACTGGTGCCTCCACGTCGACACCGAGCGCGGCCGCATCGGCGCGCGGGTCGGAGGTGGCGCCGGCCTCCCTGGCCTTGTGCGACACCGAGGCGTTCACCGCGGCGCTGCGCGCGCACGACGATGCCGCCGCGATCCGCGCCGCAGGAGGTGGCGAGCAGTTCCGCGACGCCGTGGTCAGCGGCCGTGCACCGTGCGTCTCGTTGTCGGATCCGTCGCACGTGTGGGTGGTCGTCGACAAGCTGCAGCCGTTGCAGCCGAAGGACTACGCGCCGTCGCCGCGCATGAAGCCGACCGATGTGCGCAGCCTCGACGGGAGCGGTCTGCGCGACGATGCCGCCCGCGCGCTGACCGTCATGGTGAAGGCCGCCCGCGCCAACGGGGTCGGGCAGATCGCGCTGAACAGCGGGTACCGCTCGTTCCAGACGCAGCAGCACAACTACGGCAAGCAGACGGTGGAGCGGGGAACGGTTGCCGCCGACGCCGTCAGCGCACGCCCCGGCTACAGCGAGCACCAGACCGGCCTGGCCGGCGACGTGGTTCCCTGCACCGACAGCGGATGTGCCACCCTCGACGATCTCGCCGACTCGCCGCAGGGCGAGTGGATCGCGGCCCATGCGTGGCAATACGGCTGGGTCGTCCGCTATGAGGAAGGCCACGCCGGGGTGACCGGCTATTCGGCCGAGCCATGGCACTTGCGCTACATCGGGGTCGATCTCGCGGCCGCCTACCATGACGGTGGCTACCACACGCTCGAGGACTTCTTCGGCCTGCCGGCAGCCCCCGGCTATGCGCACTGAGTCGACGGCCCCCGGGCGACGCGCACTGAGTCTTCCGCCCCGGCTATGCGCACTGAGTCGGCAGGCCCCCCGGGCTACGTGCACTGACGGGCAGAGCGCCGACCACAGGTCTTGACCCGCTGTCCGATGGCGCGCGATGAACAGCGCGTCTTGTACAGACCGGTGTGGCGGGACCGTGGCATCCGTCGTTTCCTTGTGGACGGTACTGAATCCCATCCAGTGTGAGACTGGATGCCGCGTAAGATCGACGGTGCGACGGCGGGATCCTCGCCGTGCGCTCGACGAAGAGAGACGAAGAGAGAGGTTCAGCTCGCCATGGAACGGGAGATCTACGACGAGGACCACGAAGCGTTCCGCGACGTCGTGAAGGAGTTCATCAAGCGCTATGCCACGAACGAGAAGCGCGAGCAGTGGGATGCAGACGGCGAGATCGACCGCGCCACGATGCTGGCGGCGGGCGAGGCAGGCATCCTCGGGCTGTCGGTTCCCGAGGAGTTCGGCGGCGCGGGCATGCTGCAGGACTACCGCTTCCGCTCGGTCGTGCTCGAAGAGACGATCGCGTCGGGCAATGGTTCTCTGGCCGGAGCGCTCGGCATCCAGGACGACCTGGCCGTGCCCTACCTCGTGCACATGGGCACTCAGGAGCAGAAGCAGAAGTGGCTGCCGAGGATGGCGACCGGTGAGGTGCTGGGTGCCCTCGCGATGACCGAGCCGGGCGCGGGCAGCGATCTGCGCGGGATCAAGACCACGGCCAAGAAGGTCGACGGCGGCTACCTCGTCAACGGGGCGAAGACGTTCATCTCCAGCGGCAAGACCGCCGATGTCGTGGTCACGTTCGTCAAGACCGGCGAGGGCAACCGTCCCGACGCGTTCAGCCTCCTGCTGATCGAGGACGGCATGGACGGGTTCGACCACGGCAAGAAGCTCAACAAGGTCGGGTTCCACGGGTGGGACACCGCCGAGCTCAGCTTCACCGACGTCTTCGTGCCCGACGAGAACCTCATCGGCGCCGTCGAGGGCAAGGGCTTCATCCAGCTCATGATGAACCTGCCGCTCGAGCGGTTGTCGATCGGTGTCGCGGCTGCCGCGGCTGGCGAGGCCGCGCTGAAGTGGACGCTGGAGTACACGCAGAGCCGGGAGGCGTTCGGGCAGCCGGTCGCCGACTTCCAGAACACCCGCTTCGCGCTTGCCGACATGGCCACGACGGTCGATGTGCTGTGGGCCTACGTCGATCGCGCGATGATGCTGTACAAGGACCGCAAGCTCACGCCGGAAGAGGCGGCGAAGGTGAAGTTCTGGGCCACTGAGCGCGAGTGGGAGCTGCTCGATCAGGGAGTGCAGCTGCATGGCGGCTACGGGTACATGCTCGAGTATCCGATCGCGCGTGCCTGGACAGACGCCCGCGTGCACCGCATCTACGGCGGCACCAACGAGGTCATGCGCGAGATCGTCGCCCGTGAGGTGACCGGCCGCAAGTAGGTCGCGTCGACGAGGGATGCCGCGTCCGCCCTGCCGGTCGCGGTGTAGCGCTGCGAGCAGGCCCGCGTCGAGGAGGGATGCCGCGTCCGCCCTGCCGGGTCGCGGCATCCCTCGCTGCCCCGCCGCCCCGCCGCCCCGCCGCCCCGTCGCCTCTTCGTCAAATTCACATGAAGTGGCCGAATGCACATCAAACTTCCGGCGGTTTGATGTGCATTCGCCGAATTCATGTGAATTTGACGCAACGGGCGGGCGGTGGTTCCTTGATTTCCGATCCGGCACAGAAGGAACTCTCAGCGGGGTCTGGGCGGTCTTTGTCCTTGCGAAGCGCTTACTGAGGAGAGGAGGTCCCGCGCGACGACGCTGACAACCCGAGAGCCGCCGCGCGAGCTCAAGCCGGGAGGCTCAGCATGAAAAGTCATTCCGCCGGTGCGTGGCGCCGGTTCTTGTTGCCCGGAGTGCTCGTGGCCGCCGCGTCCCTGTCACTGATGGGATGTGCGGGATCCAGCCCGGGCGCAACGCATGCGGCCAATGCCAATGCGCCGGGCAAGGCATCCGACACCATCTCGTGGGCGCTGCCACCGGCCACCGTTCCGAACTGGATCTGGCCGTTCTCCCCCATCGCCGACTTCTCGGTCACGAACTCCGAGATGCAGCTGATGATGTACCGCACGCTGTACTGGTACGGCGACAACGGCAAGACCGGCGTCGACTACTCGTTGAGCCTCGCCAAGCAGCCGGTGTACTCCAACGGTGGCAAGACGATCACGATCACGCTCAATCCGTACAAGTGGTCGAACGGTGAATCCGTCACCGCGCAGGACGTCATCTTCTGGATCAACATGGACAAGGCCGAGAAGGCCAACTACGCCGGCTACACGCCCGGGCAGTTCCCCGACAACATCCTCACGGCCACCTCGCCCAACCCGACGACCGTCGTGCTGACCACCGACAAGGCGTACAGCCAGGAGTGGTTCCTGATGAACCAGCTCAGCCAGATCACGCCCATGCCGCTGGCGTGGGACATGACCAGCGCGACGGCGAAGGGCGACTGCGTCACGAACATCAGCGGCTGCAAGGCGGTCTACACCTATCTGAACGCACAGTCGAAGGACCTGCCTTCCTACGCCACCAGCAAGATCTGGTCGGTCGTGGACGGCCCGTGGAAGCTGTCGAGCTTCAACTCCGACGGTCACGTCACGTTCGTGCCGAACACCGTGTACTCCGGCCCGCAGAAGGCCCAGGTCAAGCAGTTCAAGATGGTGCCGTTCACCACGGACTCCGCGGAGTTCAATGTGGTGCGCGGCGGGTCGACGCTCGACGTCGGCTACATCCCCACCCAGGACATCGCCCAGGCCAAGCCCGCCACGAGTGCTCCGGATGCCGCGGGCCCCAACCCGCTCAGCGCGAACTATCAGCTGATCCCGTGGTTCCTGTACGGGTTCAACTACTTCCCGATCAACTACAACAACCCCACCGTGGGGCCGATCTTCAAGCAGTTGTACTTCCGTCAGGCGCTGCAGTCGGTGGTCGATCAGAAGGGCGTCATCTCCTCTGCCGCAAAGAACTACGGCGTGCAGACGACCGGGCCCGTTCCGCTCTTCCCTGACAGCCCGCTGATCTCGCAGACCGAGAAGAACAACCCATATCCGTACAGCATCGCGAACGCGACGAAGTACCTGACCGACAACGGCTGGAAGGTCGTGCCGAAGGGCACCACGACCTGCGTGAAGCCGGGGACTGCGACCGGTGACTGCGGCGCAGGCATCGCGGCGGGGACCGCCCTGACGTTCTCGCTGCCGTATGCGAGCGGCCAGGCCACGATCGACACCGCGATGGCGTCGATGAAGTCGAACGCGGCGCAGGTCGGCATCACGCTGAACCTGAAGCCCGAGCCGTTCAACTCCGTGACCTCGACGGCGGTGCCGTGCAAGGGCAAGACCTGCACCTGGGAGATGGGCAACTGGGGCGGCGGCTGGGTGTATGCGCCCGACTACTACCCGACCGGCGAGCTGCTGTTCGCGACCGGTGCCGGATCCAACTCCGGCAGCTACTCGAACGCGACGCTCGACAAGCTCATCGCCGCGACCAACACGCAGAGCGGCACGGCGGTGATGCAGGCGTACGAGGACTTCATGGCCACCAACGTCCCGGTCATCTACCAGCCCAACTACACCTATTCGCTCACCGAGGTCGCCAACGGCCTGAAGGGCTTCACGGCCAACAACCCCTACGGCGCGATCAAGCCGGAGGACTGGCACTACTGATCCCGCATCCGCGGAGAGGACAGATCAGGCAGGACAACGACGAGCACGGCCGGTAGGAGGCGAACCGAATGGTCGGTTACATCATCCGTCGCCTTCTGCAGTCCGTGCTCGTCGTCCTCGTCGTGACGGTGATCGTCTTCATCCTGCTGCACTCGCTGCCGGGAGGGCCCGCGCGAGCGATCCTCGGACCGCGCGCGACGCCCGGACAGATCACCCAGTTCAACAGCGAGAACGGCCTGGACCGCCCGCTGGTCGTGCAGTACTTCACCAGCGTGTTCGGCTGGTTCACCGGCAACTTCGGGTTCTCATACGTGCTCAACCAGTCGGTCGGGTCGCTGTTGGCTGAGCGGCTGCCGAAGACGATCATCCTCGCCGCGCTGTCACTCGTGCTGACCGTGATCGTGGCCATCCCGGTCGGCGTGTACCAGGCTGTGCGGCGCAACCGCATCTTCGACTACGTGGCCACCGGCCTCTCGTTCATCTTCTACGCGGCGCCGACGTTCTTCCTCGGACTCATCCTCATCGAGATCTTCTCGTCGTGGCTCGGCTGGTTCCCGCCGGAGGCGCCGCAATCCGACGGCGTCGTACCGATCTTCCAGCAGTTCCCCGGCATGATCCTGCCCATCGTGACCCTGGCACTGCTGTCCATCGCCGGATTCTCGCGCTACATGCGCTCGTCGGTGCTCGACAATGTCAGCCAGGACTACGTGCGCACGGCCCGGGCCAAGGGCGCCTCGCCCACCCGCGTGCTGTGGCGCCATGTGCTGCGCAACGCATTGATCCCGATCATCACGCTGCTGGGGCTCTCGCTGCCCGCCCTGTTCGCCGGGGCCCTGATCACCGAGTCGATCTTCAACTTCCCCGGAATGGGGCTGCTGTTCTGGCAGGCCGCGCAGCAGTCGGACTACCCGGTGGAGCTGGGCGTCGTGATCGTCACGGCGTTCGCGACGGTCATCGGGAACCTCCTGGCCGACGTGGGCCTGGCCGCGATCGATCCGCGGGTGACGCTGTGAAGGTGGTGAGGCGATGACCACGCAACTGGGCGGTCCGCCGCCGGTCGAGCCGGCCGGCGGGATGGATGCCGCGGTCGGCGCGTTCGCTGCGCCCGCCGACTCGCTGCCCGCTCCTGGCACGCTCGAGGGACGGCCGAAGAGCCTGTTCCGCCTCGGCTTCGAGGTCTTCGTGCAGAACCGGCTCGCGATCGTGGGGCTCGTCGTCGTGGCCCTCGCGATCCTGTTCTGCTTCGTCGGCCCGCTGATCTACCCCACCGATCAGGTCACCGTCGACTTGACCAGCGCGAACCTGCCGCCGGGTTCGGGGCATCCGCTGGGCACCGACGGGTCGGGATACGACGTGGTGGGCAGGCTCATGGTGGGGGGCCAGACCTCACTGATCGTGGGCCTGGCCGCCGCGGCCATCGCGACCGTCGTCGGCACCGTATGGGGCGCCATCGCGGGCTTCTTCGGCGGCGTCGTCGACGGGATCATGATGCGCATCGTCGACGCGATCCTCGCGATCCCGATCCTGTTCCTGCTGCTGTTCCTCGTGACGATCGTGCGCCCGTCGCTGCCGGTGATGATCTTCGTGATCGGGCTGACCGCCTGGCTCGTACCGGCTCGTCTGGTGCGCGGCGAGTCGCTGACGCTGCGCGTGCGCGAGTACGTGCAGGCCGTGCGGGTGATGGGCGGGTCGTCGTGGCGGTCGGTCACCCGGCACATCATGCCCAACGTGATCGGCACGGTCATCGTGAACGCGACCTTCCAGGTGGCCGACGCGATCCTGCTGGTCGCCTATCTCGGCTACCTGGGCCTGGGCATCTCGCCGCCGGCCACAGACTGGGGTGCGATGCTCAGCAACGGCACGCAGTACGTGTTCCTGAACTACTGGTGGCTGATCTACCCGGCCGGGTTTGCCATCATCATCGTGGTGGTCGCGGTGAACCTCGTCGGTGACGGCCTGCGCGACTCGGTCGAGGTGCGGCTGCAGCGCCGCTGAACGAGGTGGACGATGGCTCTCTTGGAGGTCTCCGGGTTGACGACCGACATCCGGCTCAGCAGATCGGTCGTCCACGCGCTCAGCGACGTCTCGTTCACGGTGGATGCCGGTGAGACGGTGGGCCTGGTCGGCGAATCCGGCTGTGGCAAGACGATGACCGCGATGTCGATCGAGCGACTGCTGCCGCCCGGCGGACACATCACCGGCGGGCACGTGCGCTTCGACGGCCGCGATCTGGTCGCGCTGCCCGAGCGCTCGATGCAGGCCATTCGTGGTGGCGAGATCGGCATGATCTTCCAAGACCGGATGACGAGCCTGAACCCCGTGCAGTTGATCGGCGAGCAGGTCGCCGAGCCGCTCGTGCTGCACCGCGGGATGACGCGCGCACGAGCCCGCGAGCCGGTGCTGGAGATGCTGCGACTGGTCGGCATCCCGCACCCGGAGCAGCGCATGGACAGCTACCCGCACCAGCTGTCGGGCGGGCAGCGGCAGCGCGTCATGATCGCGATGGCGCTGATCTGCCGCCCGAAGCTGCTGATCGCCGACGAGCCGACCACGGCGCTGGATGTCACCGTGCAGAAGCAGATCCTCGAGCTGGTCGACCGACTGCGCGCGGAGCTCGGCATGGCCGTCATCCTCATCACCCACGACCTCGGCGTGATCGCTGGCCGCGCCGACCGCGTGGTCGTGATGTATGCGGGCACGGTGGCCGAGACCGCCGCGACCCAGACGCTGTTCGCCGAGCCGCGGCATCGCTACACCGAGGCGCTGTTCGAGGCGCTGCCCGAGCGGGCCGCAGGCACCGGCGAGAAGCTGTACTCGATCCCGGGGCTGCCGCCCGACCTCATCGAGGCGCCGCACGCGTGCCCGTTCGCCCCGCGCTGCCGGTTCGCCGTCGATCGCTGCCGCACGCAGCTGCCGGTGCTCGAGTCCGCCGGGGACGGCGACGTGACCCACCGGTTCGCGTGCTTCGTGCCGCGCACCGAACCGCTGCCCTCGCCCGAGGAGATCGTGGCCGCGCGGCCGGCGGCGCAGGCCGAGGCATCCAGCGACAGCCGGGAATGGGTCGCACCGACGCGGTTCATCCCCGACGACGGGGTGCCGCTGCTGAGCCTGGACCGGCTCGTGAAGGACTTCCCGGTCACGCGCGGGGGACTCCTGCGACGCACGGTGGGCGCCGTGAGCGCGGTGGCCGGCGCCACGCTGCAGATCGCGCGCGGGCAGACGGTGGGCCTGGTCGGCGAGTCGGGATGCGGCAAGACCACGCTCGGCCGGCTCGTCGTCGGCCTCGAGCTGCCCACGGACGGGAGGATCCTGTTCCGCGGCCGGCCTCTCGCGCACCGGCACCGCCGGGACCTGCGCGAGGATCGGCGCAATGTACAGTTCATGTTCCAGGACGCGTATGCGTCGCTGGATCCGCGCATGCGGGTGCGAGCGATCCTGCGCGAGCCGCTGGAGATCCAGCACGTCGGCACCGCGCGTGACCGTGACCGGCGCGTGGACGAGCTGCTCGAGGACGTCGGGCTGCCCCGCCGCGCCGCCGAGCGCTACCCGCACGAGTTCTCCGGTGGGCAGCGGCAGCGGATCGGGCTGGCGCGTGCGCTGGCTCTGCAGCCCGCGCTCATCGTGGCCGACGAGCCGGTGTCGGCGCTGGACGTGTCGATCCAGGCGCAGGTGCTCAACCTCATGAAGCAGCTGCAGCGCGAGCGCGAGCTGACCTACCTGTTCATCAGCCACGACCTGTCAGTGGTGCGATACCTCTCGGACATCATCGCGGTGATGTACCTCGGCAAGGTCGTCGAGATCGGACCGGCTGCCGAGGTCTACGCGGCTGCGCAGCACCACTACACCCGCGGGCTCATCGACGCGATTCCCATCGCCGATCCCGCTGCCGAGCGCGCGAAGGCCAAGCTCGGAGTCAGCGGCGAGCTGCCCTCGGCCATGGACCCGCCCAGCGGGTGCCGGTTCCGCACGCGGTGCCCGATGGCGCAGGAGATCTGCGCGCAGGTCGAGCCGGTGCTGCGGGTGGGCGGCGGCTCGGATCAGGATGCCGCCGGGACGATGCCGGACGTGGGCGTGGGCGTGGGCGTGGGTGGGGGCGCGGGTGCGGGTGGCGCGGTGCCGCACATGGTCGCGTGCCACTTCCCGCTCGTGACCGGGACGTTCGCGGCGGCTGCGGCAGCTGCCGCGAGCGGCCCGGCCCCGACCGGCAGGCCGCGTGGGATGGGCCCCGTGCACACGACCGGGCGCGGCGAGCGTGACGGTCGCTGATGGCGCGGGGTCTCGGCATCCGACTGCCCCGACCTCGCGTGCAGAACTCATCTCAGCCGTTCCCCGGGCCCGCCGTGTCGGGCGTGTCGGCGCCGGATCGGCACGGATCGACGGAGTTCTGAACGCGTCACACGCCGGTGTGCGAGGCCCGGCTCACAGCCCCCAGGGGAAGAACACCCAGAACACGGCCGTCGAGGCCGCGAGGAAGAGCACGCCGAACACCACATCACGCGCGCGCACCGGCACGAGGTGGCGCTCGGTGCGGTCGGGGTGGGCGCCGAAGGCGCGGGCATCCATCGCCAGGGCCACCCGCTCGGCGTGCCGGATCGCACCGGCCAGCAGCGGCACGACGTAGGCGAGCCCGAGGAAGGAGCGGTGCCCCGCGCGCACCCGGTGCGCCTGCCGGATGATCTCCAGCTCGCGCGCGAAGCGGGGCACGAACCGGAACGCCGCGATCGCCGTATAGCCCACCCGGTACGGCACGCGCAGCTGCTGCACGAGTGACCGCGCGAGATCGGGCCCGGTGGTCGTCAGGCCCGCGACGAGCGCGAGCGCGATGATCGCGGCCAGACGCAGGCCGGTCGCCGCGCCGATCTGCACGGCTCCGGCATGCAGTGTCCAGTCGCCGAGACGCAGAACGGCCGTGGTGCCGGCGACACGGGCGGGGTCCGTCCACGCGGCGAAGCCGATCGTCATGGCGGCCGTGAGCGCGGGCACCGCCACGAACAGCATCAGCGCGAGCCGCCCCGTCATGCGCGCGCCCACGAGAATGACGCCGTAGGCCAGTGCGAGGAATGCGGCCGGTGTCGCGGCATCCCGTACGAACACGAGCATGATCATGGCAGGCGCCGGCGCGAGCAGCTTCACCAGCGGGTTCAGGCGATGCAGGAACCGCACGGGAGAGGCCGGCGCGACATCGGCGTAGGGGTCGAGGGAGAGGGATGCCGTGGTCACGCGCTGCCGGTCCTCTCGGTCGCCTCGCCGGGCGGGCACGAGGCGGCCTCTCCGGTGGACGGCCCGCGGGCGAGCTCGGCGAGACGCGTGGTCCCCGCCAGCTCCGGGTGCGAGCGCAGGCCGCTGAGCGCCTCGCGCAGCGGAGGCAGCCGCAGTCCTGCCTGCTCGAGCAGCGTGGGCGCCGCGAAGACCTGTGCGGTGGGGGCGTCGGCGAGCACGCGACCGTGCCCGAGCACGATCGTGCGGGTGGCGAACTCAGTGACTAGCTGCATGTCGTGCGTGACGACGATGATCGTCGTGCCGTCGCGGTTGAGCGCGGCGAGCAGTTCGAGCAGCTCGTCGGCACGGGCGCGGTCCTGTCCGAACGTGGGCTCGTCGAGGGCGAGGATCGGTGCCCCGGCCACCAGGGCCGTGCCGACCGAGAGGCGGCGTTTCTGTCCGCCGGACAGGAGGAACGGATGCACGTCGGCGCGTGCGGTGAGGCCGAACCGGTCGAGCACGTCGATGATGCGGGCATCGGCCTCGTCCGCGGGCAGGTCCCGCAGCCCGTGCGCGAGCTCCTCGCGGACGGTGTGCGCGATGAACTGGTGTTCGGGGTTCTGGAACACGAACCCGATGCGCCGCGCCAGCTCGCGCGGTCGCAGGCGCGCGATGTCGTCATCGCGCACATGCACGGTACCGCGCGGCGGACGCACGACGCCGGCGAGCGCGTGCAGCAGGGTGGTCTTGCCGGTGCCGTTGGCTCCGACCACCGCGACGAACTCGCCCGGCTGGATGTCGAGCTCCACGTCGCGCAACACCTCGACGCCTCCGCGCCGCAGCGAGAGGCCGCGAGCCGTGAGGATCGGGTGCTCGGTGGGGTCGGTCGTGGAGCGAGCGGAGTGGGGCGGGACGTGGTCGGGGGCCGGGGGCGTTTCGTCTCGGGCGCGCTGCGCGCGGCCTCGCTCAACGACCGGGGTGTGCGTGGGCTGCGGGACGCCCTCGAGCGCACTGCGCAGCTCGGCGGGGGTCAGCGGCAGCGGGTCGAGCGGATAGCCGGCCTCCCGCAGCCGCAGTGCGGCCAGGGTCGACGTCGGCAGCCACACGCCGAGCTCGTGCAGGTCGGCGGCGCGGTGCCGGAGGATGTCGGCGACCGGCCCGTCGGCGATCGTGCGGCCCGTGGCATCCAGCACCACGACGCGGTCGACGAACCCGATCGCATGGTCGAGGTTGTGCTCGACCAGCAGGATCGCCCGATCGCCGGCGGCGACCACGTCGGCCAGGGCCGCGTACACCTCGTCGATGCCCTGCGGATCAAGGTTCGCCGTCGGCTCGTCGAGCACCAGCAGATCGGAGCCCAGCGCCAGCGCCGCCGCGATCGCCAGACGCTGGCGACCTCCGCCGGACAGCGCGTCGGGGTTCTCGTGCCGGCGCTCCCACAGGCCCACGCGGCGCAGGGCCGTCTCGGCTCGGCCAAGCACGTCGGCGACGGGCAGCCGCAGGTTCTCCGGGCCGAACGCGACCTCGTCGAGCACCGTCCCGGTGACCAGCTGCGCGTCCGGATCCTGGAAGACCATGCCCACGCGCGTGGCCAGCTGCGCGACCGGCGTGGTCGCGGCATCCATCCCGTCGACGATCACTGAGCCGGTCACGCGGGCGGGCACGTCGTGCGGGATCAGGCCGTTCAGCGCCAGGGTGAGCGTCGACTTGCCCGAGCCGCTCGGGCCGAGCAGCAGCACCACCTCGCCGCGGCGCACCTCGAACGAGACGCCGGAGGCAGCGGCGACCTCTTCTCCCTCGTGTCGGATTGCGAGATCGGCGACCCGCAGCAGCGGGGTGCTCATCGGCGGCCGATGCCGGCGTGGCGCAACTGCGCACCGATGAGCAACCCGATGGCCGTCCAGGCGACGGGCCCGAGCACCGCGAGCACGAGATACGACACCTGTGCCCACAGCGGCATGTTCGTCAGGTTGACCACGAGCGCGACGACCACGGCGACGAGGATGCCGATGACCACCGCCGAGATGAAGAAGCGCCATGCGCGCCACACCCGGTAGCGGGTCAGTGCCGCGACGAGCTCCTGGATCCCGCCGAACAGCAGCGCCGTCCCGAGGAACCTGCCCGCCCACTGCGGGGCCATGGCGCTGGAGACCAGCGCCGCCAGCACATGGGTCAGCAGCGCCACCCACGGCAGGCGCAGCGTCTCCTGCGCGATGATCCCGGGGATCACATGCACGCCCAGCACGAAGCCGTACAGGATCGGCGCGACGAGGATCACACCGGGTGTGACCCAGCCGGCGATGCCGCCGGCAAGGCCCGCGGCGACGCCGATGGCTGCGCACACGAGCAGCACGCGCGTGGACAGGACGGCGGTGCGGGCGGGCATCCGCCCAGTCTATCCGTGCAGGTGAGGGTACCCTAACCGAGCGGCGAGGCTCGGATGCCGCAGGCCGCGGGACCGCGCTCGGCGGATGTCCGGACACGCGGCGTCGCCGCGCGGTGCGCAGCCGCCCCGGCGTCAGTCGGTGCGGCGGACAGGCCAGTCGATCATCAGCCCGTCGACGGCGTTCTCGTGCAGGTACTTCGCCACCACCGGACACAGCGGCACGACGGTCTCGGAGCGGGATGCGACATCCTCCAGGGCTCCTGCGACCAGCGCCGTCGCCAGTCCCTGTCCGCGATACGACGGGATGATCACGGTGTGCGGCATGCGCAGGCGCCCCGGGCCGTCGGGGTGGATCTCGGTGAACCCGGCGAGCTCGCCGTCCACCGACAGGGTGTAGCGGTGGTTCTCGTCCTCGCGGGTGATCGTCAGGTCGGGCATGGGAACTCCTCTCCTCGCTGTCTCCAACGTAGGGGCGATCGGGCCTGTTCCGCGGCGGATCAGTGGTGGAACAGCCGCAGTCCGGTCTGCACGTGCGCGATGCCCAGCTCGCGGGCGGCGGCCTGCACCTCGTCGGCCCGCGTCGAACCGCCCGGCTCCACGATGGTCGTCACGCCGAACTCCGCCGCGTGGTCGACGTTGTCGCGGAACGGCAGGAAGCCGTCCGACACGAGAGTGACGCCGGTGAGCTCGCGCATCCAGGCGTCGCGCCAGGACGCGTCGTCGTAGGCGGCGCGGGCGTCATCGCCGAACAGACGCGCGAACTCGTCGACCTGGGTGCGGGTCATCTCGTGACCGGCGAACCGCACCTGCCAGTTCAGGCGATCCTGTCGTCGCATCCCGTCGAGAAGCGGCAGCTCGCGCACGAGCGGGTGACGGCGCAGCCACCACACCCGCGCCTTGGCCCCGGCCAGCCGCACGCAGTCGACACGGTTCTGCTGTCCCGCGCCGATGCCGACCGCCGCGCCGTCCTTGACGAGAACGACGGAGTTCGACTGGGTGTAGCGGGCCGCGACCATGCCGACGAGAGCGTCCGTGCGGGTGTGCGCATCGAGGTCGGCGGGCAGCACCGCCGTGACGTCGGCGGCATCCCGGTCCTGCACGAGCGTCGCGCCGAGCACGTCGCGTCGCTCGCGCCGCGGCGGCTCGAGCGACGGGTCCGCCTGGAAGATGAGGAAACGACCGCCGCGCTTGCGTCGCAGCACGTCCACGACGCCCGGCTCGAACCCCGGGGCGATGAGCGCGTCGCAGATCATCGTGCGCAGGAACTCGGCGGTCGCGGCATCCACCGGACGGGAGAGGGCGACCACGTCGCCGAACGACGACTTGGGATCGGCGTCTCTCGCGCGCACGTAGGCGGACAGCACGCTGTCGTCCGCGACGCCGGACAGCCCCCAGGTCTGGGCGGCCGTGTCATCGATCGTGCCGGAGACCGCCGCGCCCGCCGGTGAGACATGCTTGAAGGATGCCGCCGCCGGCCAGCCGGTGGCGGCATCGGCCTCGCGCACCAGCGCGAACGCGTTCAGCGCATCGAGGTAGTTGATCATCGACGCTGCGCCGCCGACGACGACGGGTCCGCCGGTCACCTCGGCGGACTGGTGCGGGTTCATTCCGTAGCGCATGGGTTGTGCTCCCTGATCGATGTGTCGATGGGCACCCAGGCGGGCGATGCCGGTCATGCGCTCCCTGCCGGTCAGTCCGGCCACGCCAGTCGCCCCTCCAGCGTACTCGGACGGCGGACGGCCGCCGCGTGCGGCAGACTCGACAGGTGACCACCCTGCTCGACCGCGTCGCCGGTGCCGACCCCGACGCCGTGTACGACGGGTTCGTCGCCTGGGCGGGCGAGCGCGGGCTCACGCTGTACCCCGCGCAGGACGAGGCCGTCATCGAGCTCGTGTCGGGCGCCAACGTGATCCTGTCGACGCCGACCGGCACCGGCAAGTCGCTCGTCGCGATCGCCGCGCACGCGGCGGCACTGGCATCCGGTGGCCGCACGTACTACACGGCGCCCATCAAGGCGCTCGTGAGCGAGAAGTTCTTCGCCCTCGTCGAGGTCTTCGGAGCGGCGAACGTCGGCATGGTGACCGGGGACTCGTCCGTGAACCCGGATGCGCCCATCGTGTGCTGCACGGCCGAGATCCTCGCGAACATGGCGTTGCGGCAGGGTGCTGCCGCCCCCGTCGACCAAGTCGTGATGGACGAGTTCCACTTCTACGGCGATCCCGACCGCGGGTGGGCGTGGCAGGTGCCGCTGCTGCTTCTGCCGCGTGCGCAGTTCCTGCTGATGTCGGCCACGCTCGGCGACGTCACAGCGATCGCCGACGATCTGTCGCGGCGCACCGGGCGGCCGACGGCACAGGTCACGGGCGTCGAGCGGCCGGTGCCCCTGCACTTCTCCTACGAGATCCGGCCCGTGTACGAGGTGCTCGAGCTGCTGCTGGCGGACGGCGAGGTACCGGTCTACATCGTGCATTTCTCCCAGGCGGCGGCCGTCGAGCGTGCGCAGGCGCTGTCGAGCATGAAGATCGCCTCGCGCGAACAGCGTGACCGCATCGCCGAGGCGCTCGGTGATTTCCGGTTCTCCACCGGGTTCGGCAAGACGCTGTCGCGGCTCGTGCGCGCGGGCATCGGCATCCATCATGCGGGGATGCTGCCGCGGTACCGGCGACTCGTCGAGACGCTCGCGCAGCGGGGCCTGCTGCGGGTGATCTGCGGCACCGACACGCTCGGTGTCGGCATCAACGTGCCGATCCGCACGGTCGTCATCACCGAGCTGGCGAAGTTCGACGGCACCCGGATGCGGCAGCTGACCGCCCGCGAGTTCCATCAGGTCGCAGGCCGTGCCGGGCGTGCTGGGTTCGACCCGTACGGCAATGTCGTTGGGATGGCTCCGGAGTGGGAGATCGAGAACGCTCTCGCGCTGGCCAAGGCCGAGGGCAACCCCGCCAAGCGCAAGAAGATCGTGCGGAAGAAGGCCCCGACGGGGGCGGTCAACTGGGGCAGGGGATCATTCGAACGGCTGGTGGATCCCGCGCTCGAGGCGCTCGTGCCGCAGCTGCCGTTGACCGCGGCCATGCTCATCAACGTGATCGCCCGCGGCGGCGACGTGTTCGCGAACGTGCGGTCGCTGGTGTTCGACAACCATCAGACGCGCGCGCAGCAGTACGCGCTGGCGCGCCGCGCGCTGGCGATCTTCCGTACCCTGCGCGACGCCGGGATCGTCGAGGTCGTCCCGGTCGGCCCGGTCGGCCCGGTCGGCCCGGTCGGCCCGGTCGCCCCGCGAGCGGATTCCCCGGCCGCCCAGCGAGCGGAGCGAGTCGGAACGACACCGCCCGGCCGGCTCGGCGCGGCCCCGCGCTCGACGGCAGACCCCCGCCCCGGCATCCGCCTCACCGTCGATCTGCAGCCGAACTTCGCACTGAACCAGCCGCTGTCGCCGTTCGCCCTCGCCGCGATCGAACTGCTCGACCCGGATGACGCACGAGATGGCACGGCGGCTCCCGCCCCTGACGACGGCGCGCTGCCGGGAGCGCCCGGCCGGGTGGGCACCGGGCATTATGCGCTGGACGTGGTCAGCGTCATCGAGGCCACGCTCGACGACCCGCGGGCGATCCTGTCGCAGCAGGAGTTCCGCGCGCGCGGCGAGGCGGTCGCGGCCATGAAGCAGGAGGGACTGGACTACGACCAGCGCATGGCGGCGCTCGAGGACGTCACGTATCCCAAGCCGCTGGACGAGCTGCTGCACCAGGCGTACGAGGTGTTCGCGTCGAGCCAGCCCTGGGTGCGCGACTTCGAGCTGTCGCCCAAGTCGGTCGTGCGCGACATGTTCGAGCGCGCGATGACGTTCGCGGAGTTCGTCTCGTCGTATCAGCTCGCCCGCAGCGAGGGGCTGGTGCTGCGATACCTCTCCGACGCGTATCGCGCGATCCGCCAGAGCGTGCCGCTGGAGGCGCGCACATCGGAGCTGCTCGACGTCATCGAATGGCTCGGTGAGCTCGTGCGGCAGGTCGATTCGAGCCTCGTCGACGAGTGGGAGCAGCTCGTGCATCCGGCGGCCCCGGACGAGTCCGTCGGGCAGATCGTGCCCCCTGCCCCGCCGTCGGTGGTGGCCAATCACCGGGCGTTCACGGTGCTCGTGCGCAACGAGCTGTTCCGGCGCGTGCAGCTGGCCGCGCGCCAGCGCGACGACGATCTCATCGAGCTCGACCCGGACGCCGACTGGCCGGCGGCGCTGGACGCCTACTTCGCCGAGCATGACAGCATCGGCGTGGACGGACGCGCGCGCTCGCCGCGGCTGTGCGCGATCGCCGAGGAGCCTGCCGCGGGGCAGTGGCGTGTCGAGCAGACGATCGACGACCCCGCCGGCGACCACGATTGGCGCATCCGCGCGGTCGTCGATCTCGCCGCGTCGGCCGAGGCCGGCGCCGCCGTCGTGCGGGTGACCGACGTCGTGCGGCTGTAGGCGTGGTGGGTCGAGAGGTCGTGACACGGTGGGTCGCGTGTTCCGGGCGCGTCGCGTCGGCGTGGTCTCGGCGCCAGGGCGGTGTCCGGGTCGTCAGCCGAGCCCGAGACCCCCGTCGGTGGTGAGCACCTGGCCGACCACCCAGGATCCGGCGGGCGTCGCGAGCCAGCCGATGAGACGCGCCGGGTCGGC
>CALKHM010000073.1 GCA_937988695.1 uncultured Microbacterium sp. | reverse complement strand
CCGCCATGCGCCCGTCGTCGCGCGTGACCCGAACGTGCTCGTCGATCCGGTCGAGAACGTCCTCCAGGCCGTCGCGCGATGCCAGCCCTACGAGACAGCGCTCGCCGTATGGGACAGTGCCTTGCACAACGGCTTCATCGACAAGGCACGCCTCGAGCGGCTGCCATTGACGGGTCAGGCACTCCTGCTGCTACGGGATGCCAGTCCGTTCCGTGACTCGGGACTCGAGACGTTCGTGTTTCCGCGGCTGCGGTGGTTGCGGCTGCAGCTTCGCTCTCAGACCTGGCTCTTCGGACACCGCGTCGACTATCTCATCGGGGAACGCCTCGTGCTGCAGATCGACGGCGGTCATCACGTCGGAGCGCAACGCACGGAAGACGTCAGACACGACGCTGAGCTGCTCATACGGGGCTACCACGTGATCCGCGTCACGTACGAGCAGGTGGTGAACCGGTGGCCCGAGGTCCAGGATCTGATCCTCGCGGCAGTAGCCCAGGGGCTGCATCTGGCGGCGTGAGGCCTCCGCCTCGGCAAGCCGCGTGCGGCGCCCTCGCCGCATCCGCGGCCGCCCCGCCGCATCCCGCGGGCCTCCTGCACGCGCCCCGCCGTATCCCGCACCCCCGCCGCATCCCGCCGCATCCCGCCGCATCCTGCGGCGTCCTGCGCCGCCACGCCCGCACGAGCTGCGGAGATCTCACGAGATGAGGGGCGGATCGCGGGTTTTCGTCCTCATTCGGTGAGATCTCCTCGCGCGGCGCAAGGGCGGACGACGAGGGCGAGGGCGGATGCCGAGGGAGCGCAACGCACGGAAGACGCGAGTGGGGCCTCCGGCGCGCCGGAGACCCCACTCGGTCACTCATCGGATCAGTTGAACGAGATCGGCACGCCGCCTTCCGTCACGCTGATCGAGTTGCCACGGACGACCGGCCGGTTCGGGCCCATCGTCCAGACGCCGTAGAACTGCGCAGACATGTGGTTGCCGATCACGCTCGTCGCGATGTTGCGCGGCGGCACCGGCGCACCGGCTGCCGCGGGGTTCGCGAACACGATGACGCCCGCCGTCTGCGGCGCCTCCTGCGCACCCCAGTTGTTGCCCGTGAGCACGTTGCCCACCACCCGCACGTTCTGCGTGGTCGAGCCGGGAGCCTCCGCGTTGACGATCACGCCGCCCTCCAGCGAGTTGCTGACGTGGTTGGCGGTGACCGCGACATCTCGCACCGACGAACCGGGCAGGTCGGCAGCCACGACGATGCCACCGACGTCGCCGCCGAGGCCCGGCACCACACCGGTCCCGGTGATCACGTTGCCGATCAGTCGCAGGTTCCGCAGCTGTCCGTTCAGGTTCTGCGTCGCCGCGACCAGCGCGCAGCCGTTGAGGTCGGCCGACATGTGGTTGCCGACCACCGTGATGTCGGAGGAGCCGACCAGGCTCGCCGACGGGTTCTGGTTCTGCATCATGGCACCCGGATCGAACGGTCCGTTGTCCATGATGCCGATGCCGCCGCGCCCGTTGTCGACGACGGTGTTCCCCGAGATGAACGCGTCGGTGACGCCGAAGACGCTGATGGCGAACGCCTGACCGATGTACGAGTGCACACCGCTGCCCTCCAGCGGCGGCGCGGACTCGTCGACGGTGCCGAAGCCGTTGTGCTCCACCGTCGAGTTCTGGATGCGCAGGTGCGACGTGCGCTCGGCGAAGATGCCCTGTGCGGCCGCCCCGGTGACGCTGACGTGGTTGATCGTCACGCCGGGGGCGGCCGCCCCCACATAGATGCCGACGTCACAGCCGGTGGCGTCGATGGTCCTGTTCGCGATGCGCTGGTGCGCATGCGCCACCACGGCGGCGCTCAGCCCGGTACCGCCCACATCCGGCGTGCACGATGTGGTGCCCGCGAATGCGGGGGCGGCTACGCCTGCCAGCGCCATGGCTGCGGCGGCCGCGCCGATGGCGAGCGGCCTCCAAGGAGTCCTCATGCGATGTCCTGCCCTTTCTACCCCAGAGGGTCGGTGGAAGAATTCACCACGATCACGCGGCGCCGACCCGGAACGCGAGTAATTCTTATGGGTGTGACATCCGTCGACAATGGACCTGGGTCCACCTCTGCGCCTCGAATCCGTTCCGCGCCCGCTCGGCGCCGTCCGGGGCTGGGCCTGCTGACCGCGACCCTGGTGACGTTCGCCTGGGTCGAAGCCGCGCTCCTCTTGGCCGACGGTGGCGAGCCGTGGTGGGTGCCGTTGGTCTTGCCTGCGGCGGCCGTCGTGTTCGCCGTGGCCGGACAGGTGGCCTCGATGCGCAGACCCCACAACAGGATGGGCGCGCTGCTGATGCTCGGCGCACTGAGCATGCTGGCGGCAGGCACGGCGGGCCTGGCGGCGCCCGCGGCATCCGCGGTGGGGGTGATCCTGGCGACGATGCCGTTGGCGGTGCTCGTGCATCTGCTGCACGCGTTCCCCTCGGGACGCTGTCGCAGCGGGATCTCGCGACTGATCGTCGTGGCCGGATACGTGGTGAGCATCGTGCTGCAGGCGCCTCAGTACCTGTTCGAGCCGTCGCAGTCGATGCGGGGAACGCTCGCACTGGCCGATCGCCCTGATCTTGCGGCCGTGGCGCACAACGTGCAGATCGTGGTGGGCATCGCGGTGATGGTCGCCACCGCCGTGGTGCTGGCGTTGCGGTGGCGTCGCGCGACGCCGGCACGCGCTCGTGTGCTCGCGCCGCTGTACCTCTACGGCGGTCTTGCGGTCCTGGCCGTGCCGCTGATCCCCGACCTTGTCGCTCCGGTCACCGGGCTGGACGACGTCGACGCGCAGTTGATCCAAGGCATCGTCGTGGGCCTGGTCCCGCTGGCGTTCCTCACGGCGCTGATGGTCGGCGGATTCACGCGGGTGGGCGAGCTCGAGGAGCTCAGCGTGCGACTGGCCGCCGACGACCGCGACAGGCTGGCACCGGCGCTGGCCGACGTGCTGGGGGATCCCTCCGTGCAGCTGGCGTTCCTGCGCACGGGCGCGGACGAGTTCGTCGACGCCGATGGCCACCCGGTGATGCTGCCCGAGCCCGGAGCGCATCGTGCGGCGGTTCCGGTGGAGGTCGACGGCGGCCGGATCGGCGCCATCGTCTACGATCCCGCGGCCGCCGACGACCTCCGCACGATTCGCGCTGCGGCCCGGGTCATCGCCCTGGCCATGGACCGGCAGCGACTGGAGGTGGAGCTGCGGGCCGAGCAACGTGCCGTGCGCGAATCGCGGGCGCGCCTGGTCGCCGCGGCCGATCGTGAGCGCGAGCGGATCGCTCGCGACCTGCACGACGGGCTCCAGGCGCAGCTGGTGCTGCTGGCCGTCCAGGCGCAGCAGCTGGCGATGCGGCCGGACATGCCTCAGGCCGCGTCCGAGGATGCCGTGCGTCTTCGTGGCCGGATCGACGAGGCAGCGGCGCGGGTGCGCGGTCTGGTATTCACGGTCATGCCGCCGTTGCTGGTCGAACGGGGCCTCGTCGCGGCGGTCGAGGATCTTGCCGACCGGATGCCGGTGCCCACGACCGTGACGGGCGAGCTCGAGGTGCCGGTGGGTGAGCCGGCGCGTTCCACGGCGTACTTCGTCGTCGCGGAACTGCTCAGCAACGCCGTCAAGCACGCTCAGGCCGATCGGGTCAGCATCCATCTGACGCGGCACGGCGGCGTGCTGGCGGTGACCGTCGGCGACGACGGCGTGGGTGGCACCGACGGCAGCGGGCACGGTATGCGGGGGATCACCGACCGCGTCGGAGCGCTGGGCGGCACGCTGAAGGTGAACAGCGCGGTCGGGGCCGGAACCACCGTGAGAATGGAGCTTCCATGCGGATCCTGATCGGTGAGGACGACACCCTGCTGCGGGAGGGCCTCATCTCGGTGCTCGAGCGCGACGGAGGGTTCGAGGTCGTCGCCGTCGCGCACACGGGAGACGAGGTGACGCGCCTGGCCGCGCAGACCGGACCGGAGCTGGTGCTCACCGACATCCGGATGCCGCCGGAGTTCACCGACGAAGGTCTGCGTGCGGCGTTGCGCATCCGCGTCGCGCAGCCGGCGATGCCGATCGTCGTGCTGTCGCAGTATGTGCAGAGGCGCTATGCCGCGGAGCTCCTGGCGCGCCCGTCGGCTGGCACAGGCTACCTGCTCAAGCAGCGGATCGGCGATGTCGGGGCGTTCTGCGCGGACCTGCGGCGCGTTCACAGCGGGGCGACGGTGCTGGACCCGGAAGTCGTCGAGCTGCTGATCGCGCGCGCGGGAGCGGCGGCGCCGCTGGCCGCACTCACCGGACGTCAGCATGACGTGCTGGCGCTGGTGGCCGCCGGGCGCAGCAACGCCTTCATCGCGCACGTGCTGCGCATCAGCGAGAAGGCCGTGGTGCATCACGTGTCGCACATCTACGACCATCTCGGTCTGGCGCCCAACGACGACGACCATCGCCGGGTGCTGGCCGTCGTCCACTATCTTGCCGACGCCGGCGCGTGACCGACGCCGACGTCAGGGCGCGCGACGGCGGCGGACCATGGCGAACGCCGTGGCGCCCACGCCGAGGACGAGCACCGCGATGCCCAGCGATGGGGCGAGCGGCGCGGTGCTGCTCGCCGGTGCTGCCGGCCCCGCGATGGCCACCGCGACGGGCGTCGTCGACGACGAGGGCGCCGGCAGCAGGGATGCCGTCGGGCTCGGCGTCATCGTCGGACGGGGCGTGGCGGTCGCGGCCGGGGTCGGCCCGGGGCTGGGCTTTGCCGGGGCGCGCTTCGGGGCCGGTGCGGGCTTGACGGGTGCGATCTTGGCCGGTGCGGGCTTGCGCGGCGTAGTCGCAGCGCTCTTCGAGGCGGTCTTGGCCGGGGCGCTCTTGGGGGGCGCCGCCGCCTTCGGTTTGGCCTTGGCGGTCGTCGGGTACTTCGCGAAGACCTCGACGCCCCAGGTGTACCCGTTCGCCACGATGAACGCGACGCCGACGTGGGTGTACGAGCCGAGGATGTTCGCCCGGTGGCCAGGGGAGTTCATCCAGGCCGCCTCCATGGCCTGAGGCGAGGGCTGTCCCATCGCGACGTTCTCGCCGAGCGCGCGCCAGCCCGACGGCAGACGCGGTGACGAGATGGGAGGTCCGACCGAGCATGGATCGGTTCCTGGTGGTGGGGGTTGTGCTCATGGTGTGGTTCCTCGCTGGTGGCCCTGCCGTGCCGGGGAACGGCAAGACGCGCCCCCGACGCGATCGTCGGGGCGGAAACGGCTTCGGGAACACGGAGCGCCGCCCGCATGCGAGCTGGCGCGGCCTAGCGAGGCGGGCTGTTGGGGGAATAGCCGCGAAAATTGCCCAGATCGATGTCATCACGACACCACATCGGTTCGCGGAAGGTGAGGGGAATCTTGGTGGTCATGCGGCACTTGCGCTGCCGCTTGGTCAGAAGTTCGGACCACAACATCGTGTGTGTTCCCAACGAGCGGCGGAACTGCCTGGCTCGCCGGAGCCCGTTCGACAGGGGATCACGGCGAGGGGGGATGCCACTCGTCCCTGACGACCTGGATGGGTACACGGTTCGTCCGCATGGTGGAATGCCGGAACCGAGGGGGTGGTTCGGCACTGGCGGGTGCCAGCTGGCGTAACCATACCATCGATCGCTTCAGTGTACGCGGGGATGG
>CALKHM010000072.1 GCA_937988695.1 uncultured Microbacterium sp. | reverse complement strand
CCTGCGACCCCCTGACCCCCAGTCAGGTGCGCTACCAAGCTGCGCCACATCCCGATGACCGCCGAGGCGGACAACTCCCTTATCCTAGCCGCTCGCCATGACCCGCGCGAAACCGCCGGATCGCGACATCCGTCGACAGCGATACCGAACCGTTACGCCGCGCACCCCGCGTCCACCGTAGGCTGTCGGAAGTCGGCGACAACGGAGTCGCCGGCTCTTTCTATCGGTCCTCTTGTCGATGTCGGACGTGGCTACTACCGTCGCGGGCATGTCAACGATCACGATCGAACCTGCAACGGCGGAGCGCTTCGACGATGCCCAGCACGCGCTGACCGGTGGCGGCGACGGCGCAAGCTGCCAGTGTCAGTGGTGGATGCTGCGCAACAAGGACTGGCAGAGCACGTCACGCGCTGAACGCACCGAGATGCTGCGCACCGAGGTCGAGGCCGCGCCTTCGCCCGCCCTCATCGCCTACGTCGACGGCGAGGCGGCGGGCTGGGTGCGCGTCGGCCCACGCACCGCACAGACTCGGCTTGCGCATACTCGCACGTTCGCGGCATCGCCGCATCCATGGGACGACCCCGACGTGTGGGCGGTCACCTGCTTCGTGGTGCGACGCGAGTTTCGGGGACGGGGGTTGAACCACACCCTGCTCGATGCCGCGATCATCCACGCACGTACGAACGGCGCACGCGTCATCGAGGCGTACCCGATCGACGTTCCCGCCTCGAAGCGCCCGACCAACGACCTGTACATCGGCGTTCTATCGGTCTTCCTCGCCGCCGGATTCGAAGAGGTCGCCCGGCCGAAGCCCGATCTGGCGATCGTGCAGCTCGTGTTCGACGATCAGGCGGCTTGACGTGCCCGATCGACCTCGAGCACGACGACCACCGCGGCCAGCAGCACCACGGTCGCGGCGATCGCCGCCGGCGGCACGAACGCGCTGACCAGGGCCACGAGCGCCAGTGCCACCACGACCACCGAGGCGCCGCGGGTGATCAGTGGGCGCAGCATGATGGCCCACACGGCGAGCACGAAGGCGCACACCGGAACGGTCAGCACGAACGAGGCCGTCGAGGCCGAGAGCACGGTGTGACCGGTGGCAATGTCGACACCCGCGGCGATGCCCGCCGAGACGGCGCCGGCCGCGGCGAAGATCACGTAGTGGGCGTATCCGAACCCGAATCCATTGCCGGTCTCGGCCAGGTGGTCGCCCTGCTCGCGCACGAAGTACAGCCACCACATGCCCGCGGCGATGGCCAGTCCGGCAGCTGCGAGCCCCACCAGCGCCATCGCGTGGGCGCCCTGCCCGCGGGCCTGGAAGATGGCGGTGGCCGAGGCCAGCACGCTCTCACCGAGCACGATGAGGGTGAAGCAGCCGTATCTGTCGGCGATGTGATGCGGATGCCACGCGGTGTTGCCCTGTCTCTCGGCGACGACCGGCACCGCGAACTCGGCGAGCACGAGCACGAAAAAAGTGATGAACTGCCATGTGGTGTCCAGCAGATATAGCCGCGCGACCCATAGCACCTGCACGATCACGATGCCGATCGCGAAGGCCAAGGCGGTGCGGCGGGAGCCGGGATCGGATGCCGCAGCTCGCAGCCACTGGCCCACCATCGCCAGTCGCATGACGACGTATCCCCATGTGACCACGGTGAAGTCGTACGTCGCCATCGCGTCATGCACACCGGCGGCCAGCACGAGCACACCGCCCATCTGCGCGATGGTCATGATGCGATACGCCCAATCGTCGGTGTCGAACGCCGAGGCGAACCAGGTGAAGTTCATCCAGGCCCACCAGATGGCGAAGAACACCATGAGGTAGGCGAGAACGCCCTGGCCGACGTGTCCCTCGCTCACCAGCCCGTGCAGGCTGTCGGCCGCCTGCGACACCGCGATGACGAACACCAGGTCGAACAACAGCTCCAGCGGCGATGCCGCCCGATGCTGCTCGGTGCGATCGCGCGGCAGCATCCGTCGCAGTCCGGCATGCGATTCGGTCACGCTGCGAGCATACGATGGACGACATGCCGACGCCGAAGCCCGCCTCGAATCTGGCGGGCTTCGTTCCGTATGCGGCGGTCTCTGCCGTGCACATCGTGGCGCTCGCCATCGACGACGAGGCCCTCGCGCGTCCCACCAAGCTCATGCTGATGCCGCTGCTCGCCGTCGGCGCGTCATGGAGCAGTCGCCGGCGCGACATCCGGATCGGACTGCTGCTGATCGCGATCGGGCTGTCGTGGATGGGCGACGGGGCCGGCGTCTTCTTCTCGCCCTGGCCGGAGCTGCCGGTGATGCTGGTGTGCTTCGGCCTGGCGCACCTCGCGTACATCTGGCTGTTCCTGCGGCACCTGACGACGAGGCGCCTGCCGACGTGGACGATCATCTACGCCGCCTGGTGGGCGGGGATGCTCATCGTGCTCTGGCCGCACCTGGGCGCCCTGGCCTGGGCCGTCGCGGCCTACGGTCTCGTGCTCGGCGGAACCGCGGCATCCGCCGCCCGCTGCCGGCCGATGATCGCGGTCGGCGGAGCGTTCTTCCTCGCGTCGGACACGCTGCTGGCATTCCGGCTGTTTCTGCCCGATGCGATGCCGGGCTGGACGAGCCCCCTGGTGATGCTGACGTACTGCCTCGGGCAGGGCCTGATCGCCGCCGGTGTCGTGAGGGCACGAGGCCGACGTGGCTGACTCGGCGCGGGTGGATGCGTGGCTGTGGGCCGTGCGGATCTACAAGACCCGCTCGGCCGCGACAACCGCGTGCCGCGCCGGGCACGTGCGCGTCAACGGCGAGCGGGTGAAGGCTGCACAGGCGGTGCGGCCGGGCGACGAGCTGCGCGTGCGGATCGCTGGATTCGATCGGATTCTCGTCGTGCGCCAGCCGATCGCCAAGCGCGTCGGGGCCGCCGTGGCGGCCACGGCCGTGGACGACCGCACTCCCCCGCGCGAGCCGGCGCCGGCCTTCGCACAGCGCGACCGCGGTGCGGGACGGCCGACCAAGCGCGAACGCCGCGAGATCGACCGGCTGCGCGGGCGGTGACCGACGACAGCGATCACGAGACAGCGGCACGATCTTCGTAGAACAGCGCGAACGTCGCACGGATTGGTCGGATTTGACCGAGTTTGGTGCTTTTCTGCGAGGATGCGCGCGGGCAGCGCGGGCAGCGCGGGCGGCACGGGCGTGGGCGGGCGGCACGGGCGTGGGCGCCCCGCGCGCAGGGCGCGCTCAGTCCTCGAACCGGCCGTACACCTCGATCGTGTTCGCGGCCAGCTGCGCGCACAGCTCGTCGACCTCGACGCCGAGCTCGGCGGCCATGAAGCGCACGGTGACCGGCACGAGATACGGCGCGTTGGGCCGCCCGCGGTAGGGGGTCGGCGTGAGGAACGGTGCGTCGGTCTCGACCAGGATGTGGTCGCGGGATGCCACGGCCAGCGCATCGCGCAGGTTCTGCGCGTTCTTGAACGTGACGTTGCCAGCGAACGACAGGTAGTAGCCGCGCGCAGCGGCAACCTCGGCCATCGCGGCATCCCCGGAGAAGCAGTGGAACACGGTCTTCGCGGGGGCGCCCACGCGCTCGAGCGTCTCCAGCACGGCGTCGTGCGCATCGCGGTCGTGGATCTGCATGGCGATGCCGTGCTTCTTCGCCAGCGCGATGTGC
>CALKHM010000071.1 GCA_937988695.1 uncultured Microbacterium sp. | reverse complement strand
AACCTGGGGATCGTGTGGGGGATCGGCGTGGCGTTTCTGGCGACGGTCGTGGTGGCCTGGCCGACCCTGTCGAGGACGGCCGCGTACCCGGACAACTAGACTGGGCGCGTGACATATGTGATCGCCCTGCCCTGTGTGGACGTCAAGGATCGCGCCTGTGTCGACGAATGCCCGGTGGACTGCATCTACGAGGGCGACCGGTCGCTGTACATCCACCCCGACGAGTGCGTGGACTGCGGTGCCTGCGAACCCGTGTGCCCGGTCGAGGCGATCTACTACGAAGACGATCTGCCCGAGGAGTGGGCTGACTACTACAAGGTCAACGTGGAGTTCTTCGACGACCTCGGCTCCCCGGGCGGAGCGGCGAAGGTCGGCGTGATCCACAAGGACCATCCGATCGTGGCGGCGCTGCCCCCGCAGAACGCCTGACCATGGGCGTGGCCGATCTCGCCGACTACCCGTGGGACGCCGTCGCACCGTATGCGGCCCGTGCGCGCGCACATCCCGACGGCATGGTCGATCTGTCCATTGGCTCACCGGTGGATGCCACCCCCGACATCGTCCGCGACGCTCTCGCCGTGGCCACCGATGCGCACGCATATCCGCAGACGGTGGGAACGCCGGCGCTGCGGGCGGCGATCGCCGACTGGTATGCCCGGCGTCGCGGGGTGCCCGGACTGACCGCGGCCCAGGTGCTGCCGACGGTCGGGTCGAAGGAGCTCGTCGCACTGCTGCCGCTGCTGCTGGGCGTGACGGTCGGCGACGTCGTCGTGCACCCGCGGGCGGCCTACCCGACCTATGAGGTGGGCGCGCGCCTGGTCGGTGCGACGCCGGTGGCATCCGACGACCCACGGGAATGGCCCGCGCAGACCCGGCTGGTCTGGCTGAACAGCCCCGGCAACCCCGACGGTCGCGTCCGCGACATCCCGTCGCTGCGCGCAGCCGTCGCCCGGGCGCGCGCCCTGGGGGCGGTCATCGCCGGCGACGAGTGCTACGCGGAGCTCGGCTGGGACGACCCGTGGGACGTCGAGCCCATCCCGTCGATCCTCGACCCACGGGTGGTCGGCGACAGTCTCGCCGGCGTGCTGTCGGTGTACTCGCTGAGCAAGCAGTCGAACCTCGCCGGCTACCGTGCGGCGTTCCTGGCGGGCGACGCGGCGCTGGTGGCGGGACTGCTGACCGCGCGCAAGCACCTGGGCCTCATGCTTCCCGCTCCCGTGCAGCAGGCGATGGTCGCCGCGCTCGGCGACGACGCGCACGTGGCCGTGCAGAAGGCCCGCTACCGCCGCCGCCGCGAGATCCTCCGCCCCGCGGTGGAGGCGGCGGGCTTCCGCATCGACGGCAGCGAGGCGGGTCTGTATCTGTGGGCGACCGAGGGGAAGGACGCGTGGGAGAGCCTCGGGCGGCTCGCCGACCTGGGGATCCTCGCCGGCCCCGGCCACTTCTACGGCGCGCACTTCCCGCAGCACATCCGGCTCTCGCTGACCGCGGCCGAGGATCGCGTCGCCGAGGCGGCCCGCCGGCTGAGGTCGGCGAACCGCTGAGTTCGTAGCATCCCACCAGTCCAGCGCGTGATCCTTTGGGCGATGTCTCAGTGTGCTCGGGGGCGGACTAGGCTGTATGGGAACCCCGGATGCCACGAATCATCAAGGAGGCCTCGTGTCCGACGCGGGAGCACAGGCGGACGTCGCCACCCTCACCATCGCTGGTCGCACCGCCGAGTTCCCGGTCCTGCCGGGTGTCGACGGCAATCCGAGCATCGACGTCTCGACCTTGACCCGCCAGAGTGGGCATACCGCGCTGGACTACGGATTCGTCAACACCGCGGCCACCAAGTCCGCGATCACCTACATCGACGGTGAGCAGGGCATCCTGCGCTACCGCGGGTATCCGATCGAGCAGCTGGCGAAGAACAGCTCCTATCTCGAGGTGGCCTGGCTGCTGCTGTACGGTGAGCTGCCCACGCCCACCGAGCTCGCCGACTTCGACGACCGCATCCGCCGGCACACCCTGCTGCACGAGGACCTCAAACACTTCTTCTCGGCGCTCCCGCACACCGCGCACCCGATGTCGGTGCTGTCGTCGGCGGTGTCGGCGCTGTCCACCTATTACGAGGGCCAGACCGATCCGCACAACCCGGAACACGTCGAGCTGAACATCGTGCGGATGCTGGCCAAGCTCCCCGTGATCGCGGCATACGCGCACAAGAAGAGCGTGGGGCAGGCGTTCCTGTACCCGGACAACTCGCTGAGCTTCGTCGACAACTTCCTCAAGCTCAACTTCGGTGTGCTCAGCGAGCCGTACGAGGTCAGCCCGGTGATGTCGAAGGCGCTCGAACTGCTGCTGATCCTGCACGAGGACCACGAGCAGAACGCGTCGACCTCGACCGTGCGGCTCGTGGGCTCGACCGGGGCGAACCAGTTCGCGTCGATCTCCGCCGGCATCCACGCCCTGTCCGGCCCGCTGCACGGCGGCGCCAACGAGGCCGTGCTCACGATGCTCGGCCGCATCCGGGACTCGGGCGAGAGCGTGCAGCGCTTCGTGGAGCGGGTCAAGAACAAGGAAGACGGCGTGAAGCTGATGGGCTTCGGACACCGCGTCTACAAGAACTACGACCCGCGGGCCAAGCTCGTCAAGGAGTCGGCCGACGAGGTGCTGCGCGAGCTCGGCGTGAGCGACCCGCTGCTGGACCTCGCCAAGGAGCTCGAAGAGATCGCCCTGGCCGACGACTACTTCGTGGAGCGCAAGCTCTACCCGAACGTCGACTTCTACACCGGCGTGATCTACAAGGCCATGGGATTTCCCACGCGCATGTTCACGGTGCTGTTCGCGATCGGGCGCCTGCCAGGGTGGCTCGCCCAGTGGCGTGAGGCCGTGAACGACACGCAGACCAAGATCGGTCGCCCGCAGCAACTGTATGTGGGCTCGCCGCGCCGCGACTACCCCGGCGTCTGACCGGCCCCACGCGCGAGGCGCGCGGGCGTGGCATCCCTCCCCACGCTCGGGTCCCGGCGCCCACGCTCGGGTCCCGGCGCTCGCGCCCACGCTCGGGTCCCGGCGCCCGCGCGCCCGCGCTCGGTCTCGGCGTCCGCGCTCGGGTCCCGGCATCGGCGCGTCCACGCTCGGGTCCCGGCATCGGCGGATGCTGCAGCCCTCCGCTGATGCTATAGGTTCCGCTGATGCTATAGGTTTCCGCTGATGCGACAGGAAAACTCTGGCGCGTGAACGGAAAGGTGTAGCGCTGGGGGAGGCTTGGCGGATGTGCGGAATGCTGCAGCATTCGCCGGCGACGAGGCGACGAGGCGACGGGGACGAGCGAGGCGACGGGGACGAGCGCCGCGCTCGAGGCATGCGAGGCGCGCAGGCGTCACGACACGTCGGTGAGCTCGAAGGCCCGCCACATGGCCGCATAGGCGCCTTCCGCAGCCAGCAGTTCGTCGTGCGTGCCCGACTCGGCGATCCTTCCGTGGCTGAGCACGACGATGCGGTCGGCCGCCATCGCGGTCTGCAGCCGATGCGCGATGAGCACTGTCGTGCGGCCGTGTGCGAGCCGGTGCATGGCGTCGGTGACCCGCGCCTCCGTGGCCAGGTCGAGGTTCGAGGTGGCCTCGTCCAGCAGCAGGATCGCCGGATCGACCAGCTCTGCACGCGCGAGCGCGATGAGCTGGCGCTGGCCCGACGACAGCGAGCTGCCGCGCTCCGAGATCGGCGTGTCGTATCGTGCCGGCAACGCGTCGATCATGGCATCGGCGCCGACGGCGCGTGCCGCCTGTGCGATGTCGTCGGTCGAGGCATCCGGCCGCCCATAGGCGATGTTCTCGCCGATGGTGCCGGTGAACAGGAACGACTCCTGGGGCACGTAGCCGAGGTTTCGCCGGTACCCGGCCAGATCCAGCCTGCGCAGGTCGACGTCGTCGGCGCGCACGGACCCGCGGTCGGGATCGTAGAAGCGCGCGATGAGCTTCATGACCGTCGACTTGCCGGCACCGGTCTCGCCGACCAGGGCCAGCGTGCTGCCGGGTGCGATGGCGAGGTCGATGCCGGCCAGGGCCTCGGTGGGCCGGGTCACGACGGCCTCCGCGACGCCCTTGGCATCGCGCGGCCCGCGCAGCGCGGACGAGACCGGACCGCTCGGATACGCGAAGTGGATGCCGCGAGCCTGGACGTCGCCGCGCAGTGCACCGACCGGTCGCGGATCGTCGGGCTGCGGGGTGAGCGTGTCCAGCCGCATGAGCTCGGCGATGCGGGTGACCGACACGCGTGTCTGCTGCCAGGCGTCGAACACCTGGGAGAGCTGCTGGATGGGGGAGAAGAACATGTCGATGTACAGCAGGAAGGCGATCAGGGCGCCGGCGGTGAGCTGTCCGCGGGCGATGAGCATCGCGCCCAGGCCCAGCACGATGACGTCGGCGATCGCCGAGAGGAACTGCACGAACGGGAAGTACACGGCCACCAGCCGCTGAGCGGCCACGCGTGAGCGCAGGTAGGCTGCGCCGTGCCCGTGGAAGGTGCGCATCGTCTCCTGCTCGTGCGTGAACGCCTGCGACTCGCGCACGCCCGACAGGCTCTCCTGGAAGGCGGCGTTGACGACGGCGATGCGTTCCCGGGCGATGTCATACAGGCGTGCCGCGCGTCGGCGGAACCACGCCGTCGCCAGGGCCAGGGGGATGACCACCGACAGCACAGCAAGGCCCAGAGGCGCATCCACGATCACCAGGGCCACCGCGACCCCGACGAACGTGACACCGGCCACCAGCGCGCCCAGCAGACCGTTCTGCAGCAGGGACTCGAACTGGTCGATGTCGGTGGTCATCCGGGTCATGATCCGGCCGGCCATCTCACGCTCGTAGTAGTCCAGCGACAGGCGCTGCAGCTGGGCGAACACGCGCACGCGCAGCGAGAGCATGATCCGCTGTGCAGCACGCCCGGTCACCCGCGATTCGGCCATCCCGGTGAACATGTCGGCGATCGCGATGATGAGGTACACGGCGGATGCCGCATACAGCACGCCCGCGGCACCGGCGACCACGCCCTGGTCGATGCCGGCCTTCACGACCGCGGGCCCGAGCAGGCCCGCGAGGGCGTCGATCACGACGAACACCAGCGCGAACAGCAACGGGCGACGGAACTCGCGAAGCAGCGTACCCAGACGGAAGTCGGGCTGTCGCCGGCCCTCGCGTGCCAGATCGACCTCGGGCTGATCGACGATGGGCGGAAGCAGCGCGACCTGCGCCAGCAGCTCCGGGGTGGGTGCGAGGCTTCCGCGCAGGCCGCGACCGCCGGAACCGCCCAGGCCCATGCCCAGGCTCGGCGCCTGCACAGCCGCGACGCGGCGTCTGCCCGTGCCAGGCGCAGGTCGGCGCGGTGCGGCGAGGGCGCCGGGAGGGGCGGCG
>CALKHM010000070.1 GCA_937988695.1 uncultured Microbacterium sp. | reverse complement strand
GCAGGGCGGGCCGACCCTGGTCGCTCCTCGCCCCGCCGGGGACTTCGAGGCGGGCGAGCTGCTGCAGCTCGCCGCGTCCGCCGAGCAGTACTCGTCGCATGTGCTCGCGGGCAGCGTCCGACAGGCCGCGGTGGATCGCGGCATCGAGCTCCTCGCGGCCGAGGAGGCCAGTGAGGTCGCCACGAACGGTGTGACCGCGGTGATCGGGGGACGCACGGTCGTCGTCGGTAAGCCCGCGTACGTCGCGACACTGGCGGCCGACACGGTGCGCGCGGACGTCACGACCGGCGAGGCCGCAGCCTACGTCGCCGTCGACGGCCGGTTCGCCGGCATCCTCGTGCTGGCCGATGATCCTCGCCCCGAGTCCCCCGCGGTGGTGTCGTGGCTGCGGTCGAACGGGGTCGAACGTGTCGTCATGCTCACCGGAGACACCCGTGCGACGGCCGAGGCGGTCGCGGGGAGGATCGGCATCGACGAGGTGCATGCCGAGCTCCTACCGCCGGAGAAGGTTCATCTCGCGGCCGACCTGCATCCACGACCCGTGATGATGGTGGGCGATGGGGTGAACGACGCCCCGGTACTGGCTGCCTCCGATATCGGCGTCGCGATGGGCGCGAAAGGCGCGACCGCGGCCGGTGATGCCGCCGACGTCGTGATCCTAGTCGACTCGCTCGGCAAGGTGGTGGATGCCGTGTCGATCGGGCGGCGCACGCTTCGCGTCGCACTGATGGCGATCTGGCTCGGCATCGTCCTCAGCGTGGGCCTCATGCTCATCGCCATGACAGGCGCCATCCCCGCCGTCGCCGGCGCCCTCACCCAGGAGCTCGTGGACCTCGCCACGATTCTCTACGCCCTTCGCGCGCTTGGCGGCCCGCCGAGCGGATTCCCCGCTGCCGAATCACCACCATCACGACGATCCGGCACGGACTCCGAATCGCACCGCGCATGAGGCTCTGAACCCGAGCATGCCGCGCGCTCCCCGCTGGCCGCAGCCTTCTGGACCACGGTCAGTCCAATCCCGGCGGTCTCCGCGGGCACTCGCCCAGCCGACCGCACCTCGGCGAACGCGATCGTCGTAGCCGAACGGTACGGCCTCGACTTCACCGACCACACCCCGCCGGATCGAAGAGCTACGGGCAGAGGGTGACGGGGTGGTGACGCTGTGCGACCGCGCGCACGAGGATCTCGGCGGGTCGGTCCTGCACTGGTCGATACCGAACCCGCGCCTGCGGGGCACACCGGATGCCTACGAGGCGGCGTTCGAGGACATCGCCGGGCGGGTTCAGGTGCTCGCCGTCCGCCTTACCGCCGCCTGACTCGGCCCGGCGGCAATGCGCGGGCGCGAGCCCGTGCCCCGGCGATCGTACTCGCGGGGTCAGGCACGGACGCGGCGTCGGCGCAGCACGAGGAGCAGGAGCACGAGGGCTATCGCCTGGGGCACGCCGACGACCGCGACGAGCGCGACCGTGTGGCCGTAGAGGACTCCCGCGACCGTCGCACCCGCGAACGCTCCGGCGCCCTGGAACACCGAGAACAAACCGTACGCGGCACCCCGGCGATCCTCGGGAACAAGGTCGGCGACCAGCGCCTTCACCGTGGAGTCCTGGACGCCGGTGGCCGCGCCCCAGATCACCACGCCGGCGAGCACGAGGGGGAGCGTTGCGCCGAAGACCAGACCCGGCACGAACGCGGTCATGACGGGCACTGCAAGCAGCACCAGCGGCCCCCACCGGTCGTAGGCCCACCCCGTCCCCGCCGCGGCGACGGCGGCGAGGGCCATGCCGAGGGCATAGACGAGCGGCACGGCGGCGACCGGTGCCAGCTCGGCGTCGGCGAGGTGGAAGGAGATGACCCCGAAGCTCAGCAGGCCGAACTCGGTCAGTGCCGCGAAGATGGCGAAGAGCACGAACGCGCTCCGAGACCCGGCTGCCGCCGAGAACCGACGCGGTGCGCGAGACGGGGCACCGGCGTCGGGAGACTCGCTCGACCGGTACACGCGGACGTCGGGCACGCGGGCGCGCAGCCACGCGAGCAGCCCCATCGCGAACACCGCGGGCACGATAAGCACGAGGAACGCCGGCCACAGCGCCCCCGCGACCGCGGCAACCCCGGCGACGACCAGCGGACCGGCGAACGCCCCGACCTGGTCGAGCACCTTGTGCACACCGAAGCCCTTGCCCAGCCCCACCGCCGCCGCGGGCTCTGCCAGCAGCACCGTCGTAGCCGGTGCGCGCACAGCCTTGCCGGTACGTTCCAGCAGGATCAGCACGCTGGCGACGGCGAGCCCTGCTCCCCCGAGGAACGGGCTTAGGGCGAGCAGCGGCACGCTCACCGCCGACATCCCGTATCCCGCGATGGTGAACGCCCAGTAGGCGCGCGTGCGATCGGCCCACGGCCCGGTCACCAGGCGGAGCACGAGCGCGAGGGCCTCCGCGCCACCAGTGACAAGGCCGACGAGCACCGCCGTGGCGCCCAACTGCTCCAGGAACACGCCACCGACCGAGATTGCACCGTCCGAGACCATGTCGATCGCGAGACTGACAAGTCCCAGGCTCAGGATCATCGACCACGGTGCCAGGCCGGCCCGTCGCGCTGGTTGTGTCATGGCCCTCCTCGACTCGAACGACACGCGGTCTCCTCAATCCTGCGGCGTAGCCGCCATCGCCGCGACTTCGCTGCTCTCGGGGCCCGATGTCGGAACGTCGCAGCACAGCCGTGCCACGTCGCGGCGGCGCGAGCGGGGACCGCCAGACCAGAACCTTCGCGTTCGCGCCGACCAGGCCTGCCTCTCCCGGTGGGCCCCTTCGCGTCAAAGACGGCGCATTTTATTGCCGGACTTCTCGATGACGGTCGCACGCGCGGGTCCAGGTGTCGCCAGCTCGAGTGCGAGATGATCGGTCAACCGGATCGACGTGTGCTGCCTGACTTCCCACGTCCGAATGACGGACCAGCCGACGTAGGCCCTTGCCGGGCGACCTTGCCGGTCGTGTTCCGACAGTGTTCAAGAAGGGACGTGCGCGGCGAGCCAGGCGATCACCGCACTCTGCCATCGGTCGGGGTCAGTGTTCCACGAGAGCGTATGTCCGGCCTCGAAGACCTCCAGTGAAACAAGGCTAGGCCGAGAGTCTCGGAGTGCTTGCGAGAGCCGTATCGGCACGGAGTCGTCGTGCGTGCCGTGGAGGATGAGCGTGGGCGCGGTGAGTTCGGCACGAACCGTCCAGTCGAAGGATCGGAGCGGGATGCGGTCGGGCATGCCGACCATGTGGGCCAGCGGGCGGAGCGTCAGCCACGGGATCGCGAGGCTGCCCGCGGCTGCGGGGAGTCCACTGCGAACGCAGTTCGCCTTGATGACTTCGGTCCAGTCGAGCACGGGTGAGTCGAGCACGAGACCTGCGATGCTGCGTCGATATGACGGGTGATGAGCGAGCTGGAGCGCGATGGCCGCGCCCATCGACCATCCGAACAGCACGACCTGTCGGGCTCCGTGGCGCATCGCGTACTCGATAGCTGCTGCGGCGTCGTCGGCCTCAGTGAAGCCGAGCGTTGAGCGACCGTCGCCGACCCTCGGGCCCTCGCCGTCGGCTCGGTAGCTGATGACGAGAGATGTGTAGCCGCGCTCCGTCGCGGCGAGCACGCCGCGAAGTGTTCCGGCCCGGACGCTGCCGAGACCATGTATATGAATCGCCCACATCGACGTGGGCCTATCGCCGTCGATGCGCCAGGCGGGCGCAGGCCCCGCGGGCGTGTCGATGGTGATGTCGTGTGCGTGAAGGCCGGCGTCGTTCGGGGTCGCGTAGTAGATGCCGCTCCAGGAGACGCGATCACCGGCCCTGAGAGTGAGCCCCAATGCCGTTTTCGTCACCCGTCGTGCGATCAGGGTCGGGCCACGGTCGAGCACGTCTGCGGAGAGTTGCACCCAGGCCCCGTCCTCGAACCAGAGGTTGTAAACGCCTTCGGCTGCGGTCAGGTGAGTTCGGTCGAGCACGATGAGACGGCCGTCGCCGTCGTTCTCAACCTCGCGGACGGTCAGGTTGTATCGTCGCGTGCTGGGTGCTGTCAGCCGCCGCGTGATCGCCCAGCCGACACCCAACGCGCCCGCCGCAACGAGTCCGGCACCTAGCGCGACCTGGCGCATCACGAGCTGCCCCCGATGTCGGCCCGGCTCCCTGGCGAAGCGATGGTCCGTGTCGCCCTCGTGTCGAGTCCGAGGAGGTGGCTCTCGGCGCGATCCAGGAGGGCGCGCTCGGCGGCGCTGATATCGAAGGTGACGCGCGGGTCGATCATCGCGTCGCGGATCTCAACGATCTCTCGG
>CALKHM010000069.1 GCA_937988695.1 uncultured Microbacterium sp. | reverse complement strand
CATACGAGATATTGGCGTGACTGGAGTTCAGACGTGTGCTCTTCCGATCTAGAACGCGGTCTACCGGGTGATCAACGGCCTGGCCAAGCTGGGCGCCAAGGTGGTGCACAAGGGCAACGCGCTGGTGCACGTCTCCGGGCACGCGAGCGCGGGCGAGCTCCTCTACTGCTACAACATCGTCCGGCCGCGCAACGTGATGCCGGTGCACGGCGAGATCCGGCACCTGCTCGCCAACGGCGACCTGGCCCGGGCGGTGGGCACCGAGAGCGTGGTCATCGCCGAGGACGGCATCGTGGTCGACCTGGCCGACGGCGTCGCGAAGATCGCCGGCAAGGTGGAGTGCGGCTACGTGTTCGTCGACGGCCAGTCGGTCGGCGACATCACCGAGTCCGAGCTGAAGGACCGCCGCATCCTCGGCGAGGAGGGGTTCATCTCCGTCATCGTCGTGGTCGACTCGGCCACCGGCAAGATCATCTCGGGTCCCGAGGTGCATGCGCGTGGCTTCGCCGAGGACGACGCCGTGTTCGAAGACGTCAAGCCGAAGATCGCGGCGGCGCTGGCCGAGGCGGCCAAGACCGGCGTGCGCGACAACCACGCGCTCTCGCAGGTCGTGCGCCGCACGATCGGCCGGTGGGTGAACCAGTCGCTGCGCCGCCGCCCGATGATCGTGCCGTTGGTGATCGAGGCGTAGCCGCGATCTCCGGCACAGTATCGAGGCGTAGCCAGGCGAACCCGCGTCGTTCCGGGCCTGCGTCGGCAGCCCGCGATACCGTGGAGCAATGGCCAAGAGCACCACGAGCAGCCGCACGCCCGCCAGGGGCTCCTCGTCGCGTGCCCGCAAGCCCGCTCCTGCGCCCAAGCGCTACGTCGGCGAATCCGAGAAGCCGCCGGTGGCGGTGCGGATGTGGCTCGGTCTCGCGCACGTGGTCGGCGGGCTGTTCCGCGCGTTCGGTCCGGAGACGCTCGAGAAGGAGCAGCGACGCGACGGCTTCCCGTTTCTGATCGTGCTGCTGGCGATCGCCGGCGCGGTCGTCGAGTGGTTCCTCATCGGCTCGGACGCGTCGGCGAACATCAGCGCGTACTCAGTCGGCGGGCTGGTCGGCCGCACGGCGTTCATCCTCCCCGTGCTGCTCGTGCTGCTGGCCGGCTGGCTGTTCCGGCATCCGTCGTCGGTGCACGACAACGGCCGGATCGGCATCGGCTTCGCGATCCTCATCCTGTCGATCGCCGGGTTCTGCCATGTGTACGGGGGCCGTCCGAGTCCGAGCGACGGTCTGCCCACGCTCAGCGACGCCGGGGGCCTGTTCGGCTGGATGATCGGCGAGCCGCTGAGCTATCTCACCGTGGCCGGTGCGACGGCCGTGCTGGCGCTGCTGGCGGCCCTCAGCGTGCTCATCATCACGCGCACCCCTCCGAACCGCATCGGACGTCGCCTGGGCGACCTGTACGCGTGGATGTTCGGCGCGGAGCGTGCAGAGCACGACGTCGTCGACACCACCGGCAAGACCGAGGTGCTGCCCGAGACCGAGGGCGACGACGACAAGCTGCCGTGGTGGCGGCGGAACAAGACCGGTCGTGAGAAGGATGTCGACGGATCGCTCGGGTCGGACGACCTGACCTCGCTGCTGACCCCTGCGGACGATCACGGCGGGTTCGACCAGGCGCTCGCACCGGATCCCTCTCCCGTGCTGCCGGACGCCGCCACCGAGATCATCGACCCCCACGTGCTCGCGGGCGCGCAGCGCGCAGTCGCCGGTGCCCCCGCCACGGGCCTGGCCGACGACAGCGACACCGGTCCCGTCGACGGAGAGCTTCCCGGGTTCACCGGCATCGGCGGCGCGGGCAACGGCGCTCCGCCCTCGGCGCCGTATCAGCTGCCGTCCGTGCAGGCGCTGAAGGCCGGGGAGCCCGGCAAGACGCGCTCCGAGGCCAACGACAAGGTCGTACAGGCCATCACCACCGTGCTGCGCGAGTTCAAGGTCGATGCGAAGGTCACCGGCTTCTCCCGCGGACCGACGGTCACCCAGTACGAGATCGAGCTCGGTCCCGGGGTCAAGGTCGAGCGGATCACCGCGCTGACCAACAACATCGCCTACGCCGTGGCATCCAACGAGGTTCGCATCCTCGCCCCCATCCCGGGCAAGAAGGCGATCGGCGTGGAGATCCCGAACGCCGACCGCGAGATCGTCACGCTCGGCGACGTGCTGCGCTCGCAGGCGGCGGTGGGCTCGAAGCATCCCATGACGATCGGCGTCGGCAAGGATGTCGGCGGCGGGTACGTCGTCGCCAATCTCGCCAAGATGCCGCACCTGCTGGTGGCAGGGTCCACCGGCTCCGGCAAGTCGAGCTTCGTGAACTCGATGATCACGAGCTTGTTGATGCGCGCCAAGCCCAGCGAGGTGCGGATGGTGCTCATCGACCCGAAGCGCGTCGAGCTGACCAGCTACGCCGGGGTGCCGCATCTGATCACGCCCATCATCACGAACCCGAAGAAGGCCGCCGAGGCGCTGCAGTGGGTCGTCAAAGAGATGGACATGCGCTACGACGACCTGGCGTCGTTCGGCTTCCGGCACATCGACGACTTCAACAAGGCTGTCATCGCCGACCAGATCCATCTCCCGCCGGGCAGCGAGCGGGTGCTCAAACCGTACCCGTACCTGCTGGTGGTGGTCGACGAGCTCGCCGACCTCATGATGGTGGCCCCTCGCGACGTCGAAGACTCGATCGTGCGCATCACCCAGCTCGCGCGGGCCAGCGGCATCCATCTCGTGCTGGCGACCCAGCGCCCCAGCGTCGACGTCGTGACCGGCCTCATCAAGGCGAACGTCCCCTCGCGCCTCGCGTTCGCGGTGACCAGCGTGACCGACTCCCGGGTGATCCTCGATCAGCCGGGCGCCGACCGGCTGATCGGCCAGGGCGACGGCCTGTTCCTGCCGATGGGGGCGTCCAAGGCGATCCGCGTGCAGGGCGCCTGGGTCAGCGAGCCCGAGATCGAGCGCGTCGTCAAGCACGTCACGAACCAGGCCCGGCCCGAGTACCGTGCCGATGTGCAGGCGGTCGTGCAGCGCAAGGAGGTCGATGCGGACATCGGCGACGACCTCGAGCTGCTGCTGGCGGCCGCGGAGCAGATCATCTCCACGCAGTTCGGATCGACCTCGATGCTGCAGCGCAAGCTGCGCGTCGGGTTCGCGAAGGCGGGACGACTCATGGACCTGCTCGAGTCGCGTGAGATCGTGGGGCCGAGCGAGGGGTCGAAGGCGCGCGACGTGCTGGTCACCCCCGAGCAGCTGCCCGAGGTGCTGGCGAGGCTGCGCGGAGACGAGCCGCCGGCGCCGGCGGCGGCATCCGCCAACCCGCCCGAGCCATACAGCGGAGATCCGGTGCAGACGCAGTTCGACGGCCTGCCGGTGGTCGAGGCCGATGGCGACGAGGATGCCTGGGGCCTGACCGGCCGCGAGTGAGCCGAGTCCGCACCCGACGGTGCGCGAGGGCAACGCGTCGAAACGGCGCCCGAGTCCGCAATACTGAGACGGTGACCGTTCCCCGGCAGCTGCCCAATGCGATCACGGTCGTGCGCATCCTGTGCGCGCCCGTGTTCCTGTGGATGCTGCTGGCCGACGGCGGCGCCGACGGCGCGTTGCGCTGGGGAGCGGGGGCGCTGTTCGTCCTGGCCATCGCCACCGACGGCATCGACGGCCACATCGCCCGGAAGAACGGCATCGTCACCGATCTGGGCAAGATCCTCGATCCGATCGCGGACAAGGCCCTCACCGGGTGCGCCTTCGTCGGTCTGTCGATCCTCGACGAGCTGTGGTGGTGGATCACGATCGTGGTGCTGGTGCGCGAGGTCGGCATCACCGTCTACCGCTTCATCGTCGTCAGTGATCACGTGCTTGCCGCGGCCTGGATGGGCAAGCTGAAGACTGTCGCGCAGGCCGTCGCGCTGAGCCTCGCGCTGCTGCCCCTGTGGACGGTCGTGGGGGAGTGGATCTGGTGGCTGAACGGGGTCACGATGACCATCGCCGTCGTGCTCACGATCGCCAGCGGCCTCGACTACGTCATCAGCGAGGTGCGCGCCGCACGGACGAGGGGCGCGTGATGACGGCTCTGCCCGAGGCCGTGGAGCTGCTGCACCGACTGGGCATGCGCGGATGGACGATCGGTGTCGCCGAGTCGCTCACCGGCGGCCTGCTCGCGGCATCGCTGGTCGACGTGCCGGGGGCTTCGGCCCACCTGCGGGGGGCGGTCGTCGCCTACGCCACCGACCTCAAGCACGCGATCCTCGGGGTGGATGCGGCGCTGCTGGCCCGGCACGGGCCGGTGCATCCGGAGGTCGCCCGGCAGATGGCCGAGGGCGTGCGCACGATCACCGGTCACGATGGCGTCCGCGCTGATATGGGGGTGTCCACGACGGGCATCGCCGGGCCGGAGTCGCCCGACGGTCAGCCGGTGGGCACCGTGCACATCGGCGTGTCCACGCCCGCCGGCGCACGCGTGGTCTCCCTCGTGCTGGACGGCGACCGGGACGCCGTCCGACGCGAGGCGGTGCGGCAGGCGCTGATCGCCGCGATCGACGGTGTCTGAGAGGCCGGGAACATCCGGTGTCACGGTTGCGTTTCATTCGGCGGTTCCCACGGATTCCACAGCACGTGGGATTAGTCTGACCAGCACAGGTGTTGTACTGTTGTGCACCCGGATAGCGAAGGAATCACGGTGAGGAGGGGGCCCGAAATGATCCTGGTTCGTCAAGAGATCGGCGAAGTGCTTCGCGACTTCCGTCAGCAGAAGGGGCATACCCTCCGACAGGTCGCTGGCCGCGCCAGCGTTGCGCTCGGCTACCTCAGTGAGGTCGAGCGCGGTCAGAAAGAGGCCTCGAGCGAGATCCTCGCCTCGGTGGCCGACGCCCTCGACGTGCCGATCTCCACGATCATGCGTGAGGTGGGCGATCGCATCTCGGTGCTCGAGGGCCTGCAGGCGTTCCCGGACGTGGTCCCCGACGACCTCGTGGCCGAGGTCGGCCCCGAGCTGTCGTTGCGCTGACGCGTGCGGCGCAGCGAGTTCCAGCGTGCGGTCGCGGCCGAATTCGGCACTCGTGGGCCTGCGCTGATCGCGGATCTGTCCCTGCCACCGTTGGCAGGCCGTACGGCCGCCGAGGCGCTGGATGCCGGGATCGCGCCGCGCGAGGTGTGGCTGGCGCTGTGCGACGAGATGGACGTGCCGCTCTCGCACCGGCACGGCGCGGGCCGGCTGGAGCCGCGACGGCGTTGACACAGCGGGCATTCTCCGGCGGCGTGTCGTCGAAGATGCGTTCGAGGAGCGCGTAGGCTCCTGCACAGTGGAGTCGCGAAGGCTCTTGTCCACGGATCGGCGTGATCCGGCATCCGATGTCGGAGCCCGTCCGTACCGTGGACAGCGTCGAACGACACCTACGCCTTGTCGCAGCATCCGGCCCATCCGGGGCGGGTCGCGACAGCCTACAGGCGACGGAGAACCGCGGCGGTCGGTCCGCCGACGGACGAGTGCAGAAGGAGCATGTCATGCCCACACCAGCAGACCGCGAGAAGGCCCTGGAATCGGCCCTCGCGCAGATCGACCGACAGTTCGGGAAGGGCTCGGTCATGCGCCTGGGCAGCGACGAGCGCGCGCCGGTCGAGGTCATCCCCACCGGATCGATCGCGCTCGATGTCGCCCTCGGCGTGGGCGGACTGCCCCGCGGTCGCATCATCGAGATCTACGGTCCCGAGTCGTCGGGCAAGACGACGCTCACCCTGCACGCGATCGCCAATGTGCAAAAGGCCGGCGGCATCGCCGCGTTCGTCGATGCCGAGCACGCGCTCGACCCCGACTACGCCAAGAAGCTCGGTGTCGACATCGACCAGCTGCTGGTCTCGCAGCCCGACACGGGTGAGCAGGCCCTCGAGATCGCCGACATGCTGATCCGCTCCGGCGCGATCGACCTGGTCGTCATCGACTCCGTGGCCGCGCTCGTGCCGCGGGCGGAGATCGAGGGCGAGATGGGCGACTCGCATGTCGGGCTGCAGGCCCGCCTCATGTCGCAGGCGCTCCGCAAGCTCACCGGAGGGCTGAACCAGACCAGGACCACGGCCATCTTCATCAACCAGCTGCGCGAGAAGATCGGCGTGTTCTTCGGCTCGCCCGAGACCACAGCCGGCGGCAAGGCGCTGAAGTTCTACGCGTCGGTGCGGCTGGACATCCGGCGCATCGAGACGCTGAAGGACGGTTCCGACGCGGTCGGCAACCGTACTCGGGTGAAGGTCGTGAAGAACAAGATGGCCCCGCCGTTCAAGCAGGCGGAGTTCGACATCCTTTACGGGGTCGGCATCTCGCGCGAAGGCAGCCTCATCGACTTCGGCGTCGAGCACGGCATCGTCAAGAAGTCGGGCGCGTGGTACACGTACGAGGGCGAACAGCTGGGCCAGGGCAAGGAGAACGCCCGCAACTTCCTCATCAAGAACGAGGATGTCGCCGCCGAGATCGAGAACAAGATCAAGACGAAGCTCGGCATCGGCGTGCCCAAGGCCGTCGAGACGCCGGTCGAAGACGAGCTGGCACAGCGCCGGCCCGCTTGATCATGACCTCGGAGCACGGGAGCGGGTCGCCGGATCGGCTCGCTCCCGTCATCCCCCTTTTCGGCGATGAGCCGCGGGGCGATGAGCCGCGACCGCCGGCGGATGCGGCTCGGCAGGCGGCTCGGGCCGTCGCGCCGTGGCACACCACCTGGGAGGACCAGGCCGACGATGAGTACGACTTCGACGAGTGCACGCTGATCGAGGCGGAGATCGCCGAGCGGAATCTGCTGCGCAAGCTCCGCACGCGACAGCTGTCGGTGTCGGAGGCGCGTGCCGTGCTCGCCGAGCGCGATCTCGAGCCGCACGACATCGACACTCTGCTGCACGTGTTCGTCCGGCGCGGATATCTCGACGATCTGGCGCTGGCAGAGCAGCTGGCCCGTGGCGCGGCGGAGCGCAAGGGGCAGGGCCGCCTGGTCATCGCGCAGAGTCTCGCCAAGCGCGGCATCCCGCGCGACGTGACCGATGCCGTGCTGGCCGCATTGCCCGACGACGACGCCGAACGAGCACTGGAGTTCGCGCGGCAGAAGGCGCGCACGATGCGCGGCCTCGAGCATGACGTCGCGTTGCGCCGGCTGGCCGGGCAGCTGGCACGGCGCGGTTACGGGGGCGCGGCGCTGGACGCCGCACGGCGGGCACTCGACGAGCTCTGAGCCGGTGTGAGCGTCACCCGCCGGTGCGGGCAGTGCCGGTTCCCGCCCCGGTGCGGGCGAACCCTGTTCCGGTGAGGCCGGTTCCCGTCAACCCGCTGCCGATGAGACCCGTGCCGGAGAAGCTGCGGAACCGCCGCGTCCCGTTCAACCCGGTCAGGCCGTTGCTGGAACCGGTGGCGATCTGCTCGTCGAGGTCGGCGAGCACCACGGGCTCTCCGGCGGTCAGGCCCTTGGCGACCTCGATACGCTCGGCGCCGACGGCACCGACCTCGACGGCGGTGCGGATCGCGCTGCCGTCCCTCAGCACCCGCACGGAGGCGTCCGATCCCGAGAAGGTCACGGCCGAGGTCGGCACCGTCAGCACATTCTGCGCGGTGGCGACGGTGACCGTGGCGCGGGCGGTCGCGCCGATGCGCAGCGCGTCGCCTCCGGCATCGACGGCCACCGTGACCGAGTACGAGGGCGTGGATGTCTGCGAGACGTTCGCAACGCCGACCGAGGCGATGGTTCCCGCGTAGGTCTTGCCGAACGCCGGCAGCACGATCTGCGTCTTCTGGCCGTTGTGCACCTTCGCGATCTTCGCCAGGGGGACTGTCGAGGTCACGATATATCCGCCGTCGCCCTGCACGGTGATGGTCGCGGAGGCCGACGACGCCGACACGGCCTGACCGGCGGTCAGCGCGACATCGACGACCGTGCCGGCGATGGGACTGGTCAACGTCGTGAACCCGAGGTTCTGCTGTGCCACGGCCACCGCCGCCTGGTCGGAGTCGATCCGCGCGCGATCGGCGAGAATCTGCTCGGCGGTGACGGTCCTGCCACCCGTCGATGACGACGTCCGAGGCGACGAGCCCTGGCTCGCCGAGGGAGTGGGGGTCGTGGTGGTGCGCGCATCGCTCGCGAGCGTCGCCTTCTGCAGGGCAGCGACGGCGTCGTCGAGCGCCGTCGCATCCGACTGCAGCCGCTCCTGGGCGGCAGCGGTGGCCTTCTGCGCGGCCAGCGTGCCGGTGATCGAGGATTGGCAGTCGGTGAGCAGCGACGGGGTGGCGGCCAACATGTCCGATGACGAGCTTCCGCTCGTCGTTGTGCCCTCCGGCGCCGCAGTGCCGTCCGGGGTCGGTGAGGGCGACGCGGATGCCGTCGGGGTGCCGGCCGTGCTGATCTTCGCCTCGAGGAACGGGGCGCAGACCTGCTGCGCGGCTGCCGCCGCCTGCCCGGACGCGGACTGGGCCTGGGAGGAGACGGCGTACTGAGCGAGCAGCGTCTTCTGCGCGGCCTCGACCATCTTCTGCGCGGCCGTCAGCGCACCGCGGGCGGACGGAGCGGAGGACGCCGCCGGGCGGGAGGTCGAAGGACCCGTCGCGGAGGGCGTCGCCGTCGCCGCCGAGTCCGACGCGGAGGGCGAGGTCGTGCCGGTGTTCTGCGCGTCCAGGTCGTCTTCCAGCTGTTGCTGCGCCGTGGCGAGGGCGTTCTGTGCCGTGGTCACGGCGTCGTGCAGCGACGTCCCATCGAGCGTTGCGAGCTTCTGGCCCGCCGTGACCTTGTCGCCGAGCGCGACCAGCACCGAGCCGACGGTGCCCGAGACCTGGAACGCGGCGGCGGCGCTGTCGGCCGAGGACACCTGGCCGGTCAGGGCCAGCGTCTCGGAGACGTCGCCGAGCGTGGCGAGGGCAGTGCGGTAGCGCCCGCCTTCGCCACGGGTCGTCGCGAAGGCGACGCCCGTGCCGGTGGCGATCACCAGGACAGCCGCGAGGCCGCCCGCGATGAGCCGATGTCGCGGCGACGCGAGGAGCCTTGCCAGTCCGTGTCGCGAGTGGTCTTGTGCGATGTCGTCAGCCATTCGTCGTCCCTGTGCCGGTCTGTCCGGTGCCGGGCCGCTGGCCGCGTCCGACGAAGCCGAACCCCGACGTGCAGGTGCCGTCCGACGACGCGGCAGACAGCGTCAGCGACGTGGCATCGAATCCGCCCTTGTCGTCGGCCTTCCCGTTCGCGCGCACGCACAGTCCCCGTGCGATGTCCTTCACGGAGGCGGCTTTCGTGACCGTCACGGTCGTGGCAGACGACAAGGCGACCTTCTCGGAGGTGGTCGATCCATCGCGCGCGGTGGCCTGCACGGTCAGCGACGAGGCGGTCGCCGCGATGACCTTGCCCGTCGTGACCCGCCCGAACCCGCCGCCTCTGCCGCTGTACGACGCGCCGGGCGAGGGAAGGGCGGTGGGAGCGCCGCTCGGTCGTGATCCGCCGAATCCGCCGAATCCGTTCGTGCACGTGCCGCCGGCGCTGGCCGCGGTGACCGTGATCGAGGTCGCGGCATCCGCATTCCGCGTGGTGACCGCCATGATGCAGTCGCCGATCGCGATGGCCGACGCCTTCTGCGTCGTCGCGCGCTGCACGGTGGTGGCGCCGGTGTAGCGCACGGTGGTCTGCTCGCCGTCGCCCTGCACCTGCAGCACGCCGTTCTGCGCGGCGGCGATGAGCCCGAACACCCCGCCGCGGCCTTGGCCGTTCGGGCCGCCGGCGCCCTGCCGTGCCTGTACGGACCTCGCCGGAGTGGGGGCGACCATGGCGGTGGCCGCGCATCCGGCCAGGGCCAGCACGACGGCGGCGCCACCCAGCAGGGAGGCGACCAGGGCGGTACGGCGTCGGGGGGCGTGAGGGGTTCGCATGGCTGTCTCTGCTTTCGTCATTCGCTGCGAAGTGCGTCGATGGGGGTCAGGCGAGCGGCCCGGGTCGTCGGGTACACGCCGAACACGAGGCCGATCGCGACGGCGACGACCAGGGCGAGCACCACGGTGGGTGCCGAGGCGATGACCGAGCTGCCGATGAGCGATGGCAGCACCCAGGTGGCGGCGACCCCCACGACCACCCCGAGCACGCCGCCGCCCAGGCCCAGGATCGCAGCCTCGATGAGGAACTGGCGACGGATCGCGCCGGGAGGTGCGCCCAGCGCCTTGCGCAGGCCGATCTCGCGGGTGCGCTCGGTGACCGAGACCAGCATGATGTTCATGACGCCGATGCCGCCCACCAGCAGCGACAGGGCCGCGATCCCGGTCAGCAGCACGGTCAGCGTGCGATAGATGGATGTCGCCGTGTCGACGAGGGCGTCCTGGCTGGAGACCGTGAAGTCGGCGGCGGACGCGGTGGTGATCCCGTGGACGTTGTCAAGGATCGTCGTCGTCTCCTGGTAGGCGGCCGAGAGCACCGCGTCGGATGCCGCCTTGACGTAGATCGTCGACACGCTGTCGGCGTTCGTGCCGCCCATGACGGTGTCGGCCGCCGTCGACAGCGGGATGATCGCGACGTCGTCGAGGTTCGTCGACGAGCTGGAGCCGGCCGGGGCCAGGACGCCGATGATCTGGAAGTCGGTGCCGTCGATCGTGACGGACTGGCCGACCACGGCCGTGGTGCCGAACAGCTCGGTGGCGGTCTCCGGTCCGATCACCGCCACGTGTGCCTCGTCGTCGTACTGCGCCGAGGTGAAGAACGAGCCGGTCGCGAGCGTGCGCGAGCGCACCTTCGGCCAGGAGGTGGTCGTGCCGGTGACTGTCGTGGTCCAGTTCGTGGTGCCGGCCGCCAACGACAGCGAGGAGCTCTTCTCGGGGGCGACGGCGGCCACGTCCGGGGCCGCGATGGACGACTCGAGGGCTTCGGCATCCGTGGCCTTCAACGTCGCGGCCGAGCCGAAGCCACCGCGGATGCCGCTGGAGTCGGTGCTCGAGCCGGGGGAGACGATCAGCAGATTGCTGCCCAGGGCGCTGATCTGGGCGCTGACGTCCTTCTGCGTGCCCAGGCCCAGCCCCACCGTCACGACGACGGCGGCGATGCCGACGAGGATGCCCAGCACGGTCAGCAGGGAACGCAGCGTGTGCGAGCGGATGGCGTGCCACGAGGTCGCCAGCGTCTCGGACCAGTTCACGCGGCCACCTCCTCGGTCGCGGCGTCGGAGACGATGAGCCCGTCGCGGACCGTGATCATGCGCCGCGCATGTCGCGCGACATCGTGCTCGTGGGTGATGAGCACGATCGTGCGGCCCGCCTCGTGCAGCTGGTCGAACAGCCCGAGCACCTCCTCGGTGGACACCGAGTCGAGGTTTCCGGTCGGCTCGTCGGCCAGGATCATCGTCGGATCGCCCGCCAGCGCCCGGGCCACCGCCACTCGCTGCTGCTGGCCTCCGGACAGTTCACCGGGCCGGTTGTGCAGCCGGTCGCCGAGCCCGACGCGCTCCAGCGCGAGCTCGGCCCGCTCGCGCCGCTGCGCCTTGTCCACCCGACCGTACACCAGGGGAAGCTCGACGTTGCGCACGGCTGACAGGCTCGGCAGCAGGTGGAACTGCTGGAACACGAAGCCGATCTGCTGGTTGCGCACCCTCGCCAGCGCCACCTCGCTGAGCTGCTCGACATCCTTGCCGCCCAGCCGGTACGAGCCCTCGGTGAGCACGTCCAGGCAGCCCAGGATGTTCATCAGGGTGGACTTGCCCGAACAGATCGGAAGAGCGTCGTGTAGGGAAAG
>CALKHM010000068.1 GCA_937988695.1 uncultured Microbacterium sp. | reverse complement strand
TCAAACCGCCGGAAATTTGATGTGCACTCGGCCAATTCATGTGAATTTGGCGCACCCCGGGGGCGGGCTCAGTGCAGCACGATGAGCAGGATGCCGGCCGCCACGGCCAGTCCGCACAGGGTGAACGACGCGTACGCGCCGATGCGCGCGAGCATCTTCTGCGCGTCGCTCAGGGGGCTCTTCCTCGCGGCCTTCGCCGCGGCCTTCTCCGCACGGGCGGCCTGCTTCGGGCTGATCACGGTGATGGCGTCGGTGAACTCGGCCGGAGCGACCACCGGCACGCGGCCCGCACGCACGAGCAGGCGCAGCCCGGTGGAGTAGAAACCGACCACGAGCAGCGCCCCCACCAGCGCCACCAGGAACACGCGCAGGAACGCCAGCCAGTCGATCGCCACGCTCATCTCGGCCCCTTTCCTGTCGACGCCTTCTTCTTGCCGTCGCCCGCGGCCGCGTCATCCGCCTTCTTCTTCGGGGTGCCAACCGTCTTCTTCGCGGCGTCATCGGCCTTCTTCTTGCCGCCGGCGTGCGCGCGGGCATCGGCCTTCTTCTTGGCGTCCGACTTCTTCTTCTCGTCGGAGCTCTTCTTCGCGTCGGCCTTGGCCCTGGCCTTCTTCTCCGCCTTCGCGCGTGCCTGCTCGTCCAGACGGCGGCGCTCGCGTTCGCGCTCCTCGGCCTTGCGCCGTGCCTTCTCCTCGGCCTTCTGCCGTTCCTGTTCGCGGAGGATCGCACGTTGGCGGCGCGTGGGCGGCGGATTCTTCTTGACCTTGACCGCACGACCCGACTCGGCCACGTCGCTCATGGCGTTCGCCGCGGTGACCGCGTCGCGACGCGAGCGCAGGAACAGCGCCACGATGATGACCAGGGCCAGCACCGCGTCGACGAGGATGCCCCACGGACCCAGCCACCGCACGATGAGCGCGGCGAGCGCGCCGACCAGGCCCGCGGCCGGCAGCGTGAGCAACCAGCCCACCGCGATCTTGCCGGCGGTGCCCCAGCGCACCTTCGAGCCGCGGCGGCCCAGGCCCGATCCGATCACCGAGCCCGACGCCACCTGTGTCGTCGACAGCGCGAAGCCGAGGGCGCTGGAGGCGAGGATCGTGGCGGCCGTCGATGTCTCGGCGGAGAAGCCCTGCGCGGGCTTCACATCGGTCAGCCCCTTGCCGAGGGTGCGGATGATGCGCCACCCGCCCAGATACGTGCCCAGCGCGATCGTGAACGCACACGCGAAGATCACCCAGATATGCGGCTCGGCCTCGGTCTGGCTCTGCCAGCCGGCCATGATCAGGGCCAACGTGATGATGCCCATCGTCTTCTGCGCGTCGTTCGTGCCGTGCGCGAGCGCGACCATCGACGAGGTGAAGATCTGCCCCCACCGGAAACCGCTGCGCCCGTCGGGCTTGCCGTCGTACCGACGGGTGATGCCATAGGCGAGCCGCGTCACCACGAACGCGATGATCCCGGCCGTCAGAGGCGAGAGCACCGCAGGCAGGATGATCTTGCTCAGCAGCACGCCGAAATCGACGCCCGCGACGCCGAAGCCGACCAGCGTCGCGCCGATCAGGCCGCCGAACAGCGCGTGCGAGGAGCTGGACGGCAGGCCCAGCAGCCAGGTGAGCATGTTCCAGGCCACTGCGCCGATGAGCCCGGCGAAGATCAGCGGAAGGAACGCCAGATGGTCGATCTGGCTCTCCCGGATGAGTCCGTGCGAGACCGTCTGGGAGACCTCCGTGGACAGGAACGCGCCGACGAGGTTGAGGCCGGCAGCTAGTCCCACGGCCACCTTCGGCTTGAGCGCACCGGTGGCGATGGGCGTCGCCATCGCGTTGGCGGTGTCGTGGAATCCGTTCGTGAAATCGAAGAAGAGGGCCAGCGCGATGACCAGCACGACGATCAGGGCTGCGGTTTCCACCGTTCGCTTTCCGAGATATGAGGGATCGAGGGATGCCGGTCGAGCCGGCGGTGCGAACGAAGAGTTCACGAAGGCTGTGGTCCCCGGCTGCCCGGGCCTAGGGACGATCCTCTCACGCCCACCCCGATTGTGTGAACCGCTCGCAGACGGCCGGTGCCGCCGACGGCGACTACCGTGGGTCTGTGACCGACGTTCGCTCCGCAGCACCCGCAACCGCTCCGATCGCCCCGCGCCGGCCCGTCGCGCGCACCCATCACGGCGACACCTTCCTGGACCCGTATGAGTGGCTGCGCGCGAAGGACGATCCGGAGGTCATCGCGCATCTGAACGCGCAGAACGCCTACACCGAGCAGCGCACGGCGCATCTGGCACCGCTGCGCGAGGCGATCTTCGGCGAGATCAAGGGCCGCACACAGGAGACCGATCTGTCGGTGCCCACGCGCCAGGGCGACTGGTGGTACTACGGCCGCACCGTGGAGGGCAAGCAGTACGGCATCCACTGCCGCGCACCGCTGGCCTCTCCCGACGACTGGACCCCGCCCGAGCTGTCCACCGACACCGACGTGCCCGGCGAGCAAGTGCTGATGGACGCCAACGTCGAGGCTGCCGGCCACGAGTTCTTCTCGCTGGGCAGCTTCGAGGTGTCCAAGGACGGCCGGCTGCTGCTGTACGCCGTGGACGTGGAGGGCGACGAGCGGTACACGCTGAAGGTGCGCGACCTGTCAACCGGCCAGAACCTGCCCGACGAGATCGAGAACACCTCGGCGGGAGCCTCGTTCTCGCCGGACAGCCGGTTCATCGTGTATCTCACCGTCGACGACGCCTGGCGCCCGGACACCGTGTGGCTGCACGAGCTGGGCACGCCCGTCGCCGACGACGCGCAGCTGTTCCACGAGCCCGACGAGAGGTTCTGGGTGGGCGCGGGCTTCACCCGCAGCGACAAGTACCTGGTGATCGGGCTGGGCTCGTCGATCACGTCCGAGGAGTGGCTGGTGGATGCCGCGGATCTGCGCGCCGCGCCGCGGGTGGTGTGGCCGCGCTCCGAGGGGGTGGAGTACGACAGCGACCACGCCGTCGTCGATGGACAGGACGTGCTGTACATCCTGCACAACCGGGACGACGCGCTGGATTTCGAGCTCGCGCGGGTACCGGCATCCGACCCGTCCGCACCTCCCGCCGTCGTGGTGCCCCACGAGCCCGGCCGGCGGCTGCTGGGCCTGTCGACGTTCCGTGACTTCGGCGTGATCGGCTACCGGCGCGAAGGACTGGCCCGCCTCGGCCTGTTCGACTACCCGACCGGCCGGATCGACGAGATCGCCTTCGACGAGCCGCTGTACGCGGCGGGCACCGCCGGCAACCCGGAGTGGGCTCCCCCGGTGATCCGGCTGGGCTACGCGTCGTTCGTGACGCCGAGCACCGTGTACGACTACGTGGTGGCCACCGGTGAGAAGCTGCTGCGCAAGCGTCAGCCGGTGCTGGGCGGATACGATCCCGCTCAGTACGGGCAGGAGCGCGTGTGGGCGCGCGCACACGACGGCGCGCAGGTGCCCATCTCGCTGGTGTGGAAGCGATCGTTCGGCGCGCCCGGCGACGGGCCCCGCCCGCTGCACCTGTACGGCTACGGGTCGTACGAGCACTCCATCGAACCGGGGTTCTCCGTCGCGCGGCTGTCGGAGCTGGACCGCGGCGTGGTCTTCGCCGTAGCCCACGTGCGTGGCGGCGGCGAGATGGGCCGGCAGTGGTACGAGCACGGCAAGACGATGCTCAAGCGCAACACGTTCACCGACTTCCTGGACTGCGCCGAGCACCTCATCGCCGGCGGCTACACGGAGCCGGCGCGCCTGGTGGCCGAGGGAGGGTCGGCGGGGGGCCTGCTGATGGGCGCGATCGCGAACATGCGGCCCGAGCTGTTCGCCGGCGTGCTGGCCGACGTGCCGTTCGTCGACGCGCTCACCTCGATCCTCGATCCGTCGCTGCCGCTGACGGTCATCGAGTGGGACGAGTGGGGTGATCCGCTGCACAACCCGGCGGTGTACGAGTACATGAAGTCGTACACGCCGTACGAGAACGTGCGCGCGGATGCCGCATACCCGCGGATCCTCGCCGTCACCTCGCTCAACGACACCCGCGTGCTGTACGTGGAGCCTGCCAAGTGGGTCGCGGCGCTGCGCGAGGCCGGAGCCGACGCGCTGCTGAAGTGCGAGATGGTCGCCGGCCACGGTGGCGTCAGCGGGCGCTACAACGCCTGGCGCGAGCGCGCGTACGAGCTGGCGTGGCTGCTGGACGTGCTGGGGGTCGCCGGCTGACCCGTCGCGCGCGGTGGCAGTGCTCGGGTTCGCCCGTGCCGGATGCCGCGACCCGCGGCATCCGGCATTCATCAGCCGAACAGTGCGGCGGCCTCATCGTAGCGATAGCGCGGCACGGTGTTCAGCTCGCCCAGCGCCTCGGCGAACGGCACGCGCACGATGTCGGTGCCGCGAAGGGCCACCATCTGACCCCAGGACTCCTCGACGACCGCGTCGGCCGCGTGCAGGCCGAGCCGGGTGGCAAGCACCCGGTCGAAGCCGGAGGGCGATCCGCCGCGCTGGATGTGGCCGAGCACGGTCGCCCGCGTCTCGATGCCGGTGATGCGCTGGATCTCCGGCGCCAGCACGTCGCCGATGCCGCCCAGGCGCGGGCGGTTGAAGGCGTCCAGGCCCTTGTCGCTGTACGCCTCTTCCATCCCGGTGAGGGTGAAGCCCTCAGAGACGACGACCAGCGGCGCACGACCGCGGTCGTGGGCGCGGGTCACCAGTTCGCAGATCTCGTCGATCGACATCGGCACCTCAGGGATGCAGATGGCGTGGGCGCCGGCGGCCATGCCCGCGTGCAGGGCGATCCAGCCGACGTGGCGCCCCATGACCTCGGCGACCATGCAGCGCTGGTGCGAGTCGCCGGTGGTGCGCAGCCGGTCCATCGCATCGGTGGCGATGTTCACCGCGGTGTCGAACCCGAACGAGTAGTCGGTGGCACGCAGGTCGTTGTCGATCGTCTTGGGCACGCCCAGCACGTTGATGCCGTCAGACGACAGCCGGTTCGCCGCAGCCAGGGTCCCCTCGCCGCCGATCGCGATGATGCCGTCGATCCGGTGCCCGTACAACGTCTTGGCGATGTTCTCCGCACCTCCGCGCGAGCCCTCGTAGGGGTTCGTGCGACTGGTGCCGAGAATCGTGCCGCCCACCTTCGAGAGCCCCTTGACCTCGTGGCGTGTCAGCGGGAAGAAGTCCGCGTCCACCACGCCGCGCCAGCCGTCCCGGATGCCCACGAACTCCATGTCGTAGGTCGTGGTGCCCTTGAGCACCACGCCGCGGATCACCGCGTTCAGTCCGGGGCAGTCGCCGCCGCTGGTCAGGATGCCGATCTTCATGGAGGTCCTTGCGTCAGGAATGGGAGGATGCCGGCAACGTCGCCAGAATCGACATTAGCGCCGGATGCCGAGCCCTGTCACACGCCCCGGACGTGGTCGCGCCCGCCCGCGATCGCAGGCTCGACGCCCGGACGGCGGGGACCTGCGCTCGAGCCCGGGTGCCGGCATCCCCCGGCCTGACGGCCCGCGCCCCCGAACCGGATGACGACGCGGAACCGGGTCAGTCGGCCCCTGCCCCCGAACCGGATGACGACGCGGAACCGGGTCAGTCGGCCCCTAGCGCCTGCCGGGTCAGGTGCATGAGCGCGGACAGCTGCACGGAGTCGTTGTTGCCGTCGGCGACGGCGGCCCCGTCCAGAGCGCGGGCGGCCAGGCCCTGCTTGGAGTCGATGAGCTCGGCGATCTTCGTATCGATCGTGTGCGCGGCGATGATCCGCCACGCGGTCACCGGCTCGTCCTGCCCGATGCGGTGCACGCGGTCGATGGCCTGCGTCTGCTCGGCGGCGGTCCAGCTCAGCTCGGCGAGCACGACGTTGGACGCCGCCTGCATGTTCAGGCCGACGCCGGCCGCGGTCAGCGAACAGACCGCGAAGCCGACATCCGGGTCGTTGTTGAACGCGTCGATGGCCTCCTGCCGCGCGGGCGTGGACTGCTCGCCGCGCACCGACACATGGCGCACGCCCGAGGCCGTGAAGTGCGCCTCCGCGGCATCCATCACATCGATGTGCTTGGCGAAGAACACCACCTTGCCGACCGACCGGTGCAGCTGCACCGCGTAGTCGGCGGCCAGCAGAGCCTTGGCCTGGCCGATCTTGCGCACCATGGTGAACACGTTCTCGGTGCCGGTGCCGGCGGCCTTCGACTCGTCGAGCTCGTTCTGCGCGACCAGGCGCACGATGTCGTCGTCGACCTCGCCCGGTGACCGTCCCCGGTCGCCGCGCGCCTCGATGATGCGGCGGTAGCGGGCGGCCAGGCGCTGGCCGAGCTCCTGCTCGGCCTGGCGGATCGACCGACCGAACTCGTCGTCGAGCTCGACGGGCAGATCGGCGATGAGCTTGTCGGGCAGGTCGGCGGCGACATCCTTCTTCTTCCGCCGCACGATCCCCATCGAGATCACCGCGTCGCGGGCCTCGGGGTAGAACGCCTTGTCCGCCGGGGTGAGCCCGGTGGCATCGAGCTTGCCCATCAGCTCCGCGCCGGGCTTGGCGCCGTTGGTCCAGCCCAGGAAGCGCCAGATGGCGTCGAAGTCCTCGACGTCGTTG